>JBGMRN010000035.1:0-21785 GCA_048061535.1 Thermoanaerobaculales bacterium | reverse complement strand
TGCCGGATTTCCAACATCCCTGCTGTGTTTGAAGCAATTTGCGAGGTGCATTCACGGCAGTGATGTGTCATCACCATTGTTTTCAACAACATGCTTTTTGGCACGCGCATTGCAAACCACCTCGGTGGCGGTGGTGTCCTGGTGTCGGACAACGCTTCCACAACGAAAGGGAAATCCGATGTCAGCGATTCTCATCCATGGGCGACAAGGAGCGGCGGAGTGGTCGTCGAGACCCGGTGGTGCTTGCCTGGACGTCGGGGAACACGGTCACGAGAGATGACCGGTTCAATCGATTCAACCATGAGTGCGCTCGGCCTGGAGGTGCCGCGAAGCGGGCCGGCGGAGTCTTCGGATTGCGGCCTCGATCTCGGACTGCGAACGGTCGCCGCCGTCAGCAGAGAAGACGAGGATCTGTTGAACATTCGTCGCCGGTTCTGGGTCAGTGCCGCAGCCACGGCGCCACTCTTGATTCTGACATTGAGTGTGCGCTTGGGTGGGGCAGCGTTTGACGGCTCGGCGGCCCGGACGATGGCCGAGTTCATGTTGATGGCGCTTGCGACCCCGGTTGTCCTCTGGGGCGCCTGGCCGCTGCTCGTGGCAGGTTGGCGTTCGATCACGAGGGGGAAACCGACCATGCTCGCTCTGGTTGGAGTCACGGTCGCTGCGGCGTACCTCTACGGCGTGATCGCAACCCTCTTCCCGGAGATCCTCTCCACATTCTCACGGGTTCCCAACCGGCAGCCGGACGTGTTTTTCCTGGTGGCTGCGGTTGTTACTTTCTTCGCGCTGCTTGGCCGGCTTCTCGCGCTCGACGGCGGCAAACGGATGTCGATGGCCATCAGAGTTCAGAAGACGGGCCAGTTGGCCAACCTGGACCACGGCGGCCGAAACACCTCATCTCCTCGGTCTGGGCAGGTGGTGGTTGCGGTTCGGCGGCGCCGGGCCTCTCTTCAGGCGCTGCCCGATGCAGCCGTGATAGTACTCGTGGCTGCCACCGTGTTGACTGCAGCAACCACATTCATCGTCTGGTCCATCTGGGGACCGGAACCTGCGATCGCCTACGCATTTGTCAACACGATGGGAGTGCTCATCATCGCCTGCCCTTGCGCCCTGGGCTTGGCGAGGCCGGTGCCATTTGTGGTAGCTGCGTCCAAGGCCGCGGATGCCGGCATCCTGTTCGAGAGTGCCGCGGCTATCGAGGCCATGCAGAAGGTCGATACTCTGGTCATCGGCAAGACAGGTGTACTGACGGAGGGCTGCCCGCAATTGGTCACGGTGGCGGCCACAAGCACGAGTTCTGACCTTGGATTTCTAAGGCTTGCCGCATCGCTGGAGCAAGCAAGCGAACACCCATTGGCATCAGCCATCGTTGCCGGCGCCCGAGAACGGGGCCTCGAACTTTTCGAGACCGGCAGGTTAGAGTCGATTCCAGGGATGGGCGTCCACGGCACGGTCGGAAAAAACTCGGTCGTGGTGGGCAACCAAACCCTGGTCGAAAGTCGTGCTGCCCTTTCCGAAAATGCCGTGACCCGGGCGGATCATCTCGGTGCGGATGGGCAGACGGTGATGTTCGTGGCAGTGGATGGCGTTGTGGTCGGGCTCCTCGGGGCTGTGGATCCCGTCAAGAAGGATGTTCCGGAGGTTGTCAGGCAGCTTCGTGCCGAAGGCATGCAGGTCGTGTTGATCACCGGCGACCGTTGTGCCACCGCCGAGGCGATCGCAAGACCGCTCGGTATCGACCAGGTGGAGGCGGAGGTCCGACCGGATCAGAAGGCCGAGGTTGTACGGCGGATTCAGGGCCAGGGCAAGACGGTTGCGGTGGCCTGCGATGCCGTCGACGATGCGCCGGTCATGGCCGTTGCTGATGTCGGGATCGAGCTGAGCGCGGGGGCTGATGGGACGACGAGGAGCGCCGGCGTCACGCCGACTCGAGGCGATCTTCGGAAGGTCGTTCGAGCCCGCCGTTTGAGTCGAGCCACGACAAGCAACATCCGGGGGAACCTTCGATTCGCCTTGATCTACAGCGGTCTCGGATTGCCGATTGCAGCAGGAGTGCTCTACCCCGTCTTCGGTTTGCTCCTCAGTCCAGTGATCGCCTTGGCCGCCATGAGCCTTGGCTCGTTGTCGGTGATCGGAAACGCGCTTCGCTTGCGGCGCCGCGACCCGGCAGCGTCATAGCACCCCATGATCCATCGAAAGGAGAGTTCGTCATGACTCGAGTTGACCCGGTCTGTGGAATGACGGTCGTAAAACCCGGTAGCCCGCGTACCGAATTCAACCATGTGCAGTACCACTTTTGTTGCGAGATGTGCCGCGGGGCATTTCTCGAACGCCCCGGACGCTACCTGAAGATCGACTGGCGCGAGGACCAGGTCTTCGCGGCCGGCGAGGCACGCGACCAGGTAGGGAAAAACCCTGCGGAGGACTCATGACCAAACCGAGCAAGCGAGATGCAGCGAAATCGTCCCGGAGAAGCCGGTTTTCGACTTCGCGGGGAAAGGGCGGGATCAAGTGGGCCGTTGTTGGGTCCGGTGGCGAGATGTCCGATTCATCGTTAACATCACAAGGAGTCTGAAATGAGAAAAATCACCATGATCGTTGGATTCTTGAGCTTGAGCGCTGTGCTTGCGTCCCCCTTGGCCGCCCACGGAGGCGCCGAGGCCGGAGGTACCGTTTTCGAACAGATCATGTCCCACTATGAAGCGATTCATGCGTCCCTCGCGGGCGACACGATTGAAGGTGTCGCAGAACACGCCGGGGAGATCCAGAGAATCGCCCGAGAGACGGCCTCGTCGTTTTCGGCGGGCACCGCCGGCGTTGCAACCGGGGATGGAAAGGAATGTCAATCGCTTCTCCCCGAGGTTGAGGGTTCCGCGAAGACCCTGGTGTCCGCGACCACCCTTGAGAACGCACGTCTGGCTTTTGCCGAGCTCAGCCGCCCGCTGGTTCGCTATCGAGAGATGGTCTCCGGCGAACGCCCGAACGTTGTTTTCTGTTCCATGGCCAAGAAGCCATGGCTCCAGGATTCCGACGTGATTACCAACCCGTACTACGGGTCCAAGATGCTGCGATGTGGGGACATTGTTTCCAACTAGGGTTCCGGCGAAATCACCCGAGTTGAAGGGAGGATTCGATGAACAAAACGGTGACAATCGCAATGGGCATCGCTCTCGCCCTGGCGCTTTTCCCTCAACCGGCGTCGGCCGGGAAAGCCGGTCAGTTCGAGCAGGTTTTCAGCCACTACAACTCGATCCGTCTTGCCCTGGCTGCCGACTCGACTACGGACGTGCCGTATCACACTGAACGGTTGGCCCAGGTTGCAGGCTCGTTGGCACGCAAGGCGTTGCGGGACGAGAGTCCGAAAAAGCAAGAATTGGGGCGCGGTCTCAGGGAGATCTCCGAGATCGCGCGGGAGCTGGGCAGGAGCTCAGACCTCGAGACGGTTCGTGCGGAATTCGGCAAGCTGAGCGATGCGCTCAGTTGGTTCAGGTCGAACGCCGGTGTCGAAGACACGGTGGTGGTTTTCTGCCCCCTGCACAACAACATGTGGCTCCAACGATCCGGTGATCGCATCAGCAATCCGTATCTCGGAGAGACCCGTGGCCGCTGCGGTGAAGTGCTGAATTTTCCACAACCGCGGTGGTCTCCTGAGCGGCCGCCCCGGCTGTCGCCGACCGACGATCCCTCGGGAGGAGGCAGCTAGATGCTGCAACGACTCTCGCTCGCCCAGCGAATGACGCTGACGACCAGCGCCGTGGTGTTGGCGGTGTTGGCTTCCCACGCCTTCATCGCCGAACGGACCACGAGCGCCCAGGTTGCGGCCTGGGAACGGGAGCAGGTTGCCGGCGTCGCGCACCACGTCGCAGGGATGGTGACGGATCACCCGCCTGCCGACGTTCAACGGTACATTGCGGACACCGCTTCGGATTTGCAGCCCTTCGGAATCGAGGTGGCGTTCTCGCCGACCGACAAGGTCGAGGACGGTCGTTCAGTGAGCGTACCTTTGGCCGGCGAGCTTGGTTTCATCACCGTGCGGGGCACCGAGGATTTGGCCGGAACCCTGAGGACTCGGTTGAGGAGATCGTCGGTGGGATTGGCGTTCGCGCTGCTGGTCGCTCTGCTCGGGACCGTTCTGGGTGCGGTCTACTGGGGTGTCACCCGTCCTCTTCGCCGGGTGAAGAAACAACTTCTGCAAATGGCGAGGGGGCCGTGGCGAGTTGACCCGGCGCCTGGGGGTGCAGCCGAGATCGAAGCGCTGGCCAAACAAATCGAGGGGGTTGGGGCTAGCCTCGAGCGCAGCGTCGGAGGCTGGGTTGCTGCCGAACGACGGGCGGCGTCCGAGGGCGCCCGCCTCGATCTCAGAAGGAAGGCGATCCCGATGCTTCGTGAAACCAATCTCACAGCGAGCGATCTTCTCGCCGTGGGGCGACTCTCGCCGGAGGCCACTCGGACCGTCCGGCGGATGTTGGCGGCAGTCGATCGGCTCACGACGCTATTGGGTGAACCGATCGATCCGACATCGCCGGCGGTGGGGGACTCTCCTCCGTCGGAGGAGACAATCAATGAGATGATCTTTCCACATTCGGAGCCAACGACTTCTTCCGGGAGCGTTCAGGAAAAGGGCGCGTGAATATCAACCTGCCTGCGGTTGTTGTCTGGAACGACCGCGGGCCACGACAGTCGGTGGCGCAACCGTTACCGGCAGAGAATTTTAAAGGAGAGAAAGCATGAGAATGAAGAGTATTCAGTACGTTCTTGGTGCGATGACGTTGGCGGTTTTCTTTGGTGTGCCGGCGGCTGTCGCCCAGTCCGACCACACCGGGCATGATCATCAGGGCGCCACCCAACAGGGTGCGGAGAAGAGTGGCGAGCATCATGGCGACGAGGCGATGGAGAAGGGTGAGATGACGGATGTGCATCAGAAAATGATGCAAAAGAGCGAGCAGATGAAAAAGCACTGCAAGATGATGGATGCGAAGGTCGATGAGCTTGCGAATGCTATGAACTCCGCCGAAGGCGAATCCAAGATCGAGGCCATGACTGCGCTGCTCAACGAGCTCGTGAGCCAGCGCAAGATGATGCACGAAAAGATGATGAAGATGCGGGGAAAGATGATGTCCAAGATGTCGTGCGGCAAGGACGATGGCGCTTCGATGTCGAAATGCAAGATGATGATGGAGAAGAAGGAAGAGCACGAGCACGGTGAATCCGAATAACAGACGGCTCGGTTGTCGGTGCCGGGAAACCGGCGCCGGCCCGGTCCCTAGCCCGCATATCTCACCGGGTTCAGTTGCGAGGGCGGTGAGGTGCCGTGCCCGGTGGGGTTTTCGACCTGAGGGGCGCGGAGCGCGTACTTGCGGTACGTCGAGCACCCCGAGGCGAGAAAACGCTGCTGGGCACGGTGCATCATCGGCCGCAGTAGGAAGCTGGTGAGAAATGCGGGCTAGCCTTCCTCGCGACGAAACCCGCTGAGAATAGGAGAGCTGGACTCTATTGCGCCGAGTCCGGCGGGAAGATGCGTGAAGGCGAAATTGAGCCCCGAGGCTCCGAGGAGGAAGCGATGAGCGATCACGACCATGGGCACGACGAGGGCCATCACCACGGCGGCGCCGGCCACGGCGCACCCGATATCGGTGGCATAGTTACGGACCCGGTGTGCGGGATGCAGGTGGACCCCAACCGGTCCGAATTCGAGGCGGAGCATGCAGGCGTTCGCCATGTCTTCTGCTCCGCATCGTGTCGCGACCGGTTCATCGCGACGCCCGAGCGGTGGACCGGGGCCCAGGCAGAGAAGGATGGAGCAGCCGAGCCCTCCGAGGGAGCGGGTCATTCGTGCTGTGGCGCCGGGCACAGCGGCGATGGTGCACCTCGAGCCCGATCCTCCGCGGCTGCCGAGTACACCTGTCCGATGCACCCAGAGGTCCGCTCCTCGGCGCCAGGCCCGTGCCCGAAGTGCGGCATGGCGCTCGAATCGGTGAGCCCGCTGACCGTGACCGAGACGGTTGAGTACACCTGCCCGATGCATCCGGAGATCGTCCGCGACGAGCCCGGAAGCTGCCCGATTTGCGGCATGGCGCTGGAGCCCCGCACGATCACCGTCGGGGACGAGGAAAACGCCGAGCTCGTCGACATGAGCCGCAGATTCTGGGTGAGCCTAGTACTCACCGTGCCGGTCTTTGTTATCGCCATGGCGGAGTTCGTACCCGGCCTCGAGGGGGCCGGGGGGATTTCCAAGCGAAGTCTCACCCTTATCCAGATTCTCCTCGCGACGCCGGTGGTGTTGTGGGGGGCGTGGCCGTTCTTTGTTCGCGGATGGCAGTCGGTGGTCAACCGTTCGCTCAACATGTTCACGTTGATCGGTCTCGGTGTTTTCGTCGCCTATGCGTACAGCGTCGTCGCGGTCCTCCTGCCCGGGATCTTCCCGGACTCGTTCCGCGACCTCGAGGGCAACGTCGCCGTGTACTTCGAGGCCGCGGCGGTCATCGTCACCCTGGTGCTTCTCGGTCAGGTGCTGGAGCTGAGGGCACGCAGCCAGACCGGGGCCGCGATCAAGGCCCTCCTCGGCCTGGCGCCGAAGACTGCGCGCAGGGTCAATGCCGACGGCAGCGAGGAGGACGTCCCCCTGGATGACGTCCAGGTCGGCGACAGCCTGCGGGTGCGTCCCGGTGAGAAGGTGCCGGTCGATGGGGTGGTCCTCGAGGGGACGACGTCGATCGACGAGGCCATGATCACCGGCGAACCGCTGCCGGTTTCAAAAAAGGCGGGCGACACCGTGATCGGCGCCACCATCAACCGCACCGGCTCGGTGGTCATCCGTGCCGACAAGGTCGGCGCCGACACGCTGCTGTCACAGATCGTGCAGATGGTTGCGGAGGCGCAGCGCAGTCGGGCGCCGATCCAGAAGCTGGCCGACATGGTCGCCGGCTATTTCGTGCCGGCGGTCATCGCGATTTCCGTCCTGACCTTCATCGTCTGGGCGCTGTGGGGGCCCGATCCGAAAATGGCCCATGCTCTGATCAACGCGGTAGCGGTGCTGATCATCGCCTGCCCCTGTGCGCTGGGGCTCGCAACGCCGATGTCCATCATGGTTGCCACCGGCAAGGGCGCGACGGTCGGTGTCCTGTTCAAGAACGCCGAGGCCATCGAGGTGATGCGCAAGGTCGATACGCTGGTGGTCGACAAGACGGGGACCCTCACCGAAGGCCGGCCGAAGCTGCAGGAGGTGAAGGCCACCGGCAGCCTCGACCAAGACGAACTCCTGCGATTGGTGGCGAGCATCGAGCGCGCGAGCGAGCATCCACTCGCAGAGGCGATCGTCGAGGGCGCGATCGAGCGTGGCCTCGAGATCGAGAAGGCCGCCGAGTTCGAGTCGATCACCGGCAAGGGTGCGGTGGGCCGCGCGGGCGGCCACGTGGTGGCGATCGGGAACCGGGCTCTGCTTGAGGAGCTGGGTATCGACCCAAGCTCGCTCGTCGAGCCTGCCGAGGCCCTGCGGTCGGAGGGTCAGACGGTGATGTTCGTCGCGGTTGACGGCGCTTCCGCCGGGCTCGTGTCTGTCGCGGATCCGGTGAAGGAATCGACGCCTGAGGCCATCGAGGCCCTTCACAAGGAGGCCCTTCGGGTGGTGATGCTAACCGGCGACAGCCATACAACCGCGGAGGCCGTGGCACGTCGGCTCGGAATCGACGACGTCATCGCCGAGGTGTTGCCGGACCAGAAGGCCGAGGCGATCAAGAAGCTCCAGGCCGAGGGAGCGATTGTGGCGATGGCGGGTGACGGCATCAACGACGCGCCTGCCCTGGCCCAGGCCCAGGTGGGCATCGCCATGGGCACGGGGACGGATGTTGCGATGGAGTCAGCGGGGGTCACCCTGGTCAAGGGGGACCTGCGGGGTATCGTGCGTGCGCGGCGTTTGTCGCGATCCACCATGGCCAATATCAAACAGAATCTTTTCTTCGCCTTCGCCTACAACTCGGTCGGCGTGCCGATCGCGGCGGGCCTGCTCTATCCGTTCTTCGGTCTGCTGCTTTCCCCGATGATCGCCGCCGCCGCCATGAGCCTGAGTTCGTTTTCGGTGGTCGGCAACGCCCTCCGCCTGCGGCGGATCGAAATCTGATCGCAAAACTGACCCGGTGAGAAGCGTTTCGCGAGCCGCGGTCGGTCCGGCCCATCGGAAAGAAACCTGGAGGTTTTTCAGGAGGCCGGGTCAAAGGAGAGATGAGCATGTTTGAGTTCTTGACCGCGATGACGTCCTTGCCGAATATTCACCCCGCGGTGGTTCATTTCCCGGTGGCGCTGGCCTTGACGGCGCTCGCGGTGGAGGTGGTCTCGCTGATTTTGAAGCGTCAGGCGTGGCTCGAGCGGTCAGCGGCCCTCCTGTATGCCCTGGCCGCAGCCGGCGCCGGGGTGGCCTACCTGGCGGGCCGGCAGGCGGCGGACACGATCGGCGTGATTCCCGCGAAGGCGGAGGCAGCCCTTTCCAACCACGCTGATCTTGCCCTCTGGACCCTGGTGGTTCTTGGTATTGCCGCCGCAGCTCGAGTCTTCGCGAGCGTCGGCGATCAGGACCGTGCGTCAAGCAGATTCGTCGCCCTACGTGCCACCGCCCTGCTGGCCCTGCTCGTGTCTGTTGGTCTGATCACCCGGACGGCGGACCTCGGCGGTGCACTCGTTTATCGGCACGGCGTGGCGGTGGTCAGAGACGAGCCGCAAGCGCCGTCGGAAACCGCGAAGCCCGCGGCAGAGCCGGTGGTAGAAGTGGATTTCGGGTCCCGACTATCGCAGGGCGGAGACGGCGACCTCGAGTGGCGTCCCCTCCCGATCGACCTGGCGGCGCTGGGTGTTTTGATCACGCCGGCGCCGGGCAGTGACCCTGCCTCAGTCAGCGCGGTTGCCGACCCCGCCGGGAGCAGTGGACTGGCATTGGCGGTCGACGGCGCCTCCTTGCTCGTGTTGCCGGAGACCTTCGGCGATGTCGTGATCGAGGCGGAGGTTGATGTCAGCGGTTTCCAGGGCACGGTCGGGCTCGCGCACCACGTGGCTGCAGCCGACGTTGCGGTTCTTTTCACCGTGTCGACCGATGGCGAGACGAGCCTGCTGCGACGCAATGGGGGCGAGGTCGAGGTCTTCGACAACGCCAATGTTTCCGCGCCGACCTCTTCGCTGACGCTGCAGTCCTCAGTCGCCGGCAAGCACCTCAAGGGATTCGTGGATGGCGAGATGGTGGTCCACGGTCACGGTGGCTCCGGTGCTCCGGGGAGCGTCGGGCTGATGGTTGACGGCAAGGGGACCATCCGGGTCATCCGGGTAGCGGTGACGCCGGTCGGGGACGACTGATGCCAGGTGTGGGTTGATTCCTCGGAATGCCCGGTGCTCGAATTGCTGCGCCGGGTTGACAAATTGAGGATATAAGCATATAATTAAATAGTGACGAAAGGAAATGAATCCTCCTGCCGAGTTGATCGCCACGGCGGATGACGGCAAGTCGGTTCATTGGCCATGGTAACGGGTTATTCAGCCCCTCCAGCGTCACCAAGTGCGTCGGGAGCAATGCCCTGGGACGACACCGGAACTGCGGAGCTGTTCTCGGGCTTCTATCAACGTCGAACGAAATCAACCTCTGGGAGGTATGAGATGAGAAGAAACCTGATGGTTTTGGTGTTGAGCATGGTGGCGGCAACCTTTGCCTTCGCGCACGGCGGTGGCGGCATGATGGGCGGTGGCCGCGGCATGATGGGTGGTTCCGGGATGATCGTGGTTGCCGACGACGGCAGCCTGCTGGTGTCCAGCATGGACATGAGCAATCTCATCGCCGGCGGTGGGCCCTCGACCACCGACCGCGAGCTTGTCAACGTGGACGCAAACGGCAACGAACGGTGGCGCGTGAGCTTCACCGAGGGCTGGCCGATGATGTCCACGACTGACGGCGACCTGGTCATCGTAGCCCTCGTCGACGACTGGTTCATGGGCGACGGCGGCATGGGCGACGGCGGCATGGGAGGCGGCGCGAAGGACGCCGATCATGGTGGCTCGGGCGGCGACGAGACGACGTTGGTTGCCCTCGACACGGTCACCGGCCAGGAGCGGTGGCGGGTGACGATCGCCGCCGAGATGGCTTCGATGGTGCAGTTCTCGCCCGATGGCGCCCAGATCTACGTGTCCGCGCGGGAGATGGGATCGGGAGGCGGCATGGGCCATGATCCGATCGGCCAGGGAGATGCTGCCGGCAGCGGCTTCATCACTACGAGCACGATCATCGCCTTTGACCGCGACGGCGTCGAGCTCTGGACCTTCGAGCTCAACCCGACGGGGGCGAGGTGAAGACCATGCGCAAGCTCATCCTCGTACTCTGTCTCGCTTTGCTCGCCGTCGCCGTCGCCGCGCCTGCAGCTGCAGCCGGTGGTCACCTCGAAGGCTACGTGGCGGCGGTCTCCCACGTGCAGGGGAAGTTCGGGTCCTTCTGGACCTCTGACCTCTGGATCTACCACCAGGGTGCAAGTGTGATTCACCTCTGGTTCAACCCGTCCGGTCAGGACAACACGAACGCCCAGAGCGTCGTCGTCAATCTCGATGGTCCGGTGACCTACATCCCCGATGTGGTGGCCACCCTGTTCGGCGAGCAAGGCTCGGGAAGCCTGCACTATCTTGCCGATGGGCCGGTGGTTGTGCTCAGCCGCAACTGGACGCCGGCGGAGGACGCCGGGACCTACGGACAGACGATTCGCGGCGTCCCGATGAGCTCGGCATCGTTTGCCGGCACCGGCCAGGCAGGAACGACACGCATGCTTGCCAACAAGAAGGACGGGTTCCGCGCCAATTTGGGGTTGGTCAACGTCTCGCCGGCGCCGGTCGAGGTTCTGGTGGAGATCTTCAACGAGGACGGCAACCCCGCTCTCGGTAACAGTTCCTTCACCGTCAACCTCGAGCCTTTCGAGTGGAAGCAGATGAACGACGTGCTCAAGCGGCTGGGCGCCGGCGAGCGGGACGGCCTGATCGTGCGCGCCGGGGTCAGCTCCAGCGACGGCGCGATCATTGCTTATCTCGCCGAGGTCGACAACACGACGAACGCCCCCTCATACCAGCAGGGGTTCCGATTCGCCTTTTGAAACTGGAGTAAGATTGGGGAGACGCGGCGGTCCGATCCCGCCGCCCGCCCCGACAACGGAGGAATGAAATGGACACCCGTTACGCACTGGTCAAGGAGCTTCCCGAAATGGGGTACGACGAAGCGGTGGAACGCACCACCGAGCTGCTCGTGGAGGAGGGTTTCGGCATCCTCACCGAGATCGACGTCAAGGCGACGTTGAAAAAGAAACTCGATCTGGACTTCAAACGCTACGTCATCCTCGGCGCCTGCAATCCCAAGCTCGCGCACCAGGCCCTCACCGGCGAGCCTCTGCTCGGCGTCCTCCTGCCGTGCAACATGGTGGTGATGGAGCGCGATGGCGGTGGTGTCACCGTTGCCGCCTTCAAGCCGACCGCCGGTTTCTCGCTGGTCGACAACCCCGACGTTTCACCGATCGCGGAGCAGGTCGAGGAGAAGATGCGGCGGGTCCTCGACGGGCTGAACTGAGCGATCCGATCAGCCCCTCATCTCGGGCGGCCCTCGAACAGTCGCCTCAGCCGGGGGGAGGTGAGGGCGGCGAGCACGAACCCGCTGAGGATCATGACCACGCCCAGGGCGGCGGCGATCTGCAACCACCAGGTGTTGAAGTTTTCGCGGCCGACGTAGTCCATGACGTGGAGCATCCAGAAAAGATCGAACCAGCGCCAGCGGTCGTTGCGCCGGGCGGTCACCACGCCCCGCTCGACCGAGATGTAGAGGCGGGTGCCGAGGGGGTGGTCGAAGCTCACCCGGTAGGCGGGGAGCGGTCCTCCCCGGTACTCGTCGCCGGGACCCACGTCGGTGATCAACACCACGGATCCGACCGGGGCCTCGGGAAGGTAGTCGGCGCGCGCGAGTGCGACCGCCTCGTCCTCGGTGAGAGGCGAGCGAAGCCGGCCGGTGATCGCGTCGGCGAGCGCCCAGTGGCGCCGGCCATCATTGTCGTAGGCGATCTCCGCGGCCCCCGGCGAGCGGGTCCCGGTCCGGCTCATCAACGTCGGTTACCATCCGGCGCTGGTCTCCCTCGGCGGCTTCTCCTTCGACGTCATCGCGAGCGACGGCCGGCCGTTGCCGGCGCCGCTGACCACGAGCGAGCAGCTGGTGGAACCGGGCGAGCGGTACGACATACCGCTCACGTTGCCGGCCGGAGCGGATTACAGTGCCATGGTCGAATATCTGGATATTCGGTTGAAGCGAACTCTCGGCCATGCGTCGACCCATATTTGAACCGTGTGAACGAGATGGGTCAGCCGTCGCGCTCTCGCCTCAGCGCATCGACATGCTGTTGGAGCCAGGACTCACGTTCGGACTCGGCCTCCTCCAGGGACCGGTACTTGCGCACACCGGGCTGAAACCTTCTCGGGTTCAACCGCGATGATCGAATCCAGAGCCTGGCGACGCGTTGAAACCAGGCGTCGTCAGGATGCTCACACCAGAGATCGCGATGGTGCCTGTTGAACTCCTCAACCGATCGGAACTTCAATACCGGCACGCTAGCTCTCCGAATCATCCAAGTTGAACTTCTCCCGGAGATATTCTGCATCCACACGATCCTGGCCACGGACGGTGTCGGCCTTCAACCGGTAGAGCTCCCTTGGGGTGACGACTCGTACGGGGAGCCCTTCGATCCGAACGGTTTCGATCTCGAGGCTCTCAAAGTCTGCAAACTCGCCCAGTCGGGTCAGGATGTCGAGGTAAAAATCTCCATCGGGCGGAATGTAACGCACGGCCGGGTAGTCGCCGCACAGGTCCTCACTCGAGATTTCGTCGATATGGGGGTCATCGTAGACGCTGGCGAGCGCCCGTCGCAGGCGTTCGATATTCGCCGGCTCGGGTCTCACGAAGACGTCAAGATCTTCGGTCGCGCGCCCGATGCCGTGGATGTTCAGAGCCACGGCGCCGAACACCGCATACTCGACCCCCTCGTGTTCGAACGCCCGGAGGATCGACATGACATCCGACAGAATCACGCGTGCCGCCCATTCATGGCGGAAGTATAGCGGTCGCGCCTATCGCACGCGGGCTTTTTCGAAAAAATCCATGACCCGCGGCCAAAACAGGGGGTCGCGGTTGCAGTCGGAGTGGCCGCGGCCGGGCAGGACGAGGAGCTCGACGTTGGCGCCGGCTGCGGCGGCCAGACGGCGCCCGTGGTCGACCGGGACCACGGCGTCGTCCTCGCCGTGGACCAGGAGCGCCGGGGCCGTGACCCTGCGGATCTGGCGCTCAGGAGCGATATCGGCCAGGCGCGCGCCGATCGAGTGCTCGACGAAACGGAGGATCGCGGGCACGAGAATCGATGGGGTTTTCTTGTCCCGGAACTCCGCCCGCATCAGGTCGCCGGGGTGGGCAAACGCCCCAACCGTGACCACCGCGCGAATGTGATCGTCGTTGGCGGCGGCGTGGATCGCGGCCGCACCACCCGCCGACAGCCCGAGCACACCGAGCTTGCCGGGGTCGGCGCTCCGCCGTTCGGCCTCGTCCAAAGCCGCCCGGAGATCCGCAGAGAACTTGAGCATGTTGGCGGTGCCGTCACCATCTGAGCTGCCGTGGCTGCGGGCGTCGAAGGCGATGAGATTGAATCCGGAGGGGTGGAGTTTTTCTGCCAAACGTGGAATGTGAAAGTCAGCCTGACGGAAGTTTCAGGAAAGATTCAGCTCTCACAGTCGTCCTTCCGGGTATCCTTCCGCTGTGGGAATGTGAATCCTGGTAGTCGAGGACGACGATAAGGTGGCGGCGGCACTGGAACGAGGGCTGACCTCCGAAAGGTACGAGGTCGCCGTTGGCCGGACCGGTGAGGAGGGCTTCTTTCTCGCCCTCCGGGAGGCCTTCGACCTGATCGTTCTCGACCTGATGCTGCCCGGCCAGGACGGGCTGGAAATCCTGTCGGCGTTGCGCGAGCGCGGGATCGAGACCCCGGTGCTGGTACTCACTGCAAAGGGAGAGGTGGAGGATCGGGTCGAGGGCCTCGACCGGGGGGCAGACGATTACCTCGTCAAGCCGTTTGCCTTTCCCGAGTTGCTGGCGCGGATTCGGGCGCTCCTGCGGCGTGGACGACCCGAAGCGCAGCTCCGGCTTGCAGTCGGCGAGCTGGAGATGGATCTCGTGACCCGGAGAGTGGCGCGAGCCGGAAAGGTCTTCGAGCTCACCGGCCGGGAGTGGGACCTGATCGAGTGCCTGATGCGTCGCCCCGGCCGCGTGGTGTCACGCGAGACCATCGCCCGCGAGGTGTGGCACGAGCCGGAGCGGGTCACGCCCATTGACAACCTTATCGACGTCTACATCGCACGTCTGCGGCGCAAGATCGACGAGCCTTTCGGGACTGCCATGATCCGCACCGTGCGCGGCGTGGGCTTCCTCCTCGAGGATGGCGGATGAGAATCCTCGGTCACCTTCCGATCCGTGTACGACTCACCCTCTCCTACACCGCGATCGTGACCCTTACGGTTGCTGTATTTGCGGCGAGCACCTTCACGCTGGTCCGCACAACGCTCCTTCGCCAGTTGGATCGCCAACTCGATCAGCAGCTCCAATTGGTGGCCAAGACGTACGAGGAGGAGCCTGACGAGCTGGGCGAGCTGGAAGACCACGGCTCGGTGCCACTGTTCAGCATATCGCGGGGCGCCGAGACGGAGTACGCCACGGCCGGCTGGGACCGGGCCCAGCTCGCCGAGCTCATGGCTTCGAGGCGTCCGGACCGGGCGACCTTCGTGCATACCTCGCGGGGTAGTAAGTACCGCGTTTTGGCCGCCCCTGTACGGGCCCGCGGCCTACCCGAGATGATGATGATGATGATGATGATGGTGGTGGTCGCAGCGGACGCCTCGCAGACCGTGGCCACGCTGCACGGTATGCTCGCCGCGTTCCTGGTGGGAATCCCCGGCGTGCTTCTGCTCGCCGCGCTAGCAGGCATCGTCCTCGCGGGGAGGGCGTTGGCGCCCGTCGGTGCGATGGCGGCGCAAGCGCGGCGGATCACCGCGGAGCGCCTCTCGGAGCGCCTACCTGTGGTCAGCCCCCGCGACGAGCTGAGGCTGGAGGTTCGCTCCCACCCGCGGGTGATGGTGGACCGAGCCACGTTGCGGCAGGCTTTGCTTGACATCCTGGACAATGCCGTCACCTACACCCCGGAGGGTGGCGCCATTGTCGTGCGTGTGGGTGTGTCGGAGGGGGGGGCGCCAGGATCGAAGTGGAGGACACGGGCCCCGGGATCCCGGACGAGGCCATGGCGCGTATCTTCGACCGGTTCTTCCGGGTGGAACCGTCACGATCCAGGGCTCACGGCGGCCTGGGCCTTGGGTTGGCCGTTGCACGATGGGCGGTGGAAGCGAACGGAGGCCGTATCGAGGTCCGCAGCGAGGTGGGGAGGGGCAGCACCTTCACCATCGCGCTGCCATGGGAAGGAAACGTCAGTCAAGGGGAAGACCCCGGAAAGGGAGGCTCACGATGAGAACAACGATGGCACTCGGAATGGGATTCGCAGCGGTGGTGACGATAGCGGGGTTCGCGTACGCCGGAGGGCCGGCGGAGGCCACGGTGATGCAGGTGACGTTCGAGGCAGTGCAGCCCGGCTCGCTGCCCACCGGGTGGAAGGTGGAGGCCACCAACCAGCGTGGGAAGCTGGCGGTATGGAAGGTCGCGGCCGATCCCTCGGCTCCGAGCTCACCCAACATCCTGGAGGCCGTTCCCAGGTCTGACAACTTCGGTGGCACCTACAATCTGTGCTGGAACAACTCTGTCGGTTTTCTAGACGGTGAGATCGAGGTCCGGCTCCGCGCGAACACCGGGCACGAGGACCAGGGCGGCGGTCCGATCTGGAGGGTGAAGGACCAGGACAACTACTACATCTCCCGTTACAACCCGCTGGAGCGCAACTTCCGCGTGTACCTGGTGAAGGACGGCATGCGCAAGATGCTCGACGGTGTCGGCAGGATCGAGATCCCGAAGGGCACGTGGTTCACCATCAGGATCGTCCAGAAGGGCGATCACATCGAGGGATGGCTCGACGGTAAGAAGCTTCTCGACGCCCACGATGACACCTTCACCGAGCCGGGAGGGGTCGGGCTCTGGACCAAGGCCGACGCCGCCACCTCCTTCGACGACTTCACCGCGCGCCCGACGGCTGAGTGACGTCGCCGACGGTGCGTTTCTGCACGAAACAGTGGGAGAAGCAAGCCCGCGTATCTCACCGGGTTTCGTCGCGAGGGCGCCGAGGCGCCGTGCCCAGTGGGGTTTGCGACCTGAGGGGCGCGGACGCGTACATGACAGTACATGGAGCACCCCGAGGCGAGCAAACGCCGCTGGGTGCGGTGCATCGCCGGCCGCAGCAGAAAGCTGGTGAGATATGTGCGCTAGGGCTCGCCCTGGTGTTGGGACTGGTTTCGGTGGCCCAGCCCGCAGCGGCGGCCGACCCGCCTTTGATGCGGGCGGGCCGGATCGAGGGACAAATCCGGCTCGACGGAGCGCTCGACGGAGCGCTCGACGAGCCCGCGTGGCAGCAGGCGGGCGTGATCCCGGACCTCACCCAGCAGGATCCGCATCCCGGAGAGGCCACCCCCTTCGCCACCGAGGTGCGGGTGTTGGTGGACGCATCGGCGATTTACATCGGCTTTGTCTGTCACGATCCCGACCCCTCGCGAATCGCCATCCACACTATGCAGCGGGACGGCAACATGCGTGGTGACGACACGCTGACGGTGGTCCTCGACCCGATCGCCGATGGGCGTCGAGGCTATTTCTTCGAGATCAACGCGGCGGCGGCGCGGCTCGACGGGTTGATTTCTGGGGCGGAGGACATGTCCACCGACTGGGACGGAATCTGGGGCGCCGCGACCCGCCGCACGTCCGACGGCTGGAGCGCCGAGATCCGCATCCCCGCCCAGACCCTCCGCTTCCGTTGGGGGCAGGATCACTGGGGGTTCAATGTCCAGCGCTATGTCGCACGAAACCTGACCACCCTGAGGTGGAGCGGTATCACCCTCGACGCAAACCTCATCGACCTCCAGCGCGCGGGCCGATTGGTCGGTGTCGGCGCTCTCCGCCAGGGCCTTGGCCTGTCGCTGGCGCCCTACGGTCTCATTCGTACTGAGACGGACCTCGAGAGCGATGAGCGCACCGTCAAGGGTGAGGCAGGAGGTGATCTGACCTGGAGCTTCACCGGCGACCTCACCGGTTACCTCACCATCAACCCGGATTTCGCCGAGACCGAGATCGACAGCGACAAGAGCTTCACGCTGCGCCCGGTCGACGATCAACTGGTGGTCAAGCTACGCTGGACATTCAGGAGGTGACCATGCACCGTCTCACTATTCTCCTCATGCTCGCCCTGCTGCCGTTTGCGGCGTGCGGCCGCGGGCCCACCGCGCCCACGGCGAAGCAGCAAAAGGTCGTCGTCTACGTGTCGGAGGACCAGGTGTTCTCCCAGCCCGTGCTGGAGCGGTTCGAGAGAGAGACCGGCATCCGCGTCAAGGCCGTCTATGACACCGAGGAGGCCAAGAGCACCGGGGTGATGAACCGGCTGCTGGCGGAGAAGGACAACCCGCAGGCCGACCTCTACTGGGCCAACGAGCCGATCCGCGCCGAGATCCTCAAGCAGCGTGGGGTGGGCGAGCCCTTCCTCTCGCCCGCCGCCGAGGGGATCCCGCCGCTGTTCCGCGACCCGGAGGGGTACTGGACGGGGTTCTCCGCGCGGCTGAGGGTGCTCGTCGTCAACACGTCGGTGGAGGACCCGCCGCGGTCGGTGCTCGACCTCGCCGATCCGCGGTGGCGGGGAGAGGTGGTCCTTGCCAACCCCCTCTTCGGGACCACGACCTCCCACGTGGCGGCGCTCTATGTCAGCCTCGGCGACGACGCCGGGCGGGCGTTCCTCGAGCGCCTCCAAGCCAACGAGATCCGTCTCACGACCTCGAATGGCGAGAGTGCGGACCAGGTGGCGGCGGGTCAGGCGGCCCTCTCCCTGGTGGACAGCGACGACGCCATCAACCGCATGCGCCGGGGTGACCCGGTTCGCATGATCATTCCCGACCAGGGCCCTGACGGCCTCGGATGCTTCGTGGTACCCAACGCGGTGGTGCTCATCCACGGCGGGCCACACCCGGAGGCGGCGCGGCGGCTGGCCGACTTCCTGCTCTCGCCGGACACCGAACGACAGCTCGCTGAGGCCGACTGCGCCCAGTTGCCGCTCCATCCGGGCGTGCCCGTACCGGAGGACGTGCCCAACCTCGCAAGCCTCAATCTGATGGACGTCTCCTACGCAGCCGTGGCGCAGAAGATGGTGGGAATCCAACCCGAGCTGAAGTCGTGGGTGGGGTACTGATGTTTTGCCTGGCCAAACCGTGATGGGCAAACAGGCGATCGCCGGCAAGTGGGCGCCGGTCATTTGCCTCGCGGTACCCGCCGTCGTGCTGCTGGCCTCCATTCCGCTGGGCGTTCGCTGGCTCGAACCCGGCGACCTCGGCTGGCGTGAGGCCATGGCCTACCACGGTGTCATCGTCCCGGCCTGGATGCTGCTGATACTGGCGAGCTTCGACAGGCTCGTGGAGGCCACCACCGCCGCGAGGTGGTGCGCGATGGTCGCGCGGGGCGCGACCGCTGCAGCTCTGTTGACGGGGATTGGCGCCCTCCTGGTCAGACGGCAGGGGCTGTCTGCAGCAGCGGTGCTGCTTCCGTTGGCTGCGGGAAAGCGAGCGTCGAAGGGGTGGTTGGGACGAGTCACGGCCACCGGCGCCGCCATCACGCTTCTCGCATCGTTGGTCCAGGTGGTGTTGTACCAGTACTCGGCCTGGGCCGGTTGGGAGCCGCCTGATCTGTTCGTGTCGGGCCCGAACGCCATCCCGCTGGACGATGCCCTTCTCACCGTCCTCGGAATCGGGTTGCTCCTCCTGGCGCCGGCCCTGCTGACGAGGAAGGCGGGTGGGCTCGAGGGTACGCCGTTGCTCGATGGGCCGCGGTTGCTGGCGATGGCCTACCTCGCGTTTGCTGTGATGATGTTCGGGGTCGGCCTCTACATCGAGCGTCATGAGGGCTTCTTCGGTGGCGGTGAGGCCGGGGCGCCGGGAGCGCTCAAAGATCTTTTCTACATTCGTGCGCACGTTTTGATCGGGTGCATGGGCCCTGCCGCTCCTGATGGGCGCCATCTTCGCCATGCCTGACCAATTGCAGGGTCGTGGTGTTTTCCTGCCCTGGATGGCCGCGGCGGCGATGGTCACCGCGCCACTCGCGGTCGCCGTCGGCACTGCCTTGCTGAGCTGGACCCTCGTGCTCGTATCGGTGGCGTTGACCGTGCTGTTTGTCGTCCTGCTCGCCAGCGTGAGGGTCCGGTCCACGTGAGAAGGCTCGTACTCGGCTCGGCCGTGCTCCTGCTCGTGGTGGCGGGATTGCTGCCCGTGGCGGTGATGGTGGCAAAGAGCGTCACAGCCGGGGGGCACCTGGGTTTCGATGCCTATCGCGGCCTTCTCGCGTCGCCGCGGCAGTGGCTCCTGGTTGGCAACAGCCTGACGCTGGCCACGTTGACGACCCTGGGCGCCGTGGTCCTGGGGCTGCCCGCCGGCATTCTCGTCGGCCGGACGGACCTTCCCGGGCGGCGCGCTCTCACGGCCCTCCTCGCCATGCCGCTTCTGCTGCCCCCATACCTCACGGCCGTGGGCTGGATGGCGGCGGGATCTCAGACCGGTCCGGTGGCGCAATGGCTGGGGCAGGGGACAGCCCACGCCCTTTCCCGCCTTCTGTTCGGGTTGCCCGGTTGCGTGCTGGTGCTGACCACGGCCTTTATGCCCCTGGTGATGCTCCTGGTGGCGGCGGCCCTCAAGGGCGTGCCGTCGCGGCTCGAAGAGGCAGGCCTCCTGGTGGCGCCGTGGCCCACCGTGCTGTGGCGAGTCAGCCTGCCGCTGGTAGCGCCGGGGGTCCTGCTCGGCGCCGCCCTCGTCTTTCTGCTCGCGCTCGGCGAGGTGAGCGTCCCTCCCAGCCTCCGCTTTCCCGTCTTCGCGGTCGAGAGCCTGTCCCTGTTCTCGGCGTTTTACGACCTCACCGCCGCCACCGCTGCGGCCATGCCGCTGGCGGCGCTGACCGCGGCCGTGCTCGGGCTGGAGGCGCTGGCGGCGCGGCGCGCCGGCACGGCGGGCGGCGCGGGCGTGCTGGCGAGCGGCAATGCGTTGACGATCCCACTCGGGAAGCTCCGTCGTCCCGCGACCGTGGCCGCCTGGGCCATCGCGGTCCTGCTGGTCGGTGGACCGCTCATGATTCTCGTGGGCCAGGCGGGAGGCCCGGGGACCTACGTCGAGGCGTTGCACAGCGCGGGCGACAGCCTGTGGCGGGGCGTCGCCCTGGCGGTGGTGGGCGGCGCCCTTCTCGCAGGTCTCGGGTTCGTGTTGGCCATGCTGGTACGCGAACGGTCGGGAGGCGCCGGGACGACAGTCGACGCGGCGGCCCTCTTCCTCTTCGCGGTGCCGGGAACGGTGATGGGGGTGGGGCTCATCGTGCTCTGGAACCGGCCGTGGGCCAACATGGTATACGCCACGCCGCTCATCCTTCTCCTCGGCTACGTCGCCCGCTACACCGCCGTTACATTGCGTCTCAACCGGGCGGCGCTGGAGCTGGTTCCGGAGGGTCAGATCGAGGCGGCACGGGCGGCCGGGATCGGTTGGGGCCGGCGCCTGGTGTGGGTGGCGGCGCCGGCGGCATGGCGCGGAATCGCGGCGGCCGGGCTCGCCGGCGCCGTGTTCTGCCTTCGCGATGTCGGGATGACACTGCTCGTTCATCCGCCAGGGTGGGACACCCTGCCGGTCCGGATCATGACCCTGGCCGCCAACGGCGCCCCCAGCCTCATCGCCGCACTGTGCATGATCCTGGTGGCCGTGACCGTGGCGCCGGTGGCGGTGCTGAGCCTGATCCTGGGAAGGAGGGTGGTGGTCCGGTGAAGCTGCTGGAGTTCGATTCGGTGTGCCTGGCCTTCGGTGAGCGGGTGGCCGTCGATGACGTGAGCCTGACGGTGAACGAGAGGGAGCGCACCGTCATTCTGGGCCCGTCGGGGTGTGGCAAGACGACTGTCCTGCGGCTGTTTGCCGGCCTCGCCGTTCCCGATCGAGGCCGGGTGCTCGTCTCCGGGATGCTCGCCTCCGCGGACGGCCGGCTCCTGATCGAGCCCGAGGGGCGAGGGCTCGGGATGGTGTTCCAGGACCTGGCGCTGTGGCCGCACCTCAGTGTGGTCGGCAACCTCGATCTCGGGCTGCGAGCGCGGGGCGTGCCGCGGGCCGAGCGCAAGCGGCGCGTGAACGAGATGCTCGAGCTCGTCGAGCTCACCGAGCTCGCCGCGGCCCGGCCGGGCGAGCTCTCCGGCGGCCAGCAGCAGCGGGTGGCGCTCGCCCGCGCGCTGGTCCTCGAGCCCCGGGCCCTGCTCATGGACGAGCCCCTCTCCAGCCTCGATCCCGAGCTCAACCTCCGACTGCGTGGGGAGATCCTCTCCCTCCAGGACCGGCTCGGCTTCACCCTGGTCTACGTCACCCACGACCGCGAGGAGGCGTTCGACCTCGCCACCCGCGTTATCCTGATGAGTCGCGGCCGGGTGGTCCGCGATGGTTCGCCCGAGGATGTCTCCGCGCAGGCTGGCGCCAGGCTTTAGCCTGCGTTTTTCACCATCTTTCTGCTGCGGGCGGCGATGCACCGCGCCCAGCTGTGTTTTCTCGCCTCGGGG
>JBGMRN010000034.1:10831-22849 GCA_048061535.1 Thermoanaerobaculales bacterium | reverse complement strand
GTTTTCGAGCCCGGCCTGATTCGATGACGAACGAGCAGTCCGATCTGTTGCCCGGAGACGAGCCGCCGGCGCCGCCGTTGCGGCTTCTGCGCCTCGGTGGGGTGGCCTCCGGTATGGTCGCCCTGCTGGCGGTCGGCCTCTTCGTGATCCCGTTCCTCGGGGCGTTGATCGCACCGATGGGTTTGATTCCGGTGCTCCACTTCCAGGCTGGGGGAGGCGAGGGCTTCCGTGCCTGGGGCCCGGCGGTAGCCTTGTTGCTGGCGGCCGCTGCCGTCGGCGCCGCCGGTCTCGCGCTCCCGTTGCTCGCGGCATACGCTCTGCTCATCGTGCTGCCGGCGGTTTCGGTGGAGGGCTGGGTGCGGTGGGGTTCGAGCGAGGGACGTTGGGTGGCGCTCACAACCCTGGGAGCGGTGCTCGCGACCCTGGTCACAGTCAGCGTGCTTGCGCTGCCGATGGGCCCGGTCGAGGCTGTTTCCGTGTGGTTGCGAGCGGCGGCGGCCGATGCCACCGAGCTGTACGCCGCCTGGGGAATTGCAGAGGGAGAGATGGAGCTGGCCCTCGATGCCGCCGAGCGGATGGCGTCGTGGGTGCTGCCGAGCCTGCCGGTGGCCTATCTGGTGGTGGTGCTTTTCTGGATCCGGCCGCGTCTACGGATGTTGGGGCTTCCCCTCGAGGTGGGGCCGTTCGAGGAGTACCGCAACGACGAGTGGTTGCCGGCGCTCTTTGCCGCGGCCGGAATCGGCACCCTGGCTCTGGGGGGCACCGCTCGTTGGGCGGCCCTCAACATCTTGATCGCGGTGATCATCTTGTTTTTTATTCAGGGGTTGGCTATCATTCGAGCCCACCTCGCGCGCTGGGTCGGGCGGGGTCGGCTGGTGCGGTGGGGCGTCGCGCTGCTTTGCTTGCAGATGCCGTTGCCGCTGGTGGTCGCGGTGCTTGGCGTAGCGGATAGTTTCCACTCGCTTCGGCCCCGGTCCAACGACGATGGAGGAACGCAATGAAGGTGATTCTGAACGACCATATCGAGCACCTCGGGGAGCGCGGCGACTCGGTGGTGGTCAAACCGGGTTACGCCCGCAACTACCTGCTTCCGAAGGGGCTCGCCTATCCCGACAGCCCGGGCAACCGGCGTCGTTTCGAAGAGGGGCAGTCGCACTGGGAAGACATGGATCTCGAACGCCGCGGTGCGGCCGAGAAGCTCGCCGGCGAACTGGACGGTACCAAGCTTCTCTTCGAGCGCCGGGCTGGGGAACAGAATGTCCTCTTCGGTTCGGTGACGACCACCGACATTGCTCGCGAGCTCGCGGAGCTCGGGTTCGCGCTCGACCGGCGCCGCATTGTGCTCGAGCACCCGATCAAAGAGTTGGGCGCCACCGAAATCGTCGTGCAGGTCCACCGCGACATCAACGTGACGATACCGGTCCAGGTGGTGCGTCCCGGTGAGGAACCGGACGCTGCCGCTCCGGAGTTCATGGCGGAGGGTGTGCTCGAGGAGCCCGAGGTTGCCGAAGAGGCCCCGGCCGAGGTCGCTCCTGCCGGGGACGACGAGCCGGCCGAGCCCGAGACGGTCACCGAGTAGGTTCATGAGCGGCGACGACCACGCCGCCGTAGACGATCCCTCGCCCGAGGAAGGGCAGCCCGAGGGTCCTCTCCGTCGCCTTGGGAGGGCCCTTTCGGCGTGGCTGCCGTGGCGTTTGGACCGACGCCTTCGCGGATTGGTGGACCAGGTTGCGGAAGTGGATCGGGGACGGGACCTCAATGCCCGCCGGTTGGACGATCTCGAGGGCGAGTTCCGGCGGCTCCAGGACGCCATTGATGTCCTGCGCGGCGGTCTGCTCAATGTGGATCGGCGTGTGGACGATTCCGAGAGTGCGCTGCGCGGCGTGGGAGCGGAGGTCGAGCGCCTGCGGGATCGGTTGGTACCGGCGGCGGTGCGGCGGTCGGATGCGCTGTTGGACCGCCTCGCCGCGGAGCTCGAGGAAGTGGCTTCGTTGGTCGAACGGTCGTTGCGGGGCGAACCCCTGCCGGTCCCCGGTAACGGAGTGATCGACGAGGGACGGTTGGCGAAGGGTCTTGCCGAGGTACAACCACAGCTCCTGGAGGCTTTCCGGGGGAGCGAGGAGGAGATCCACCACCGGCTGGACCGTTACCTCCCGGATCTGCAAAAAGCAGGGCCGGTGCTCGATCTCGGTTGCGGGCGCGGTGAGCTGTTGCTGCTTCTTCGTGAGGCCGGGGTCGAGGCGACCGGCATCGAGGGCGACGCGGCTGTCGCTACCGCCGCCCGCAGGCGTGGGCTGTCGGTAGTCGAGGGCGACGTGCTCGAGGCCCTGCGGGCTCAGCCGGCGGCGAGCTGGGGCGCGGTAACCGCGATTCACTTCCTCGAACATCTCGTTCCGGAGGCCCTCCTGGCGGTGCTGGCCGAGGTGAGAAGGGTATTGCGTCCAGGCGGGCTGCTGCTGGCCGAGTGCCCCAATCCGCACTCGCTGCGCGTCGGCGCCGCTCTTTTCTGGCAGGATCCGACCCACCAGAGGCCCTTGCTGCCCGAGACCCTGGAGCTCTTCGTGCGAGCGAGTGGCTTGGCGGTGCTGCGGCGCGAGCTGCTCCACCCCTTCCCGGAGGACCAGCTTCTGGCAACCGACGATATCCCACTCGACGACGGCGCCTCGCCCCAGCTGATCGCCCTCAACGAACAGCTTGACGGCTTGCGCCGGCGACTCGATGAGATCCTCAACGGCCCCCGCGACTTCGCGGTGTGGGCCTCAAGACCTGAAGAAAACTAAGAACCGGAGGTGGACGATGTGGCGAGTTGGCGTCGTGATCCTGGTGTGCGGCCTGACGGTGCCCGGCTGCGGCCCGGGCGAGGAGACCCGTTCGGCGGAGGGTTTGACGGTCGTGCCGGACATCGTGGAGCGGAGGGCGCAGTTTGTTCTTCAGACACTGAGCGCGGATGTCTCACACCTCTCTGACGGTGACCGCGAGGCCCTCCGCCACCTGGTAACGGCAGCGCGGTCGATGGACGAGATCTTCAAGGCGCAGGCGTGGGCCGGTAACGCCGGGTTTGCCGATCAGGTGGCGATGCTCGAAGGCGCCGGGGCGCAAGCGGCTCGGGACTACTATCGCATCATGTACGGGCCCTGGGACCGGCTGGTCCATTCCGAGCCGTTTCTGGGTGAGGCTGTCCATCCGGCCGGCGCCGGCTTTTATCCCGAAGACTTGACGAAGGAGGAGTTCGACGCCTGGCTCGAGGCCCACCCCGGCGACCGTGAGGCATTCACCTCCCTCCACACCATTATCCACCGCGATGGCGACGCTCTGGTGGCGATTCCATACTCTGAAGCTTTTCGCGACCAATTCGCGGCGGCTGCACGCGAGCTCCGGGCGGCAGCCGAGGCCACCGAGAACGCCAGCCTGAAGCGTTTCCTCGAGCTGCGGGCGGAGGCTTTCGGAACCGACGACTACTTCGAGTCCGACATGGCGTGGATGGATCTCGACTCGACCATCGAGATCGTCATCGGCCCGTACGAGACGTATGAGGACCAGCTCTTCGGCCTCAAGGCGGCGGTCGAGGCCTTTGTCTGCGTCGCCCAGCCCGCAGACTCGGCCCGGCTCGAGGTCTTCAAGTCGCAGCTGCCTTTTCTCGAGCGTCATCTGCCCATTCCTGACGAGCACAAGAACTTCGACCGCGGTTCGGAGTCGCCGATTCGGGTTGTCGACGAGGTACTGACCGCGGGTGACGCCCGCGCCGGGGTGCAGACGATCGCCTTCAATTTGCCCAACGACGAGCGGGTGCGCGAGGCCAAGGGCTCGAAAAAGGTGCTGCTCAAGAACGTCATGCGGGCCAAGTACGAGGGGATCCTCACCCCCATCGCCGAGCGCGTCCTCCCGGCGGACGAGGTCGACCGGATCGACTTCGATGCCTTCTTCCAGTTTACTCTGCACCACGAGCTGTCACACGGGATCGGTCCCGGCAGGATCACCGTCGAAGGCCGGGACACCGAGGTGCGGCTCGAGCTCAAGGAGCTGTACTCGGCCTTTGAAGAGGCGAAGGCCGATGTGCTGGGCGTCTACGACATCTACGCGTTGGTCGAGGCCGGCGTCATGGCGCCGGAGATCCTTGAGAGCCTGCCGTGGACCTACACCGCTGGGATTTTCCGCACCACCCGATTCGGGGTCGCCGAGGCCCACGGCCTGGGAATGGTGCTGCAGGCGAACTACCTGCTCGAGAAGGGCGCCGTCGAGATCAACGACGACGGCCGCTTCAGGCCGCGTCCGGAGGTTTTCGAGGAGGCTTTTGAATCTCTGGCTCACGAGCTGCTGATGATCCAGGCTCTCGGCGATTACGACGCCGCAGCTCACATGGTCCAACGCTACGGAACCGTGCCTCCGGCCATGACGACGATGCTCGTGGGGTTGACCGACCTCCCGGTGGACATCGATCCGGTCTATCCCCTCCAGGGATTGCAGTGATGGCCGGCGTCAACGGCCACACCGCGATCGTCGGCGGCTCTTCTTCCGGGCTCGGCTATGCCGTTGCCCGGTACCTGGCCTCGGCCGGCGCACGGGTCCTGGTCGTCTCACGCTCGCAAGAGCGGGTTGGGCGGGCCGTCGAGGCGATCCGCGCTACCGGGGCGATGGATGTCGAGGGCTGTGTCGCGGACTTCACCGACGCCGACGCTCCGCGCGCCGTCGTCGAGGCGGCGAGGGCTGCCTTTGGAGATCCGGACATCGTGGTCGCCAATGCCGGCGGTCCGCCCGCCATGCCCGCGATGGAGGCGTCGGCGAGCGACCTCGCGGCTGCGTGCGAGCTTCTCTTGCTGCCGGTGCAGAGGTTGGCGGAGCTGACTCTCCCGGCCATGCGGGCGGCGGGGTGGGGGCGCTTCGTGTCCATTACCTCGATTGCGGTCCGTCAGCCGCAGCCTGGCCTGGTGCTTTCCAACGCTTTACGCGCGGCGGTGACGGGTTACCTCAAGAGCGTCTCCGACGAGGTCGCGGCCGACGGTGTGACGGTCAACACGGTCTGCCCAGGCTATACCGCTACCGAGCGACTCGAGGTGCTGGCCGCGGGCAAGGCCGCTCGCGAGGGGATCACGGTGGAGGAGGTCTTCACCGGTTGGGCAAGGGCGGCGCCCGTGGGTCGTCTCCTGAAACCGGAGGAGGTGGCAGCCGCGGTTGGATTCCTTTGCTCGGAGGAAGCTTCAGGGATTACTGGCGTTGCCTTGCCGGTGGACGGCGGGTTCGGCCGGAGTCTGATCTGATCCCTACGCCCGCATATCTGACCGGGTTTCGACGCGAGGGCGACGAGGCGCCGCCCAAAGCAGGAAGCTGGTGAGATGCGGGCTTGATGAGAAGTATTGCGTCTCACTATGAATTATTCTTACCTGTAGACATTTGATGTGAAGGGGTTCACAATCCCTTCACGCGGGCGGGCGCCCGCAGAGGGAGGAACGCAGATATGCCGACACGGGACCTGACGATTGCGATGGTCGGCTCGGGTGGTGACGGGGTCGTCACCATGGGGAATATGGTCGCCCAGGCGGGCGCTGCCGAGGGGCTCCACGTTATGAAGGTGGAAGCCTATGGGCCGCAGATCCGCGGCGGCGAGTCGTCGTGCACGGTTCGCGTCAGTGCCGACCCGATCTTCGCTCAACGCGACGAGGTGCAGGTGTTGGTGGTCTTCAACTGGGCCGATTTCGCTCGTTTCCGGGGTGAAATCATTTGTTCGTCGGATGCGGTCGTCCTCTACGAGGTGACCGACGAGACCCCGCACGAGGAGATCGATCTCGGACCGGTCGAGGATGTGACCTGGGTGCCGGTGCCCTTCATCGAGCTCGCCAAGGAGTCAGCGGGGACCACTCTGGCCAAGAACATCGTCACTCTCGGCCTTCTGAGCGAGCTCTTCAACCTCCCCAAAGAGGCAGTCCAGCGTGCGATCACGCAGAAGTTCTCGGCCAAGAAGGCGGCGGTGCTCGAGGCCAACCTCAAGGGATTCCAGGCGGGAATCGAGTACTCGGCCAAGATTGAAGAGGCAGGCGCCGGCAAGAGGCTCCGCTACACTCC
Source organism: Thermoanaerobaculales bacterium (assembly GCA_048061535.1). GTDB lineage: Bacteria > Acidobacteriota > Thermoanaerobaculia > Thermoanaerobaculales > Sulfomarinibacteraceae > Sulfomarinibacter. The sequence goes on along the minus strand of JBGMRN010000034.1, from coordinate 16,792 downwards.
CGGTGAGCCGATGCTCCTGATGTCGGGCAACGAGGCGTCGGCGGTCGGCGCCATCCACGCAGGGTGCCGCTTCTTCGCCGGATATCCGATCACCCCCTCGTCCGAGATCCTCCACTTCCTCTCGGAGTGGATGCCCAGGATGGGCGGGTACCTCGTACAGACCGAGGACGAGCTGTCGGCGATCGGCGCGGTGATCGGCGGCTCCTTCGCCGGCGTCAAGTCGATGACCGCGACCTCGGGCCCCGGCCTGGCCCTGATGACCGAGATGCTGGGTCTGGCCTCGATGTCCGAGATCCCGGTGGTGATCATCGACGTTCAGCGCGGCGGCCCTTCCACCGGCCTTCCGACGAAGAGCGAGCAGTCCGACCTCTGGCAGGCGCTGTGGGGATCCCACGGCGATGCCCCGCGAGTCGTCCTCGCTCCGTCGGACGTGGAGGATTGCTTCCACGCCACGGTGGCTGCCTTCAACATCGCCGAAGAGTCGCAGATGCCGGTGATCGTTCTTTCCGACCAATTCATCGCCCAACGCAGTGAGACCTTGTCGATGCTCGATCTCGACCACGAGGTGATGGGACGCCAGGTGCCGTCGGCCGGAGACCTCCGCGACTACAAGCGCTACAAGGAGACCAAGTCGGGGGTCTCGCCCATGTCCTGGCCGGGAATGAAGGGCGGCGAGTATCAGACCAACGGCCTCGAGCACACCGAGGACGGGTCCCCATCCTCGATGTACATCGTGCACGAGAAGATGAACGCGAAGCGCTACCGCAAGCTCCGACTGGTCCGGGACAAGTACAGTACCTTCAAGAGATACGGATCCGAGAAGGCGGACCTTGGGGTCATCTGCTGGGGATCGGCTAAGGGGCCGGTCAAGGAGGCGGTTTTGAACGCTACCGGTCGCGGCGAACGGGTCGCCGCCTTCGTTCCGCAGCTCCTCTATCCCTTCCCGTCCCACGAGTTCCAGGAGTTCCTCAAGAGCGTCCGCGAGGTCATCGTTGTCGAACTCTCGTATTCCGCCCAGTTTTACAAGTACCTCCAGACCTTCCTGGAGCTGCCCGAGGGCCACACCTTCGTTTACAAGCGATCGGGAGGCAAGAACCTGACGGTTGGTGAGGTGGAGGACAAGATCAACAAAGTGCTGGAGATGGGCGCCCTCCGGCGGGAGGTCCTGGTATGAGCGAGGCAACGGTCAACGTGGAGTTCAAACCCGGCAGCTACAAGACCGATCTCAAACCGGTGTGGTGTCCGGGTTGCGGTGATTTCGGGGTTTTGAACGCCCTTTACCGTGCCATGGCCAAGCTGCAGATCGAGCCCTGGAACACCGTCATTCTCTCCGGGATCGGGTGTTCCTCCAGGTTGCCGGGATATGTCACGACCTACGGTTTCAACGGCGTCCACGGCAGGGCGCTGACGCTGGCCACCGGGGTCAAAGTGGCACGGCCGGATCTCACGGTCATCGCCGTCGGCGGCGACGGCGACGGTCTCGCTATCGGCGGCAACCATTTCTTCCACTCTTGTCGGCGCAATCTCGACGTCACCTATATTCTGATGGACAACGAGATCTACGGCTTGACCAAGGGCCAGGTGGCGCCGACGACCCCCACCGGGGACATGACCAAGTCCACCTACTGGGGAAACCCCGAGCCGTGTGTCGATCCCTGCGAGCTCGCCATCTCGAACGGCGCCACCTGGGTGGGACGCGGTTTCGCCGGCGATATGAAGACCCTCGCCGAGCTGACCGCGGCCGCTCTCACCCACCATGGGTTCTCCTTCCTCAACGTGATGTCGCCCTGCGTTACCTTCCGCGGCGACGGCCAGTTCAAGGAGCTCAAGGAAAAGCTGCAGTATCTTCCCGAGGACCACGACCGCACCGAGCGTGCGGCGGCCATCGCCTACACCCGCGAGACTGACGTTCTGACCACCGGCGTGCTCTACGAGATCCAGACGCCTTCGATGGTGGATCGTCTCGAATCCATCAAGCAGCGAGCTATGGCCGAGGGCCCGACCCCGTCCACCGAGGACATCCTGACCACGTTTTTTCCGTCGTTCTGAGGCCGACGAACTGATACCAGAGCCCCCGGCAGGGCCGGGGGCTTTTTGACCTCAGGGTTCGGCGTGGCGCTCCTGGGTTCAATGCGACTCCTCTGTCGTCATTCTGCCCGTGAGGATGCCAGGCACCGATTCGCGGGAACACGCTACCTACTGGCGGCGGGCAGCTGCGAATCGAAGCCAGGCACCTCCGAACGAGCGCGCCCAGGCGCGGGTAAAACGCTTCGAGTCACCGGGGAGTTTCCTCGCGCCGGTACATCCGCAATCCGTGAAACCGGCGGATATGATTGGCTGGTCGTGTTGTGTTGTTGGATGGATTTAGCGTTTCAGTCTCATTCACAATTCAATATTGGCCCTTGACGTCTGTATTTAACGACCTAAATTGTTTACAGTGTCAAATATTAGTTGGGTAAAGGATGCCTGCCGGTAACGGACGTGCGGACTCCGCCGGGCGGTTCGAAGACCCGAGTCCTCCGAGCGAGAGCTTTCACCGATTTCTGCGGTACGGCCACGTCCTCAGCTCTCTCCTCCGCGAGTTTCTCGAGGAGGGCTTTCTCCCCCAGGTTTTCCCCCACAGGCTGCCCCCCCCCCAGTTCTCCTTCCCCAACCTCACCCCCCCCAACGCCGCCCCCCAGGTCGGGGAGCTCGCGCGCTCGCTCGGGGTGTCGGCGGCGGCGAGTAGCAAGAACCTGGACAGGCTCGAGCGGCTTGGGCTGGTCAGTCGCGGGTCCTCGTCTGAGGATCGGCGCGCAACGCTGATCACCGCGAGCGTCGAGGGTGAGCGTTTGGTTCACGATTACGAGCTTCTCAAACGGGCTCGGCTCGCACCGGTCATCGACTCGCTGGGGCAGGAGAAGACCGACCAGCTGTGTGACCTCCTCGAGCACGTGTGCCTCGGGCTATTGGCTAAAGACACAGCGCCTCGGGCGACCTGCCTGCGCTGCGCCGGCTACTACCGGGCGGACTGCTCCGTTGAGCAGCTGCACGGCGAGTGCGCGTTGCGGCCGAGGCGGCGGGACCGAGAGCGGGGCGAGAGGGAGCTGGAGGCGTGAAGTTGGAATTAGGAATTCGGAATTCGGAATTCACACTCCCATTTGGAGGGAAGGATCATGAGGTACTGGCGCAAGCCCCTCGACATTGATCAAATGACGGTTCCTCATGGTCGGGTGGTCATCATCGCGGATCGCTGCAAGGGGTGTGGCTTCTGCGTGGAGTATTGCCCCAAAGAAGTCCTCGTCATGTCGGAGGCGTTTAACCGCAAGGGCTACCACCCCCCTGAGGCTGTCGCCGAAGGCGAGTGTGTCAACTGCAACCTCTGCGAGATGATCTGCCCCGATTTTGCGATCTTCTGCGTTGCCGCCGGCGACGAGGCTGCGGCGTCAGCGATCGCAGCCGAGAACGCGTTGATGGCGAAGGAGAATGGAGGCCCCAATTGAAGGCCGATCCAGCGGGTGTGCTGACGGGTGCGCACTACCTCGACGGTGATTTCGCCTGCGGCGAGGGCGCGATGGCGGCGGGCTGCAGGTTCGTCGCCGGCTACCCCATCACGCCGAGCACCGAGGTTGTGGAGCGCATATCGCGCCGGTTCCCGATGATGGGGGGGACCTTTATCCAAATGGAGGACGAGCTTGCCAGCATGGCCGCCGTGGCAGGGGGGTCATGGACCGGCACCAAGTCGATGACAGTGACGTCGGGGCCGGGATTCAGCCTGATGATGGAGAACATCGGCCTCGCGACGATGATGGAGGTGCCCTGCGTGGTCGTCAACGTGCAGCGCGGCGGCCCGTCCACCGGGTTGCCGACGATGGTGGGACAGGCGGACATGATGCAAGCGCGATGGGGTTCACACGGTGATTACGAGCTCATCGCCATGTGTCCTCAATCGCCGCAGGAGGCATTCGACCTCTGCATCGATGCCTTCAACCTCTCGGAGACCTATCGCGTGCCGGTGCTGTTCATGATGGATGAGTGCGTCGGCCACATGACCGAGAAGGTTGTGATCCCACCCGCGGATGAGATCGAGCTGGTGCCGCGCGCACTCACCGATCTGCCGCCGGGGGAATTTCTGCCGTACGCCACCAACGGCAAGTTGGTGCCCGGGTTCGCGCGCGCCGGGGATGGCTACCGCTTCCACACCACCGGCCTCACCCACGACGAGCGCGGATATCCGGTGATGTCCGTCGAGTGCCAGGAGGAAAGCGTCCGCCGGCTCATGAACAAGATCATCCTCAACGCCGACGACATCATCCGTTGCGAGGAGGAGGACATCGAGGGCGCCGAGATCGTGGTGGTGGCCTACGGCATCACCGCGCGGGTGGCGCGGATGGGAATCGACATGGCGCGAGCCAAGGGGGTCAAGGTCGGCTTCCTGCGCTTGATCGTGGTCTGGCCCTTCCCGGAGAAGCGGATCCGCGAGCTTGCCGGTGCGGTCAAGGCCTTCGTTGTTCCGGAGATCAACTACGGGCAGATGGTGCTCGAGGTGGAGCGCTGTGCGGCGGGCAAGGCGGATGCCGTCCTCGTACCGCACGGCGGTGGCGGGGTGCACGACCCGGCGGATATCTGCAAATCAATCGTGGAGGCGGCGCGATGACGATCACGAACGAACCTTCCTGTGCCGAGGAGCACCCGATCGCGCCGTTTCTGCGCATGGACCGGATGCCCCATATCTGGTGTCCGACCTGCGGAATCGGCACAGTCGTCAAGTGCTTTGCGACCGCCCTCGAGGAGTCGGACCTCGACCTCGACAAGGTGGCCATCTGCTCCGGCATTGGTTGCACCGGACGGGTGGCCGGATACATGAATCTGGATGCCTTCCACACCACCCACGGCCGCGCCATTCCATTCGCCACCGGCCTCAAGCTCGGCCGGCCGGAGCTCGAGGTGGTGGTCTTCTCCGGAGACGGCGATCTCTCGGGAATCGGCGGCAATCATTTCATCCACGCCGCCCGCCGCAACATGGACCTGCTGGTGATCCTGGTCAACAACTTCATCTACGGCATGACCGGCGGCCAGAATGCGCCGACTACGCCCACCACCGCCCGCTCGTCGACCATGCCCTTCGGCAACTTCGAGCGCCCCTTCAACCTGCCCCACCTGGCGGCGAGCTGCGGGGCTTCGTTCGTGGCTCGTTGGACCTGCCTCCACATTCGTCGCCTGACGAAGTGCATTCGCATGGCCCTGCGACACCGAGGCTTCCGCTTCATCGAGGTGATCGCGCCGTGCTCGACCCTGTACGCGCGGCTCAACAAGCTGGGGAGCGGACTCGATCTGATGCAGTTCTACCACGACAACGCCGAGATCCGGCACGGCGCCGACACCCGCGGCATCGACATCGGCTTCCAGGACACGATCGTCTGCGGCAACTTCGTCAACGACGAACGGCCCACCTACCTCGACATGATGCAATCGCACTACCGGGAGGTGCTGGGTGAGCGGTTTGTTCCGATGTCGCCGGAAGGGGGGTGGATCCATGAGTAGCGGCGGCGCCCGCACCGAGATCAGGATCACCGGGTTTGGGGGTCAGGGAGTGGTTCTTGCCGGCCACATCATCGGCCACGCCTGCGCGGTCAACGCCGGCAAACACGCCACCATGATCCAGAGCTTCGGACCCGAGGCGAGGGGCTCCGCCTGTTCGACCACCCTCGCGGTCTGTGACTTCGAAGTTCTCTATCCATATATCGGGCGGCCGGACATCTTCGTCGTGATGTCCACCGAGGGCTACGAGAAGTACCGCGACGAGCTCAAGGATGAGGGAACCCTGATTTTCGAGAAGGACCTGGTGAAGCCGGAGCTCAAGAAAGGCCAACCGTCTTTCGGGGTTTCTTCCACCCGTATCGCGGAGGAGGTCGGGCGGGCAATCGTCCAGAACATCGTCATGCTCGGCTTCTTCGCGGCGGTAACCAAGATCGTGCCGCG
>JBGMRN010000034.1:0-10731 GCA_048061535.1 Thermoanaerobaculales bacterium | reverse complement strand
AGAATTAATAACTGAGAATTCCCGCAAGGGGTTTTGCATGGGTGAGTTGATCGACACAACGGTTGAAGAGACCACGAGCCCGAAGCAGCTACGGGCGCTGGTCATCGGTGGGGGGATCGCCGGCATCCAGGCGGCTCTCGACCTGGCCAATGCCCGCATCCCGGTAACCATGGTGGAGAAGTCGTCGTCGCTGGGCGGCCGCATGGCCCAGCTCGACAAGACCTTTCCCACCATGGACTGCGCGATATGAATCCTCGGGCCTAAGGCCATGGATGCCGGTCGGCATCCGCTCATCGAGGTCATATCCAACGCCGAGGTCATCGGCTGCGACGGCGAACCGGGGGACTTCACGGTCACGGTGCGCAAGAACCCGCGCTATGTCGACGAGGAGAAGTGCGTCGCGTGCGGTCTGTGCGTCGAACATTGTCCGCAGGTCGGCGGCAACGAGTTCGACATGGGACTCAAGGCGCGCAAGGCGATCTTCCGGTCCTTTCCGCAGTCGGTTCCGGCAGCCTACGCCATTGACCCCGATGCCTGTCTCAACTTCCTCGGGCACCTCACCGAGCGCCAAAAGCGGCGGATCAAGAAGATCGAGAACGTCAAGCGCAAGGCACGACCCGACTACCCTCCCAACATCCTGGTGTGTGGTCACTGCACCTCGGCCTGTGACGTCGACGCCATCGACTTCGACATGATGCCCGTCGAGACCGAGCTCGACGTCGGCTCGATCCTGGTCGCGGTGGGTTTCCAGGAGTTCGACGCCTCGAAGCTCGGCGCCTACGGATACGGCCGCCTGCCCAACGTGATCACGAGCCTCGAGCTCGAACGGATGCTCAACGCCTCCGGCGTCACCCGCGGGCACGTGGTGCGGCCTTCGGACCTCGAGACGCCGCGCCGGATCGCCTTCATCCAGTGTGTCGGCGCGCGGGGGGAAGGAGGGCGGCCCTACTGCAGTCGCTTCTGCTGCATGAACGCGGTCAAGGACTCGATGTTGATCCGCCAGCACGACCCGGAGGTGGAGGAAATTTCCATCCTCTACACGGATCTCCGCGCCTTCGGAAAGGGCTTCGACGATTTCCTCGAGCGCTCCAAGGAGCAGGAGAGCGCCGTTTATCTGCGCGGCCGCCCGGCCAAGGTGACGCACAACGTCGCTGACGACAGTCTGGAGATCTTCGTCGAGGACACCATCGGCCACGAGCAGACTCGCGTTCCGGCCGATCTGGTGGTGCTGTCGGTGGCGGCGGCGCCCAACGACGGCGCCGTCAGGCTTGCTGAGATCCTCGGCATCGAGACCGACCGCAACGGCTTCATCGCCCGCCTGGATCCCGCGATCTCGGCAGTCGAGACATCCCGCGAGGGAGTCTATGTCTGCGGCAGCGCGGTGGGACCGCAGGTGATCCCCGACTGCGTTGCGCAGGCCTCTGCCACCGCCGCCCGCGCCCAGCTCTTCCTCACCGGCCACCGGGTCGAGGAGAAGAAGCAGCGGGAGGAGCCCATGGATATGTCCGGTCCACCGCGTATTGGAGTCATGGTCTGCCACTGCGGGGTCAATATCGCCGGCGTCCTCGATGTCGACGCGCTGGCGGAGTACGCCCTGAGCCTGCCCGGAGTGGAGGTTGCGCGCACCGACCTCTTTGCCTGTTCCTCTACCGGCCAGGACCAGCTGATGGAGACCATCCGCGAGCACCGCCTCAACCGGATCGTGGTGGCTGCCTGCACGCCGCGGACTCACGAGCCGGTCTTCCGCGACACCCTCGATCGCATTGGCTTCAACCCTTATCTCCTCGAGATGGTCAACATACGGGATCAGTGCTCGTGGGTGCATGCAGGCTCTCCTGAGGCGGCCCAGGACAAGGCGTTGGCGCTGATCCGGATGGGCATCGCCCGGGCCAGGCACCTCGAGCCCCTCGAGGAGGGCGCCGCGCCGATGACGCGGGCGGCGCTGGTGATCGGAGGCGGCATCGGCGGCATCCAGGCCGCCACCGACCTCGCGGTCCAGGGTTTTCCGGTGACCCTGGTGGAAAAATCGAATCGTCTCGGCGGCCGTCTCGCCGACCCCAACCTCAAGCTGCTCTATCCAAATATGCGGGCCGCCGACGAGGTGTTGGCCGAGAAGATCGAGCGCCTCGAAGCGAGCGGCGCCCGCGTGCTCTTCGAGACCGAGGTGAGTGGTATCTCCGGGTTTGTCGGCAGTTTCCAGGCGACGTTGACAGGGGGCGCCGAGGAGGTGTTGCCGGTCGGTGCGGTGATCCTCGCCACCGGCGCCGACCTCTACGAACCCGGTTCCGAGCACCGCTATTCGGAGCTCGAAAATGTTGTGACCTCGGAGGAGCTCGAGCGCGCCTTCTGCACGGGAGGGGAGATCAGCTTCGGCGGCGTCGAGCCCGAGAGTGCGGCGCTGATCCTCTGCGTCGGCTCGCGCGATCCCCAGGGCTTCACGGGTTGCTCGCGCTACTGCTGCCCCACCGCCATCAAGCAGGCTCTGGAGCTAAACGCCCGCGGCATCGACACCACGGTTTTCTATCGCGATATCCGCACCGTCTCGACCGGCGCCGAGGAGATGTACCGCGAGGCGCGCGGCAAGGGCGTGCTCTTCGTCCGCATCCCTCCGGGCAATCCGCCGGAGGTTGTGGGGCAGGGTCGGGCGGAGGCGGTGCGCTGCTTCGACGAGCTCTTGAACCGGCCGATCGAAGTTACGGCCGACCTTGTGGTCCTCTCGGTCGGCATGCGGCCCCGGCAGCCCGAGACCGCTCACTTCCACGAGATGCTCAAAGCCAGCCTCGGTCTCGACGGCTTCTTCCTCGAGCGTCACCCCGAGCTGGCGCCGGTGGAGACCGCGGTGGAAGGGGTGCTGCTCGCCGGCACGGTGCAGGGGCCGAAGGACATCGTCGACACCGTGGCTCAGGCGTCGGCGGCGGCCGCCAAGGCTGCGGTCTTTCTCGCCTTCGATCAGGTGCGCCTCGACCCGGCGGTGGCGGTCGTCGATCCCGATGTCTGCCGCGGCTGCGGCCAATGCGTGGACATTTGCGAGTTCCAGGCGCCGTCGCTGGTCGAGACCCATCCGGGAGTCTTCTCGGCGGAGATCAACGCGTCTCTGTGCAAGGGTTGCGGTACCTGCGCAAGCTGGTGTCCATCGGGCGCCATCGCCGCCCGTCACTTCACCGACCGTCAGGTCCTGGCTCAGATCGACGCCTTCTTCGACGAGCCCCGGGAGGTGCGCCCGTGAAGCAATCGCCGGTTACTCGGTCTCCGACCACGACCAAGGCTCGCCGAGAGAGCGCCTCCTGGAACCCCCGCATCGTGGTCTTTGCGTGCAACTGGTGCTCCTATGCCGGCGCGGACACCGCCGGCGTTTCGCGCATCCAGCACCAGCCTCACTTCCGCATGATCCGGGTCATGTGCTCGGGGCGCATTCAGCCTGCGTTCGTTCTGCGTGCCTTCGAGAAAGGGGCGGACGGGGTGCTGGTCTCGGGTTGTCACTTCGGCGACTGCCACTACATCTTCGGCAACGAGCGCGCGGTCGAGCAATTCGAGAAGACGAAGAACGTGGTCAAGCTGCTCGGCATCGACGAGGGGCGCTTGCGGTTGGAGTGGATCTCGGCCGCCGAAGGGGCCCGTTTCGCCGAGGTGATCGACGAGTTCACCGATCAGGTGCGGGCGTTGGGCCGCAGCCCGTTCGGCGCGAGCGACGACCTCTATGCGATCGAAGCGCCGGAAATAGCGCCGAGAACGGGAGTGGAGACATGACTATGCGGGAGCTCGTGCGGGAAACCAACGCATGGGCGTGCTACGACTGCGGTAAGTGCACCGCGACCTGCCCGGTGGCGCGGGTCGGCGGATCCCTGAGCCCGCGGCGGCATGTGCTGTCCGCCAATCTCGGTTCAGAGGATGAGGTGGCGTGGGACGACAGTTTGTTCTCGTGTCTCACCTGCAGTTTGTGCGAGGTACGCTGCCCGGCGGAGGTCGGCTACACGGCGCTGGTTCAGCGGCTGCGCGAGAAGGCCTTCGACGCCAAGGTCGAGCCCGAGTGTCCGCACGGCGGCGCCTTGCAGTCGGTGATGCGGATGATGGCCAAGGGGGGTGCCCAGCAAGATCGCCTCGGGTGGCTCACCCAGGACCTGAAGACGTCTCCGGAGGAGGGAGATTTCTTTCTTTGGACCGGCTGCACGGTTTACTACGACGCGTTCTTCCCCGAGCTCGAGATGAAGACTGTCGAGGGGACGAAAGCCTCGGTGCGGCTGCTCAACCGGCTGGGGATCACACCGGTGGTCTCCCCCGAAGAGCGCTGCTGCGGCCACGATCTTCTGTGGAACGGCGACCGGGCGAGCTTCGAGGCGCTGGCGCGCCACAACGTGGAGCTGGTGCGTTCCAGCGGCGCTGAGACCGTCGTGACCCCTTGCGCCGAATGCGCACGGACCTGGAAGCTGGACTACGAGCCGTTCTTCAAGGGCCGCCTGCCGCAGGTCCTCCATCTTACGGAGCTCCTGGCTGAGCGTCTCGATCACCTCGAGCTGAGAGAGGACGGCGCCCACCGCGTAACCTTCCAGGATCCGTGCCGTCTCGGCCGCCACCTCGGGATCTACGACGCGCCGAGACAGTTGCTGCAGGCGGTGCCGGGAATCGAGTTCGAGGAGATGCCGCGAAGCGGCCGCCGCGGCGCTTGCTGTGCCGGCGGAACCTGGGGCAACTGCGACCGCTTTGCCAAGCAGATCCAGGTGGATCGGCTGCGCGAGGCACGGGCCACAGGCGCCGAGGTGCTGGCGACCGCCTGCCCCAAGTGCCAAATCCACTTCCGCTGCGCTATGAAAGACCCCAACCTCGGGTCCGAAATCTCAATCGAGATGAAGGACGTCGCCGAGATCCTGGCTGAGGCTTTGGTGTGATGAGCTTCTATTCTCCTACTGCAATTCGTGGGCACGGCCTTGTCGTCGGTCCAGCTCGCCGACGAGGCCGTGCCCACGAATTGCAAAACCAGAGGAGTTGAATATGGGAACGATCGATGAGCTTCGGATCGGCGTCTTCGTCTGCGACTGTGGGCTCAACATCGCTGGAGCGGTCGACTGCGCTGCGGTGACCGAGTTCGCGGAAACCTTGCCGGACGTGGTCTGCGCTGTCCGCAACAAGTACACCTGCGCCGACCCCGGCCAGAATGAGATCAAGGCTGCCGTTCGCGAGCATCGCCTGAACCGGGTGGTGGTCGCCTCGTGCACCCCGCGCCAGCACGAGCCCACGTTCCGACAGTGTGTGCTGGAAGCGGGCCTCAATCCCTACCTCATGGAAATGGCCAACCTCCGCGAACACTGCTCTTGGGTCCACGCAGGGGACTGGGATGGGGCGACGGCCAAGGCCAAGGACCTGGTCGCGAGCGCGGTTGCCCGGGCGCGCTTCCTGCAGGAGCAGGAGGAACTCGAGGTTCCGGTCACGAGGAGGGCACTCGTGATCGGCGGCGGAGTCGCCGGCATCGAGGCCGCCCTGGAGCTGGCCGACCAGGGCCACGAGGTGACGCTGGTCGAGAAGCAGCCGTCCATCGGCGGGATCATGGCGCAGCTCGACAAGACCTATCCCACCATGGACTGCTCGATATGAATTCTCGGCCCCAAGGCCATCGATGCCGGTCGGCATCCACGTATCGAGCTCCTGACAAATTCCGAGGTGGAAGAGGTCTCCGGTTACGTCGGCAACTTCACGGTCGCGATCCGCAAGAAGCCGCGCTACGTGGATGCCGGGCTGTGCAATGCCTGTGAGGAGTGCGCCAAGGTCTGTCCGGTGGTGGTGCCGGATGAGTTCCAGATGGGCCTGAGCTCGCGCAAGGCGATCTACATCCCCTTCCCGCAGGCGGTGCCCTGCTCCTACATCCTCGACATGGACTCATGTCTGGGCATCAACCCGATCGCGTGCGGCAAGTGCGCCGAGGTATGTGAGAAGCAAGCCATCGACTATGACGACCAGGGAGAGCTGGTGACCCGCGAGGTGGGGGCGATCATCGTCGCCATCGGTCTCGACGTCTACGATCCCACCGAGATGGACGAGTACGGCTACACCCGTTTCGCCAACGTCATCACCTCGATGGAGTTCGAGCGGCTGATCTGCGCCGGCGGTCCGACCGACGGCCACTTCGTGCGCCCCTCGGACCATGAACGACCGCTGCGCATCGGCTTCATCCAGTGCGTCGGGTCCCGCAACCCCAAGATCGGCCGGCCCTACTGCTCCAACATCTGCTGCATGAACACGATCAAGGACACCCTGCTGCTGGCGGACCACTACCCCGACACCGAGAACTGGGTCTTCTACCAGGATATCCGCGCGTTTGGAAAGGGCTTCGAGGACATGTTCCAGAGATCCAAGGAGGCCGGCACGCGGTACATCCGCGGTCTTCCCGGCGACATCGAGGAGGACCAGGAGACCCACAATCTCTTCCTGACCGTCGAGAATACGACCTCGGGGAAACTGGAACGCCACGAGCTCGACATGGTGGTGCTGTCGGTCGGGGTGGAACCGGCCAAGGACCGTGACAAGCTGGCCGGTCTGCTCACCCTGTCCAAGACCTCCGACGGCTTCTTCATGGAGTCCCATCCCAAGCTCAAGCCCGTGGATGCGCCGACCCGCGGGGTCTTCTTCGCCGGCTTCTGCGAGTCGCCCAAGGACATCAAGGACTCGGTCTGCCAGGCGGGGGCTGCGGCGTCGCGAACGGGCGCGTTGCTCAACGCGGGTCGAATCACTGTCGAGGCCATCACCAGCATCATCGATGGCGACGCCTGTTCCAAGTGCGGACTCTGCGCCTCGGTCTGCCCCTACGGCGCGATCAGTTGGCAGAAAGGTGAGGTGGCGACGGTCGTCGAGGCGGCCTGTGCCGGTTGCGGCGCCTGCGGCGCCACCTGCACCTTCGGCGCCATCACCATGCGTCACTTCACCGACGATCAGCTCATCGCCCAGGTCCACGCCACCCTGGCCGACAGACCCGAGGACAAGGTCTTCGGCTTTGCCTGCAACTGGTGCTCGTACGCCGGCGGCGACATGGCCGGAATTTCGCGCATTCAATATCCCTCGACAAACCGTGTGGTGCGCACCATGTGCTCGGCGCGGGTGTCGGAGGAAATGGTGCTCGAGGCCTTCCGCTGCGGCGCCCCGGTGGTGCTGGTCTCCGGCTGTCACTACGCTGACTGCCACTACATCGACGCCAACCGGCAGACGGTGAAACGAGTGCAGCGGCTGTGGAACAAGCTCGACAAGGCCGGAGTGAGGCCCGAGCGTCTGCAGTTGGAGTGGATCTCGGCCGCCGAAGGCCAGAAGTTCGCCAAGGTGATGAAGCAGATGGAGGAGCTGCGCAAGACCGTAACCGCGGAGGAAATCGCGCATGGGCGTGAAGCATTGAAACCGAAACCGAAGAAGAAACGAGCGGCCAAGAAAGCCGACGCCGCCACGGCGCCGGCCTGAGGTGATCCCCATGTCTTTTTTTCGTCCGTGGTTTTTCCAGCAACGACCTTCATTCTCGGGGGAGATCTGCAGGGAAAAACCCCGGGCGAAAAAACGAAAAGAGGAGAGATGAAGAATGGCAACCGCAACCATGGGTGACTTCAAGTGCATGATGTGCGGGCACGAGTACCAGGGAAAGGTGGTCAAGGGCGAGGATGTCGAGCGCTCGTGCCCGAAGTGCCGATCCAACAGCATCAGGCATGTGAAGAAGAAACGCACATGAGGCAGCCCACCGAAGGAGAAGAAGGGGCCGAGCGATGACCGCCGAGAATACCGACGTCGTTCGCGTCGACTTCGCCTTCAAGCGTGAGTTGGCGCAAAAGATCGAGGGCAACCTCGCGAACTTCTGCTACCAGTGCGGCGCGTGTGTGGGCGACTGTCCGGCCACCCGCTACTCGGTGGCCTTCAACCCTCGCGAGATCATGCTCAAGGTGCTCTACGGCCTGGAGGGCGAGCTGCTCGGAGAGAGCTCGGTTCTGTGGGAGTGCACCAACTGTTACAACTGCCACGAGCGTTGCCCGCAGGAGGTGAAACCGGTGGAGGTCATCATTTCCTTGAAGAACATGCTCGCCGACCGGGGGCTGGCCCCGGTCGCCGCCGACAAGGTGATCCGCACCTTCATGACCTGCGGCCGAACCGTTCCCGACAACCCGGCCATCGACAAGCAGCGTGCGAAGTTCGGCCTGGCGCCCCTGAGCCCGGTGCCGATGGAGGAGATCCGCGCCCTCCTCGAACCGCTGGAGGAGGAGGGAGGCGGGTCGTGAAGCGCTACGCCTTCTTTCCCGGCTGTCTCATTCCCGCCCGCCACCCGGCGATGGAGTTTGCCATCCGGTCCACCCTGTCCAATCTCGGAATCGAGATCGTCGATCTCGAGGGGACATCGTGCTGCCCCGACCCCATCTACTTCAAGTCCAAGGACAAGGTCTCGTGGCTGGCGGTGGCCGCCCGCAACCTGTGTCTTGCAGAGGACCTCGGCCTCGACGTCTTCACCAACTGCTCCGGTTGTACCGCCACCCTCTCCGAGACCTATCATCTGCTCAAAGACGAGGAGATCAAAGACCGGGTCAACCTGCATCTGGCGCGCATCGGCCGTGAGTACCGGGGCACCAGCCGGGTGCGCCACATCGCCACCTTGGTGCGTGACGAGGTGGGCTACGAGGCCCTGAAAGCGTCGGTCGTGCGCCCGTTGGAGGGGCTCAAGATCGCCATCCACTACGGTTGCCACCTGCTCAAGCCGTCGCGCATCATGCAGGTGGACGATCCCGAGAACCCGCAGGTTCTCGAGCGGCTGGTGGAGGCCATCGGCGCGACCCCGGTGCGGCATGCCAACTGGTATCTGTGCTGCGGCAAGGCGTGCCAGAACGAGGACATCCCCAACAACATGATGCACGACCTCCTGGCAACGGTGAACGACGAGGAGGCCGATCTATTGGGGATGATCTGCCCCACCTGTTTCGGCCAGTTCGACCACGGGCAGATGAAGATCGCCAAGCTCTTCGAGGAGGACTTTTCGACCCCGCCGGTTTACTACTTTCAGCTCCTCGCCTTTGCCCAGGGCGTGCCGTACGACAAGCTCGGTTTCGAACGGCAGCGCTTCAAACCGGTCGCGCTGCGGCGCTATGAGGAGGCTGCAGCTCCGGCGTAGCCTAGCCCGCATTTCTCACCATCTTTCTGCTGTGGGGCACAATACACAGCACGTGTCTGCGCTTTCTCGATTTGCTCGCTCGATGTACCGCAAGTACGACTTCGCTCCCAAACCTTGCGAGAGCGCAGACACGCACAGCGTCTTGTGCCCCTCGCGACGAAATCTGGTGAGAAGTGCGGGCTAGTCGTCGTCGCCGGGCAATGCCTCTCCGAAGAAGTTGAGCGAGGCGTAGCGCTCCGCATGCTCGCCGTACCGGTCCACGTGGTCGGCGGCAAACACGAAGGTGGCTCGCTCACCGTAAACTCGCGAAAAGCTGACCCGCACCGGCGTCCCGTCCTCGCTGAGCGTGAGGATGTCGACCAGTCGCTGGTCGAGGTTGGAGCTGAGGTCGGCTCGGCACAACGGACAGCGGAAGGTGTACAGCGTCCCCAGGTCGAAGTCGAACGAGGCCGGGTAGATGATCGAGTAGTCGCCGAACTCGGGGGCGAGCAAGACCAACTCGCGCCGACGGTGGTGCTCGACAATGAACACCACCTGAGATCCCGGGTTGAGCAGCTTGCGGCAATGCGGACAGTAGAACTCGCGTCGCATCCTGGCCCTCCCACGCCTGGTCGAATACCCGTCGACACGGCGTACCAACATCATACTCCCGTACGGCAACCAAACGCATGAGCCCGCACTTAACCCGCATATCTCACCGGGTTCCTGCTGCGGGCGGCAGTCGACGTGGTTGTTCCCGGTCGCACTCTCCTCGAGGGCAACAATTTGATCCTGTGTCGCAATATGATTGCAATTTTGGAGCTGAAGTCTCATCTTGTTCAGTAGGCGCCCGTGCACAGACACGATTTAAAGGGGCGGATTCGAACGTGCCGGCCGCGCCGTGGATCAAACGAGGGATTGACGATGGAGGTGACGACGATGCCGAGTTCCCCGACCCGGATCGACAAGACGGTAGGGCTGGCCGACGGACGCAAGGTGAACATCCGCAGCATGCGTCCGGACGACACCGACCGCTCCTACGAGTTCTTCTGCGCCCTCCCGGCTGAGGATCGCAAGTATCTTCGCCTCGATGTGACCCGCCGCAAGGTGGTGGAACGCCGCACCACCGAGCTCGATGGAAGCCGGGTGGAGAGAATTGTGGTCGTCTACGAGGACGAGATCGTTGCCGACGGCGCGCTCGAGCTCCAGGGACACGGGTGGGGGGACAACGTGGCCGAAGTCCGGCTCATCATTGCCCGGGACTGGCAGAGGTTCGGGCTCGGGACGCTGGTCGCGCGCGAGCTCTTCCATCTCGCTTCGAAACACCGGGTGGATCGCATCGTGGTTCGCCTGATGCGCCCACAGGTGGGTGCGCACCGGATCTTCCAACGCCTAGGTTTCCACGAGGAGTTCCTGATCCCCGAGCACGTACGTGACCAGGACGGAAACTGGCAGGATCTGATCATCATGCGCTGCCCCCTCGAGGATCTGTGGCGGGAGATGGAGTTCGAGCTCGAGGCTACCGACTGGCAACGGCACCGCTGAGGAATGAATTCGGAATTAGGAATTAGGAATTAGGAATTTACGGCGCGGAGAGACAATGCGGTGGACCGCGGCGGGGAACCCCGCGCGGG
>JBGMRN010000033.1:17617-23001 GCA_048061535.1 Thermoanaerobaculales bacterium | reverse complement strand
TGGTCATCACGCGCACGGGTTGGCGGAACATAGCATGGGCTGGTCTTGTGGCGCATGAGTTGGTTCTTGAGCGATCTGGCACGCCATCGGGCCCCGCCAGCCCGGATGACCTGTCGCCGCAAGCGCGAAAGCGCGAAGGGAAGTCCGACTCGGCTTCATCAAGCATGCGAATACCGTCGCGTGCCATCGCGCCCCGCCTTTGCAGACTCTATCCAGAATTATCCTGGATAGGTTCTGGATAGACGCAGTAACCTCTTGTCACGGCGCAACATAACGGTGTCTTCCACCCAACGGCTCGCCATGGGATGTGCCGGCGCCGTATTACAGATTTCCTCGGCGGCCAGGAGAGGTGGACCCCAGTCCTTGGACAGGTTTGCGGCGTTTCTAAGGTGGAGTCCAGTGGTCGATTGGGCAATCCCGAAATTGCTCCCAAGAAAACCGGAATCCGCGCCGCGGGGCGATCCTAACCCTGGGATCGCACCGCCTCAGCAAACGTCCCCGGGTCAATGGCGCGACAGAGCCCGTTAAGCTGGCCGTGTTTGATCTTCTTGTCGTGCTGGAGGCGTCCAACAACTATTCCAGGATGAACACCGACGCTTCGTGCAAACCGTACGAGCGCGGTTCTTGAAAGGGATGTCTCAGCCAGAAACCGATTCAGCGATTCCTGAGGTATCAAGAGATCTGCTGCAAACCGATTGGCCTGTTCCTCTTCTACGTCGCCTGTGAACTTCCCTGAATCTACGAATACTTGGCGTTTACCGTGAAGCATTATGTGCCCGGCTTCGTGGAAGAACGTAAACCAGAACACATCTTCCCGCTTGTAACGAAGACTGAGCTGGATGAGAGCCTTGTCTTTCGAGAGCCATTGGGTGGCGCCGTTCGCTCTCGTCCTTGGCAACTCCGGAACAACGACAACAGCTACGCCAGCTTTCGCACAATTTTCCTGCAATTCCGAGAACACCTTATTGAGAGGGCGCACCGTCAGCGATCTCGTCTCAATGAGAACTTGACGGAATTCATCCTTTTCAAATGGTCGACAGTGAACGCGCTGAGCTTCAATCTCTCCCTTGCGGAGCCAAGCTGTGAGCGCCCCTTTGTCGATTTCGAACGCCGTTGATACCCGAAACGCAGCTGCGGGCACGCCGATCACCTCCTCCCATCGATTCGGCGAGGCGACCCCGAAGAAGTTCAGTACTTCTCTGAGCTGTTCTACCTTGTCAGAACACTTCTTGATCCAGCCTTTATTGATCATCGCTCTGCACGGCACCCGATCGAGCCAGTCGACGTGTGAGAGCAACCGCTCTCGTTCTTCGATTCGCGCGAGATTTTCCCGGTAGTAACGCTCGAGGTTATTCCAAAACGCTGCCGGAACTCCGAGTACCCGCTCAAGCTGCAACGCTGTTTCGGGCGTGATTGCCGCCTTACCTTGCACTATTTCGTTGATGGTCTTCTTCGGTCTCCCAGTCCGTTCAGCGAGGTTTGCTTGGGAGATTCCTCTTTCGTCAAGGACCTCCTGAAGGGTATCGCCGGGCAACGAAACGAAGTCCGGTTCGAATTCGTTTGTGGCTGTCCTACTCATGGTAGTTCTCCACTTCCAGGATGCGTATGGCGGTCACAGCATCCCAATCAAGGCCACCATCCTCGAGCGCTGGAGGAGGATCCTCCGCCGGCTCAAAGATCAGCCTGAAGGGGCCATCGAGAGCAATTGCGAGTGTCCCCTTCCTGTCACCTGACAACTCATGGCAATTCCCGGGAAGCGTTTTCATGACCGCCAAACTCGGGGCTGCTTGAAGCTGAAAAAGTCGACGCTTCAGGATCTTGCCCCGTTCGGGGCCATGGGTTTTCATGATTGCTTTGGCTTGGGTGTAGTTTTTCCGGAGCTTGGAGGACTTGAACTGAATTTCCATGCAACCCCGTTTTCAAAATAACATTAACCCCAAACGTTAACATTGTCAAGCGACGCATGCTAAGATAAAGAAAGAGCGAGGGTCAGCGGCCACTGACCCTCGCGAAGACAATCACCCGCGCACGGGCGAATGCGCAACCTCATTGTACCGCGCGGGTCGAGGAGAGGAGAGAACACAATGGCGAAGTCGACCCGCAAGAGCGGATCACGTTGGTCACAAACAGACGTCACGACGCTTCGGACACTGGCGAAGAAGAACACACCGACTCGAGTCATCGGCTTAAAACTGGGCCGAACCGAGAACGCGGTTCGCACCAAGGCCAGCGAAACCGGCGTCAGCCTCAAACCCACGAACCAATCGCCGTACAATCGGCGCAGGTAGCTTAGGGCGGAGGATGGTGGCCGACAACCTCTGCCCTTTTAAAATGCTTCCTCACTCCTCAGCCCTCCGCAGAAGGCTGATCAAGTTGCCGAGCCACGTTCGATCTTGGCCAGCCACCTCGAAGCCTTCCCTACCGTCCACCGATCGACACCAAGCCGGCGTCCGATCTCCGACTGGCTGAGCCCAAGCTCCTGGAGATGCTTGGCCTTCGACGCGATTCTTTGGTAGACCGGTGCCGGCCTGATCTCGAGGATGGGCACCTCTAGTGGCAGGGCGGCAGTGGTTCGAATTCTTCGCGTTCGCGTCCACCAACAATTCCCGGCGAATCGGTGACTCGATTCGCCGGGAATTGTGGTCTTGGGTCGCGGATTCCCCAAGAACCGGCTGCTCTCCCCGCTGACAGCAGCGCGAATGGTCGAAGACCCGCCACCGGGCGAACCCATCGAAAACCCGGTGAGATATGCGGGCTAAAACCAGAGGCGTAAACCGGCGACCACGGCGGTGCCCACCGGGTCGTTTCCCTCGGCGCGCGCCAGGTCCGCAGTTTCGCCGTAGCGCCGGCTCCAGGTCAGCCCGAGGTAGGGGGCGAGCTCCCGGCGAATTTCATAGCGAAGGCGAAACCCGAGTCCGAGGGAGTTCAAGCCCCTTCCCACGCCGAACTCTTCCACGGTCTGGAAAGCGTAGACGCTCTCGATGCGGGATTGGAGAACCAGCCGTTGGGTGAAGAGCAGGTCATAGGTGGCCTGGATATCGGCGGAGACATCGCCGTCCTGGCTGATCCGGAGATTGGTGTCCACCTCGAAGGCGTAGGGGGCGAGCCCCTGCAAGCCGATGACGGCCGAGACCCGGTCGGCGTCCGGACCCGAACCCCAAGCCCGCTGGTAGCTCAGGCCGGCCTGGACGTCCCAGAACGGGGCGATGAGGTGGCCGTAAAGCACGTCCAGGCGTTCGATCTCGCCCTCGCCATCTTCGGTCAGCGCTTGACCTTCGGTCTCGACCCACAGACGGTTGGAGTCTCCACCGATCCAGGACAGAAGGTCCCATCCCAACGCTCCGGGGCCGTCGCCGTCCCGGTACTCGAGCTGGTCGAAGAGGACGAGGCTGTTGATCTGGGCGTCGTGGATCGGCGCCGGCCACCCTTCCGGGGCCCCGCTCGGGTTGTGCTCCGTCTGGGCGAGGACGGGCCCCACCGGGAGCAGGACGACCACGGCGGCGAACAGAGGGATGCAGCGATTGAGCATGGTTCGTCTCCTCCCTCTTCTATGACACTTTCACGACCCGGAACATCCCGGCGTCCATGTGGTAGAGGAGGTGACAGTGCAGTGCCCACCGGCCCGGAGCGTCCACGGAGATCAACACCGAGAGGCGCTCGGCCGGCTTGACGCTGATGGTGTGCTTGCGGGGGATGAGGGGGCCGTGACCGTTCTCCAGCTCCATCCACATACCGTGCAGGTGGATGGGATGTTCCATCATGGTGTCGTTGATCATGATCAGCCGCAGGCGCTCACCGTAGTTGAACTGGATCGGGTGATCGGTCGCGGAGAACTTCTTGCCGTCGAAACCCCAAATATACCGTTCCATATTGCCGGTCAGGTGCAGCTCCACCTCGCGATCTGGAGGCCGGTCGTCGAAGTCGCCGTCGAGACGTTTGAGGTCCGTGTACACGAGGACCCGGTGGCCCACATCGGCCAGCCCGATCCCCGGCTCTCCGAGGCGGTTGAGCAGGACGGTGGGCGCCGTGCTGTTTTCCGGACCGTGGTCATCGGGGCCGTGCCGACCCACCACCGGACCGTACTCCACGCCCATGCCCGGCATCGGCCGCTGCTTCTTCATGTCCATGCCGCCCATGGCGTCGCCGCCGGTCTCCGGGGCATCCATGGCCATGCCCTTCATCTCCATACCCATGTCCACCATCGTTCGCACCGGCCGTTTCCGCAGAGGCGGGATCGGTGCGCTCATCCCGGCGCGGGGCGCCAGAGTTCCCCGGCCGAAGCCGCTGCGATCCATGGCCTCCGAAAAGACCGTGTAGGCACGGTCCTCCGGTTCGACGATCACGTCATAGGTTTCCGCCACCGGCACCTGCATCTCGGCGACGGTGACCGGCTCGATGTTCTGCCCATCGGCCTGCACAACGGTCAGGGGCAGCCCCGGAATCCGGAAGTTGAAGTAGCTCTGCGTCGCCGCATTGATGATCCGCAGGCGGACCCTCTCACCAGGAAGGAACAGGCCCGTCCAGTTGTCGCCGGGCGCTAGGCCGTTGACGAGGTAGGTGTAGGTGAAGCCGGTGATGTCAGCGATATCGGTGGGGCTCATGCGCATCCTACCCCAGGCCAGACGATCCTTCACGGTGGCGCCGAAGCCCTTCTCGGAGGCGTCGTGGAAGAAGTCGCCGACGGTGCGCTTCTGATAGTTGTAGTAGCTGCCCATCTTCTTGAGCTTGGCGAGCACCTTGTACGGGTTTTCGAAGGTCCAGTCCGAGAGGACGATCACGTGCTGGCGGTCGTACGCGAAAGGCTCGGGGCCGACGGGTTCGACGATCAGGGGTCCGAAGTGACCGAGCTGCTCCTGGAGCCCGGTATGGCTGTGGTACCAGTACGTGCCACTCTGCCGAACCGGATAACGGTAGATGAAGGTCTCACCAGGCGGAATTCCGGGGTACGCGACGCCCGGCACCCCGTCCATCTCGAAGGGCAGGATCAGGCCGTGCCAGTGGATCGAGGTGGACTCGTCCAGCTCGTTGTGAACCCGGATGGTGACATCCTCACCCTCGTAGAGTCGGAGCAGCGGTCCCGGAACCACGCCGTTGACAGTAATGGCCCGGCCCTTCCGGCCGCCGACCGCGAGATCGAGCGGGCGAACGAAGAGATCGACGGGATCGCCGGGTACCCGGCGATCCGGACTCGCACCCAAACCGCTGAGATCTCGGGCGTAGGCGGGCAGCAAACCGTCGACGGTGAAGGCCACACCCGTCGCGCCCGCAAGTCTCAGAAACCGCCGCCTGTTCAGCGGGAAAACGGGGGATCGATCATCACCTTCCATCCGAAAATCCCTGTCAACTTCCTGATCCTGCGGATCGTGATCTGTCACCACATTTCG
>JBGMRN010000033.1:0-17517 GCA_048061535.1 Thermoanaerobaculales bacterium | reverse complement strand
AACACGGATTCGCCGGTCTGTATAATGCGCGTGACCGGCGCCAGATCGCTTCCAGGGAGGTTTTCTTGAGTCGAATCGCACGAACGATGTTGGTTGTGGTGGTCGTGGTTCTGACGGTTGCTCTCGGATCGGCTCAGGAGGACCAGACCAAGAAGGAAAAAAGGAAAGGGCGCCGCAAAGGTGCTACCGGGGGCGCGATCGTGGGTCTGGCCTTGGGCGCATTGACCGGTGATGCCAGCCTTGCGGTCAAGGGGGCGGCAGCGGGCGCTGTCGTCGGCGGCGTCAGCGGTTCCTGGTACGACTACGACCAGTCGCGGCAGGACGATCGCACGTTGATGATGGCGGATGCCATTGCCGGTTCGAAGTCGGGCGACGTGGCGGCCGGAGAGACCGTCGGAGATGTCGGCAAGCGTCACTTCGAGGATCTCGCTGGCGAATGGAAGCTCGACATCTGGTATGTGGGGGAAGGGGGCTTGCGAAAAACCGCCGTCGGTTCGGCACGGGGCCTGGCTGCCGGGGACAACGCCATGCGCGTCCTCTATCAAGACATCACGACCGAGGGCTATGATGGCGCCGTCAGCGGGTACTCGTTGTTGCGCTATGACCCGGGACAAGGTTTCTTCATGGAGAACAGTTTTTCGGTATCCGAAGACGTCCTCGAATTCGTGGGCGAGTTCCTCGTCGACAAGAGTGCCTACAACTTCTATCTGACGAACATCACTGACGGCGAGATGGTTGCGGGTGGCATCCTGCGGTCCAGCATTCGCGTCGAAATCCGAGCAGTGAGCCCATCGCTGTGGGTGGCGGAGACTTTCACTCTGATCGACGGCCGCGAAGAGAAGGTCCAGTCGTACCGTTTTACACGGCCGTGACCCGGCCCATCTTACCGGGTTTCGTTGTTGGAGGATCGGTCGCCGCCGTCACCGGCAACGAGAGGAATCAGGTCGCCGCGACGTTGAAATCGGCCGCATTATTGTCAACGATGTTCGTCGTCTGCCTCGGCGCCGTCGCCGCCCATTCGCAGGAGGCCCCCGCCACCACTCCGCCGCCGGACGCCCCTCCCGCCGAAGCCGCGACCACAGCAACGGCGAAGGAAGGAAAGGCAGGGGGCGACACCATCTGGAGCATTTGGTACGGCCATGGCTTCAACTTCGTCCTCAACGGCTCGGCCTCCGAAATCGACATCGCCAGCGTGGGCATTCGCCGCGCCCACATGTGGGCGGAAAAGGGCAGCGGTTTCCTCCGCGGCCGCCCCGCCTTCGCGGTTGAGATCATACCCATGAACACCTTTCTCGAGGACTCGCAAACGACCCGTTCGGCCGGCTTCAACCTACTGTACGAGCACCACTTCGCGGGACGCGGCCGGATCCTCCCGACCTGGCGCATCGGCGCCGGCTTCCTGTATGCGAATCGCGAAATTCCAGAAGGCGAGACCAGGCACAACTTCTCGTTGCTGTCGGCGCTCGGCCTGGACATCCTGCTGACGTCGAAGAGCTCCATCCTGTTCGAGTACCGCCTCCACCACGTGTCAAACGCCAATACAGGGCCTCACAATCCCGGAATCAACGCGCACACGGTGATCGTCGGCCTGTCGTTTTACCGCTGAGCCGATGCCGGATCCGCATATCCGCAAATAGCCCGCACTTCCCCGAGCTCTCGTCGCGAGGGTTGCAAGTGAGTTTCCCTGAGTGGGCCAGCTCGGGAGAGCGGATGGCGTCGGTTTCCCCGAGCTCTCGCAATATGCAAAGCCGGTGACCGGGTTTGCTGCCGGTATGATGTCCGGCAGCCCCGACGGCCAGACTGCGTCGCTCTCCATGGGAGACTGAAAATGAGTATTCCAAGCATCGAGATCCCGGTCCCCTGGCTCACCACCGAACAGATGGTCGAGATCGACCGGGCGATGATCGAAGACTTCAATATCGAGCTCGTCCAGATGATGGAGAACGCCGGCCGGAACCTCGCTGACCTCGCCCGGGAACGGTTCCTCGGGGGAGACCCGCGAGCCAAGATGGTTCTCGTCATGGCCGGCACCGGCGGCAACGGCGGCGGCGCCCTCGTGTGCGCCCGCCGCCTCCACGCCTGGGGGGCGCGGGTCGAGGTCTTCATCACCCGTCGCGGGCGCGACGTCCAACCCGTTCCGGCCCACCAGCTCGACATCCTGCGCCGGATGGGGGTGCCGGTGGCGCCGGCGGAGGCGGTCGGCCGGGCCCCCACCGCGGCCCTCGTGGTTGACGGCGTCATCGGCTACAGTCTCGCCGGTGCGCCCCGCGGCGACGCCGGCGATCTCATCCGCTGGGCCAACGCGCAGGACGCTCCCGTGTTGGCGCTCGACGCCCCGTCGGGAATCGACACCTCGACCGGCACGATCTTCGAACCCGCCATCCGGGCCACAGCCACCATGACCCTGGCGCTGCCCAAGGAGGGGCTGGGCGCCGCCGGCGTCGCGGATCACGTGGGTGAGCTCTACCTGGCGGACATCGGCGTTCCGCCGTCGCTCTACGCGGGGCCCGCCCTCGGCCTCGAGGTCGGGTCCGTGTTCGCAACCGGCGAGATCATACGACTGGATGTCGGGGGCTAAGACCAACGACATTCGCACTCTTGAAGTGAGCCCGGACTCGAAGAAGCTCAAGTTTCTTACGAGTTCGGGCAAGGAGAGAAGGAGCCGAAAGGCTCGAACGGCAGATTCGCGGGGGGAGGGGCCGTGCTATCATCATTCTCGGGACAGGAGGACTTGTGTCTCATCTGTGTCTCATCAAAAATCGCGTCTTGGAAGACCGATTCACAACGCTGACAAGGTATCGCCAAGGTAGGTGAAATCCGCCATGATCGAATTGTCGCGAACGCTTGCTTGTTCCATCGGCCATCCACCAAGAAAAGGCCTCAGGCGCCAGACGATGGTTCTCGCTTTCGTGGTGGCGACCGTCGCGGGCATGACCGGCGCCCGGAGTGAATCGGCGAACCGCGTTTCGGAGAAGGCCCTCACCAACGCGATCAACGCGACGGTGTTCATCGAAGTGCAGAGGACCTACCACGGCTCACAATGGTGGAACACGGGAACCGGGTTTTTTCTCAACGAGGACGGTTTCATCCTCACGAACTCGCACGTCGCCGGCGACTGGCTGGAGTGGAACATCCGCGGCGAGAGCGTATGGGTTGAAATGACGGTGATCGAGACGCGGGTGGTGATCTACCCGCGAACACCAAAGCAGAAAGTACTCCCCGCAAGGGTCGTCGCCATCGACCGCGGAAGGGACCTCGCGCTCCTCAAGGTCAACCACCGGGTAAAATACTATCTCGGCCTCAAGAAAGGCATGCGAACGAATCTGCTCGACGATATCTTTGTCGTAGGATTCCCGTTCGGCGAAATGCTGACGATGGACGAGCACGGATTGGCGGCACGCAGGGGGGGGTACCCCGAGGTAAGCGTCAACTCGGGCACGGTTACCTCAATGCGAAAGGACGACGACGGGCGCGTCGTCGCGATTCAGACGGATGCCGCGATCAACTTCGGGAACTCGGGCGGTCCGATGCTGAACTCCAGCGGGGACCTGATCGGCGTCGTCTACTCGGCGATCACCGGAGGGGCCCAGATCGGGTTTGCGATTGCGCCGACGCGAGTGTGGGACTTCATCAATGCGCAGCTCATCGATGCGAGGTTCCTCCCGCCGTACGTTAGCGAAGCCCGGGACCCTGTCTTACTCAAGGTGAACGCAGGGGCCCTGATCGAAGACTTCGCGGGTGGCACGATCGAGCTTTCGGGCGCCGACATTCCGAACAGGACGTTCGAGTTGAGGCAAATCGATGGAGAATGGCGAACCGTACTCATATTCCCTGCGCCGAAAACGCCGCAGCCGTCACTTCTCTACTACGTCGCGGAGGTCCGCCTTGTCGATTCTGAGGGAAACGAAGTGGCGAGCCACCGGTACCGCATTCGGGCACGCCACTCATCGGACAACAAGCATGAGAACTCGAAATCCACCCCACGGTATCTCAACAACGAGATGTCGATTCACGATCTCGCCCACAAACGTGCCGCCGAACGCTCCGCCGATGAAGGACGGGAACTGTCGTCGAAATCACGGACCGCTGCCGCGCTGGAGAAGGAGAAACCGGCGCTCGAACCAAAAGCCCCTGTTGACCTCGCCTCCCTGAGGGACCGGGCGCGCACCTTGTTCCGCGGCGGCGAGTACGAGGCAGCGGCGGTTATTCTCACCCAGATCGTAGAAGCCGACCCCGATGACGAGATCGCACGCGACTACCTGGAGCTGGCCCGAGGTAATCTCGCGCTCGAGGAGGCTCGGATCAACGAATCCTATGTCGACGACTTGCTGGTTGACGACGACGCAGAGCGGGGGCCGCGAACCGCCGCGATTACTTTGGTGTTCAACTCACCGCTGAAGTCCGCTGTGATTCGGTTGTGGATCGACGGGAAGGCGGTTGACCCACCGTTCAAGTTCGCGCGCTCCGATTCAAAGAGAGGAAACGTCGAGCACGTGATCGAGGTTCAGCCGGGTAGCCACGTGGTCGAGGTGGAGCTGATATCCAATTCAGAGCCCCTTGGCCGGATTTCCTTCGAGGAGTCCTTCGACCGCGGCAGCCGGTGGACTCTCCGCCTCGACCTTCCCCCGGACAGCTCCCAGGCGACGGGATTCTTGGTCCAGCGAAGGAACTGAATTCTCCCGCGAGCTCACGGCTTCGAGGTGATGCTGCCAGGTATCCGAGATCAAATCCGGCACGTTCCGCCCGTATTATCTCGCCGGATTCTGTTACGAGGGCAACGGTTTTCCGCGCCCCTCGTCGTTTTCCCCACGGACGAACCCGGCGCTTTCTACGGGCGTCGGTCCTCCTGCTCGTTCTTGCGGACATCCGCCCCACCGAGACGGCGGCCCGGTTTTCGCGGCACGGGCCTCTGGATCTCGACACGATCGACGCCGTTGCCCTGGGTCGATGCGTAGAGCTTTCCATGGATCGGGTCAACCGACAGGTCGGTGATATACGGGTTGCCGTTGTCGTGACTGATCCGGGTCCAGCTCACACCCGAGTCGCTGCTGGCCCAAACCCCGTCACCCCACGTGCCCGCGTAGATCTCCGTCCGCCCGAAGGCCAAGGAGCTGACGTCGACATCCGAGAGACCCGTCTTGCGCCAACTCTCTCCGCCGTCGTCGCTCGCAAACACACCACACGATGTGCCCGCAAATAGCGCTCGGGACGACCTCGGGGCAAAGGCGACCGCCGACACGGAGGTCCAGTCTCCCCCGGGGCACTCGTTGTTGATCTCGGGGGCGGGGCCGTCCCACGTGGCGCCGCCGTCATGACTCGAGTAGAGACCACGACCGGTTCCGATGAAGACCGTGGAGCCGTCCTCCGGGCTGACTGCGATGTCGAGAACGCCGGTTCCGTACGGGAACCCGACAAACAACGACCACGTCAGACCTCCATCGGTGCTGTGCATGACATTCCATCCGTCTTGCGAGGCGTAGACCTGACGAGGGTCTCCCGGGACAATCGCAACGTTTCCGATCCACGGTCCGGGAGAACGCGAATGGTGCCAGGAGGCGCCTCCGTTGGGGCTGCCGAACAACCCGCACTCGCCCGACGCCAGGATGTCTCCACCGCCTCTGGGCCAGGTAATCCCGGTCATTACCCGGCAGTCAGACAGCGGGCCGGCCCACGGAAAGTAGTCCGGGGGACCACACGCGCCCCCGATGCCGATATTGGCGGGCGCCCAGCTCTCGCCTCCGTCGGCGCTGGAAAAAACACCAAGACCGCGGGTCGCCGCAAGCAGGTGCCGCGGGTTGCGCGGATTCACGGCAATGGATGCCACGCTCACGGCATGAAAGCCGCTGTTGGATCGAACCCAACTCTGCGCCTCCGGACCGCGCACGAAAACCCCGTCGCGCTGGGTGCCGAGGAGAAGACCCCCGGACGGGTTGGTCGCCAGCACGGCTGACCGTTTGTAGGCGACACCCCCGTTGTCCGGACCGCACTCGAGCCCCTCCCCGATCTGCTCCCAGGAGGCGCCGCCGTCGCGGGTCCGAAAAACGCCGTCCAGGCGAGTGGCGACATAGGCGGTATCGGCGTCGTGCTGGTCAACCGCGACTCCCCGGAGGATGGCGGCGCCCAGCACCGAGCTCGGAAGCCCACCGAGACTATGCCAGTGGTCGCCGCCGTCACTGCTCTTGACCACTTCCTCGGTGGTCACGGCGTAGATGATGGCGGGATCCGTGGGCGCAATCGCCAAGGAATGAACCAGTGGATAGTAGCCCAGCCCATTCGGCGAGAAGCGCCGCAAATCAGAGCCGATGAAGGACCACGTGGCGCCCGAATCCACAGTCCGATAAAGCCCCGATGCCTGGAGCGAAACGAAGATGGTGCGCGCGTCAGCCGGATCTGCGGCCAGGGTTTCGACGTCATCGCTGAACTGAGCATGCGACCACGTGCCGCCGCCGTCAGAGCTGGCGTACAACCCGCCGTTCTCATTCGTTCCCGCCCAAATCGTGTCTGGATCATGGCGATCGACGAGAACCGAAGTAATCGAGCGGAAGCGGACCGAAGGGTTCGTCTCGGGATGGGCGGGGTCCTCGAGTCCATTGCGCGCCGGCGCCCAGATGATTCCGCCATCGGTGGTCACGAAGACGCCACCGGCGCCTGGCCCGGCGCTGTCGGTCCCCGCGAAGACGGTGTTCGGCTGCGCCGGGTCCACGGCCAAGGACAGAATTCGCTCCCCAACAAGGCCACTGAGCTGCCACGACCGGCCGCCGTCCTCACTCTTGAAGATGCCGGAGGTGGTCCCGGAAAAGATGGTCCCATCCGGCTGCGGATCGACCGCGAAGGACAGCACCTCACCCCCTTCCGGGCCGAGGTTCGTCCACTCCGAGGCATGCACCGAATGGCTTGCAGGAGCAAGAGTGATCATCGCAGCCACGACCCCACACCACAGGCGAACGATTCCATGCCCCATTGTGCACCGCCCCTCTCATTCAAACGTAGGTGGCCGAATTGAGAAAGTCAACCAGAGCCCGTATCCGTCGAGGCTGCAGTGTGTTCCCTCTTGTCCGCATCCGGGTCATACAAAGCACTCCTCCCATTGCCCGACCACACCTCATGTGCCCGTGCTACGCTGAGTTCGACAACAAGATTCTCCCATCCTTATCACCGAGGATGAGATTCGCAGTGCCCTCTGGAATGGGATGGCCGGGGCCGGCAACCATGTCAGACGATCATGGAGGAGGGGATGTGACAAGAATTGCCTTGCGAGCGATCGGCCTCGCTCTGGCGACGGCGACCGCAGTCGCTGCGGTCGGAGCGCAGGAGTCGAATCAGCCCCGGGCCACGTTCTTCGCCCCCCTGGACGTGCCGTTGGTCAGCGTCGACGTCTATGCATCCGACCGCGGCGGCAAACCCATGCCCGGCCTGACGCTCGAGGACTTCGAGATCTTCGAGGACGGCAAGCCGGTGTCGATCTCACACTTCTACGCCGCTCCGGGCGTCACCGAAACCGGCCGAGAGGATGTGACGCCCGGCGATCCCGCCGTGGAGAGCGCGCCGGCCCAGGACCTCTACCTGGTCATCTACTTCGACGACACCAACCTTAGCCGGGGACGGCGCCAGTCGGCAATCGAGCACCTGCGGGGATTCCTGACCTCAGAGCTGCCACCCGACCTCAGGGTGATGTTGGTCAGGTACGACGGACACCTCAACGTCGAGCAGGAATTCACCGAGGAAACCGATGAGGTGGTGAGGGCGCTCGAATTCGTGCGCCGGAGCGGGTCACTCACTCGACAGCTGGACGAGAGCCGGATTCTGCGCGAGATGGAAAACGCGAATAACGCCGCCGCCATGTCGGGCCGGAGCTCCACCATGATGCTGGAAACCGCGGGCGGCAGCCTCCTCCAGGAGATCGGCTCATACGTCGATCAGACGGTCCAGCGGACGCGGACGGGCATCGCCAACCAGAAGCGGTTGATCCGCTCGCTCTCCGGCCTCAGCGGCCGCAAGGCCATGCTGCTGGTCAGCGACGGCGTCGAGGCGCGGCCGGGCGAGTTGCTGTACAGAGCGTGGGGCGAGGCTTTCGGTTCGGTTCCGGCGTTCAGGATCGACTCCAGGCGGGCGTTTCTGATGGCCGCCCGCAACGATCTCGGCAACGACTTCGACGAGCTTGCCCGTTTCGCCAACGGCCACCGGGTGAGCTACTACAACCTCTCCGCGATGGACGTGGGTCGGGCCAGGGCGTCGTCGGCCGAGGCGCGTTTAATGGACCGCCAGGGGCTTGCGATCGAGCAGGGAATGAGCGAGGACGTGACGCTGGGCCACGTTGCCGGCACAACCGGCGGGCGAACGCTGGTAAACTCCCCCGCCCTCGCCGGTCAGCTGGACGAGGTCGCGGTCGAGCTCGCCAGCTACTACTCGCTCGCGTTCAAGCCGTTGCACGTGGGCGACGGCAAATACCACCGGCTCGAGGTCAAGGTCAAACGGACGGGCGTCCACGTCCGGCACCGCGAGGGGTATTTGGATGTTCCCGTCGCCGAACGCATCACCGACCGAACGATGGCAGCAGCAATCCATGGGGTAACTGACAATCCGCTCGGGATTGCGGTAGCGACAAACGGCGAGATCACGCCACGAAAAGACGGGACATACCTTGTTCCGGTGATCATCACCGTTCCCATCGGCCAGCTGGTCTTGATTCCTGCGGCAAGAGAGCACCAGGGTCGTCTCTCGATTCACCTGACGGTGCGCGACTGGCGCGGCGATCTTTCAGCCCCGATACGTCGCGAATACCCCGTAAGGATTCCGAATTCGGCGCTGACAACGGCCCTCGGCCAGAGCGCCGGCTTCACCCTGCGCCTCGCGGTGGGCTCAGGAAGGCAGAGGATCGCGGTCGGGCTGAGGGACGAGATCGCGTTGACGGAATCAATCACCTTCCTCGAGATCGAGGTGGGCGATGCCGGCGGCTCGGGCGGTTCATGAGAGTTCGTCCGGCCAGCCCGCACTTCTCACCAGATTTCGTCGCGAGGGGTGCAAGGCGCCGTGCGTGTCTGCGCTCTCGTTGTTTTGGGAGTGAAGTCGCACTTGCGGTACGTCGAGCGAGCAAATCGAGAAGGCGCAGACACGCGCTGTGCATTGTGCCCCGGAGTAGAAAGATGGTGAGAAGTACGGGTTAGGACCCCAAGAAAAAACCAAAAAGGTAAAAACTACCGATGGAGGGGTTCGACAATAAGTCTGCCGCCACGGTAGTCGAAAAACACCCGGAATCGCCTCAGGAACCGGTTGCCGAGGATGCCGTTGAGCTTCGGAATGTTACGCACCGCCGGCACGTCGAAGGCCTCCATCCATGCCGTCTCCACGCCCTCGGCAACGATCGGCCCCAGCTGCAGCCGTTTGGTCAGTGCCACGACCACGGTGGTTTCACCTACCACTCCGACGCTTGTGCCGACAGTCTGTTCGGAAGGCGGCTTGAGGTGCCGGCCCGACCTCGTGATCAGGGCGAGGAAGCGGCTCGAACCCGTGTCCACCACCAACCGGACCGGCACTTGCTTCCCGTTCTCTTTGATGACCGCAGCGCCGTTCACGACGGGCCGCCTGTCCACAACCTCGAGCGGCAACTCGAACCCGGGACCCCGGTAGGCAAAGGTCTCGGGGTCGTGGAGCAGCAGGCGGCGACCCTCCGGATCGATCTCCACCACGAAGCGCTCGAAGAGATCGGCGCCGAGAAAACCATAGATCTCGCGGCCGGCCACCGCCGCCAGCCGGGCGCCGATGTCATGAACCACGAGCGGTGCGCGCAGCACCTCGATTCCGTCCATTCGAATGCCGGTGTCCTCTGATACCGCCACCCGCCTCGCGCCCGAGCCCATTCCGCGCGCGAGACCCGACTCCTTGACCTCGAGACCGAGGCTCCAGGCGAGAAGCGGGTCGGTGATGGAACTCTGGGTGGCTCCGGAGTCGAGCACGAAATCGAGTGGCGGTGAGCCGGCGATGGTGAGTGACACCAGGATAAGGCCCGCGAAGGGCTCATACACGATTTCGTGCACGCATGAGGGCGGGTTCGCAACACCGTCCCCTTCGATCCCGGTCGCCTGAGGCACACCGGTCGCCATCAGCACGGCAACCGAGGAACACAGAATTGGTCGAGAAAACCTGGCCACAGTCTACGCAGTCTAACCTGCACTCCAAAGAACGCTGCAGGTTTCTTGGCGATGCCGGCTGGTTCCCGTCCTGAAACTCCGAAGGGGACAGCACAGTTCTCGATGCGGAAACGAGCGATTTTTCTGCCAGATCAAGGAAAATAGGGATTCCCGCGGAGACGAACTCCTGAACGTCGCACAAGGAAATTCGCAGTTTGACGTAGAGATTGCAAAAAAGCGCCGTTTCCGGACGAGAACCGGCTAGCGACCCTCGATCGCTTCGGATCTCTTCCGGCGCAATGCCGCCGCCTGCCGAGCATGTTTCTCGGCCTTGGCTGCGTCGCCCTCACGCATGGCGAGCCGAGCCAGGGCGTCATGGACCTCGGGCTCTTTTCCGTACCACCAACGCGCCCGGCGAAGGTACCGTCGTGCAGATTCGAGATCCCCCTGCACCATGTCGACGTCCGCCATGGCAATCAGGGTGAACGGACTCTTGGTGTCCTCCGCCGCCGCCCGGAGAGCCGTGTCCGCCTCCTCCTCGCGGCCGAGGGAACGATAGGTAATCGACATGTTGGTAAGAGCCGACGGGTTCGAGGGATCGGCCAGAAGGGCCGAACGGTATGCCTCGAGGGCACCCTCGACATCTCCCGAGCGGAATCGAGTGACGCCGAGGTTCACCCAGGCGGGCGCCCAGTCCGGCGCCAGAGTGGTCGCAATCTCGAGATGACGGCGAGCTTCGTCGAGATCGCCGTCGCGGATGCCCTCACCACCAAGATTCGTGTGGAATATGGCAGAAGCCGTGATGTCGTCGATGACCCTCTTGAAGGAATAGGGTTCGGTAGAAGTGGCGTAGAAATCGAAAATATAGACCTTGCTCGGACTTCGGAAGGCCGCGACAACATGGTGATTCACAACCACGACGCTCTCCGTCTTCTCAACACTTGGAGCGCGACGTACCGAGACCAGGAAGGTCGGGAACCCGAGGCCACGTGAGATCGCGACAAAAAGGGCGGTGAACGACATGCAGTTTCCCTCACGCGCCGCAAAGGCATCAGCAGCCGTCAGGGTCTTCAGATTGTCGTAGGCAAAGGAATAACTCGCGTCGAACAGAGCGTTCTGCAGCACGGTCAACTGAAGAATGTCCTCTTTGGGAGTGTAGGTCTGCAGTTTTTCCTTCGCCCATGCCATCATTTGCGGCGTCGCCTCGAAGGGGAAAACGACTTCCTGCGGATCGAGCTGCCGCTCGATCACCGCTTGCTGCCACGCCGAATATCCGAAAAAACGGGGCTCGGAATCAGCCCCGGCGTTCCCCGCCAACACGAGTATCGCCAGGACGGGAACAGCACGGACAACGGAGCACTTGCTCATACCTTACAGTTTACGCCCATGAACGTGGAAAGGTTACCCCCCGGATCTCCCCGGCTTCCGGCTGCAGGCGGGGGCTGGGA
Source organism: Thermoanaerobaculales bacterium (assembly GCA_048061535.1). Classification (GTDB taxonomy): domain Bacteria; phylum Acidobacteriota; class Thermoanaerobaculia; order Thermoanaerobaculales; family Sulfomarinibacteraceae; genus Sulfomarinibacter. The sequence goes on along the minus strand of JBGMRN010000033.1, from coordinate 5,942 downwards.
AGCTCCAGCCGACGTATTGCGTTATCCTACCCGTGTGCAAAGGAGAAAAAAATGAGACTTCATTCCAAGAGTATGCTGGTTTTCGGGCTTCTCGGTGTGGTGGCTGTCGGCTGCGGTTCGACAACCCCCGCCATGCCGAACCCGATCACCGAGCCGTTTATCGACCAACCGGGACAAACCGTCGTCCGCTACCGGGACGCCGTCATCGAGGTCGTCGTCGACACCAATTACGCGACCAACAATATTGGCGAGAACTGGCTCATCCTCAGCACCGCGATGAGCGGCATGACCGGAGGCGCCACCAAGGTCAACCGCGATATGATCTCGGTGCGCACCCCTGACGGACGAACGATCCCGATGCCGACATACCGTGAGTTCAACGCCGCTTACACGGAGCTCGCATCCGCCGCGAGGCGCGCAGCACTGGCAAGCGGCCCCCTCGATTTCACCCGCGCCAGCCGGCGAACCTGTTTGATCGATTTCTTCCCACTGCCGGGGTCGGGAAGGTCGTCGAGAGACGCGCTCAACGTCACCAAGAACGACCTCTGCGTGGGTATGCTCTACTTCCCGGTCAGCAACGGCGTCCAACCGGGCAACTGGAAGCTGATCGTCGAGTTCGAGGAGACCGAGGCGGAGGTACCTTTCACGCTCAACGACCAGTGATGGTGAGGAGCCGGGCCGTCCATGGCTGAACGATTGTGGAAATCCTCACGGGAGAGGCCGATGCGAAGCACGAAGATGGAGCTGCGGGCAGGCGGCGCCGCGACAGCAGTATTGATCGCCGTCCTTGCGGTCGGACTCACGGTCGCCGGCCAGGAAGCCGATGCGGAAAAGGCGATCGGTGGCCTCGCCTTCATGGACGAGGTCCAGATTACGGTCGTCAATATCGACGTTTTCGTCCGCGACCGCGAAGGCAACGTCGTGACCGGCCTGTCGGAAGAGGACTTCCGGCTCACGCAGGACGGTCGCGAACGCAAGCTGAGCCACTTTGCCGCCTACACCCAGGAGGTCATCTCCGACATCATGCAGCAAAGAGACGAGGCGATGCCGGCCGTGTCCCCACCTGGCTCCGGGGAGGGTGTCGAAGGGGTTCCCGACGGGAAAAACTCCGCCGCCACGGCGATGCGGGTGCAACCCGTTCACCTCGCGCTCTACGTCGACAACGAGAATCTGCGCCCCATCGACCGCAACCGCGTGTTGACCCAGGTGCGGAGCTTCCTGCGCGAGATCATGGCGCCGCACGTGCAGGTGATGGTGGTTTCGGCTGCGCGCTCGACGCGCATCGTGCAGGACTTCACCAACGATCCAAAAGAGATCGTCGATGCCCTCAGGAGCCTGCGGAAGTTGTCGGGGGCACGGTCGAGCCGCGACACCCAGCGCGGGCGCCTGATCCACAATTTGCAGGCGATGGAAGATCAGGCGGCGTCCGGAAACCGAAAAAACATGGCGGTCCAGGCGATCGATGTGGAAGGCCGGATCCGGAATTATGGCGAAGAAATCACCATGGAGCTGGACTATTCCATGGCGGCGCTCCGGGAGATCACCATCTCCCTCGCCGGGTTGCCGGGGCGTAAGGTCTTCGTCCACATTTCTAGCGGCCTGCCGATGGTGCCGGCGCGCGATCTCATTGCCTGGTACGGCGAGGTCTTCCAGGGGCGATCGATCCTGCCCATGCTGGCTCGCTTTGACAGGAGCCGGATGTACGAGGCCCTGGCTTCGGCCGCCAACGCCCAAGGGGTGACCTTCTATATGATCGACGCCAGCGGCGTCAGCGGGACCGCTGGGTCCTCGGCGGAGTACACGCGGCCGGTGGATCCCCTCGCCGCCAACCTCTACGTCATCAACCACCAGCAGCCGCTCCAGATCATGGCCGAGCGCACCGGCGGCCGGGCGATCCTCGACACCAACGACATAACCGGGGGGTTGAAGGAGTTGCGCGACGACCTCTTTACCTATTATTCGCTCGGCTACACCATCTCATCGAGCGGCGCCGACACGGTCCACCGGGTCGACGTCGAGCTGCCGAACCATCCCGCATACCGGCTGGTCTACCGCCGAACCTACGTCGAAAAATCGCTCGAGACCACCGTCCAGGAAGCAGTGCTCAGCGGTCTCATGGTAACCCCCGACCACAACCCGATGGGGCTCGAGATCTCCGCCGGCGCGACTCGGCCGACCGGGGACGACAGGTGGATCCTCCCCATCGAGGTCCGGTTCCCGATCACATCGGTGGCGCTGCTGCCCGAGGGCGACGAGTATGTCGGCCGACTAGCCCTCTTCATCACCAACCGCAACCTCGCGGGGCGGCAGGCGGATGTCCAGCGGCGGGAGTTCGAGATTCGGATGCCCCTCTCCGACTACGAGACGAGGCGGCACGAGTCGTACGTGGCCGACCTCGGGCTGCTGATGGAGGCCGGTACCCACAAGTTGGTTGTCGGCCTGCTCGATCCGGTGACCCGGCAGTCTTCGTACGCCGCGCTGACCCGGGCCGTACCGGGAGATTGACCCAGCCGCATCCGAGGCGTTGGACGCGCGTCCGAGAATTCGGACAAATCGGCCGCGACAACGAACTCGCGACGTCATCAGGGTTGGTATTGATATTGCAATAAGGGCCAAGAGAGTATAGGGTATGATGTCTCACGGAAGGAGGGGTCAGAGATTGTCACGCATCACGGGGGCACAAAAATGGTCGCGCCGATTCACTGTGAGTCGGTGGACACGGCTCCCCATTCAATTAACCATTCATTTTTGGAGGTTCGGATGAGGTTGCAATCCCATCTATTCGTTTTTGCGGTGGCCATTCTCGCGCTCGCAATCGCGGGGACGGCCAGCGCGCAGACCGGTTCGATCCAGGGCCGGGTGGTCTACGAGGGTCAACCGATGCCCGGAGTCAGGGTCACCGCCACGTCTCCCGCCTTGCAGGGAGAGAAGTCGACGGTCACCAACGTCCAGGGCGACTACAAGATCCCGTTCCTGCCTGGCGGTGACTACAAAATGCGTTTCGAGCTCGCGTCGTTCGCGACTCTCGAGTACGACGTCAGGATTTCGACCAGCCAGCCACGTACTCTCGACGCGATCATGTACCCCGAGGCGATGAGCGAAGAGATTGTCGTCACGGGCCAGTACGAGACCGTGAGCACAGGCGCCCAGGGCTCCGAGACCATGCAGCTGTCAACGCTCGAGAAGCTGCCGGTGGGACGGACGCTGCAGGCCGCGGTGGGTCTGGCAGCCGGTACCTCGGCTACCGGACCGGGGGGCAACACCACCATCTCCGGCGCCCAGTCCTACGAGAATCTCTACACTCTCAACGGCGTGGTCATGAACGAGAACGTCCGCGGCCAGCCCTTCAACATGTACATCGAGGACGCGGTGCTCGAGACCACCACCATGACCAGCAACATGTCGGCCGAGTACGGCCGCTTCGCCGGTGGCGTGGTCAACATGGTCACCAAGTCCGGAGGTAACCAGTTCTCGGGCTCGTTCCGCTCCAACTTCAGCAACGAAAGCTGGGAAGGCGAGACTCCACTGACGACCGACCAGGCGGACGAGACCAACACCACCTTCGAGGCCACCTTCGGCGGCTACATCATGCGCGACAAGCTGTGGTTCTTCCTGGCAGGCCGCAGCCGCGATCTGTCGGAGACCGATCAGCTGGTGACCCCGGGGCAGCCCGAAGCGGGCGTCTCCTACCCCACCAGCGACACCGAGGATCGGTACGAGGGCAAGCTCACCTGGGCGCTCAACCCGAGCCACCGCCTGATGGCCAGCTACATGAAGATCGACCGCACCCAGACAAACAACCCCTTCTTCACCCCGGCCGACACCCTGCACATCGTTCCCTCTCGCGAGCTTCCACTCGACGCCTACTCCTTCACCTACAACGGCGTGCTCTCCGACAGCTTCTTCCTCGAAGGACTCTACTCCAAGCGTGAGTTCACGTTCGTGGGCGGGGGCGGTGACGACTCACGCCTCGGCGCGACCCCGATTTGGGAACCGCGCAACGGCGTTGCCTTCAACGCGCCCATCTTCTGCAACTCCTCGGCGCGGCCTGAGTGCACCGACGAGATGCGCAACAACGAGAACATCTACGCCAAGGGCTCGTGGTTCGTCAACGGCGGAGGCACCCACGATATCGTCGTCGGACTTGACAGGTTCGACGACATCCGGCAAGCCGACAACTGGCAGTCGGCCTCGGGTTACATCTACTACTCGTTGGTCAACTCGGACTACTCCGAGCCCGGGAATCCCTTGGTGCGGATCGCCCCCGGCGGTGGTTTCATCATCTGGGGTGAAGTTCTCCAGCCATCGCAGGGTGACAAGTTCACGACCAACTCGGCGTTCGTCAACGACACCTGGCGGCTTTCCAACCGCTGGACGGTCAACCTTGGTCTGCGCTACGACCAGAACAAGGGCACCGACCAGAGTGGTACCGCGGTCGTCGACGACTCGCGGATCAGTCCGCGCCTGTCAGCGTCCTGGGACGTCATGGGTGACGGCAAGCTCATCCTCAACGCCGGCGCCAACCGCTACGTGACCTCCATCGCCAACACGATCGGCGACAGTGGCTCGCTCGGCGGCCAGCCCACCTGGGCCGGCTTCCTCTACGTCGGTCCGGAGATCATTGCCGGCACGCCTGAGTACCCGACCAACTTCGACGCGATGACGGCGATGTTCGACTGGTTCCTCAACGTCTACGGTGGGCCGACCAACACTGACTGGGCCTTCTGGTACGACATGCCTGGCCTGTCGCCGAAAATCTCCACAGGCCTGAGCTCGCCCTACGGTGACGAGTTCACCCTCGGCGCCTCGTACCGCCTCGGCACGCGCGGCGTGCTGCGTGCGGACCTGGTCCGTCGCGAGTACGGCAGCTTCTACGCTTCGGAGATCGTTCCGAATCGTAGCGTCCAGATTCCGAACACGGAGTCTTACATCGACCAGGCGCTCTACGTCAACTACGACGCCGGCCTGACCCGCAAGTACAGCGCCCTCCAGACCCGATTCGACTATCGCATCGGCTCGCGCTGGTCGTTCGGCGCCACCTATACCTACTCCAAGGCCGAGGGTAACTTCAACGGTGAGACCGGCGGCTCCGGTCCGGTCCCCTCCGGCATCCTCGAGTATCAGGAGTACAAGGAATCGTCCTGGAACACCCCCAACGGCTGGCTGAGCATCGACCAGCGCCACAAGTTCCGTGGCTGGGTCGTGTGGGATGTGATCGCGAGCACGCACCACAACCTGTCCGTCAGCCTGCTGCAGAGCTTCTGGAGCGGCTCGCCGTACAGCGCGACCGGTGACGTGGACACGGTGCCTGTCGTCGGCGATCCCGACTCCTTCGGTTACGCCGGGAACCCCGGATACCAGACCTACTTCTTCTCCAAGCGCGGAGAATTCCGGTGGGACGACGTCACCAGCACCGACCTCGCCATCAACTACTCGTTCTTCATCAACATCGGTGGCGGCCAGCTCGAGATCTTCCTGCAGCCCGAGGTGCTCAACGTCTTCAACGAGTCGGCGGTGATCGACGGCAACACGTCGGTGGATGACGCGACCAACTCCGGTATGGCGACATTCGACCCCTTCTCCGAGACGCCCGTCGAGGGCACGAACTGGGCGAAAGGGGACGAGTTCGGGAATCCAGAAGGCCCGAACGACTATCAGCGGCCGCGGACCTTCCGCTTCTCGGTCGGAATCCGCTTCTGACGAGACTCTGAATCGTCTCTTCGGCCCCGGCGCCACGGGGCCGGGGGCCCTTTTTTTTGCCCCGTGGGGTTTGCTACCCTGACCCAACGGCTGGGAACGGATTCGACGAGTGCCACGGGCCCAGTGTCTATGACGGTCCGGATCATCCGTACGCAGACTACGGCGGATACCTCTCGATCACCCTCAACGACACCGGGGGAACCGCCAGGTTTCTCTGGCACTTCGACTACTACATCGATGGA
>JBGMRN010000032.1:0-23092 GCA_048061535.1 Thermoanaerobaculales bacterium | reverse complement strand
CGGACGCTGAGGGCAGGGTCGTCGATCTTGACCTCGATCGCACGGAACTCCTCAACCGGTTTGTCCGATGGGGAGCGGTACCACAGGAGGTACTGCGAACGGAGCAGCGTGGCGATGCGGTCGTAGACCGCCGGCAGCTCTTCGACCTGCTTCGGAAAGAAGACCTCGCCCCCGGTTTCGGCGGCGAGGCTCTTGAGAATCCGCCGGCTTCCGAGGTCGAGCTTGCCGATTCCCATCCCGATGGGAAAGATCGGGATGCGCATCGTGTGCGCAAAGCGCTTCGCCACACTCCAGTCGGTTCGGGAGGTCGTGTCTTCGCCGTCGGTGAGCAGGACCACCGCTTGACGGCCGCGGCGGCCCCGGAACTGTTCGAGGGAGCGGACAACCGCATCGTTGAGTGAGGTCCCTCCCTCTGGGGTCACCATATCTAGGTTGCCGGCCAGAGACTTGATGTTGTCGGTCCAGGCCACCTCCACCTTGGCGTCCCAGGAGAACCGGATCAGCACCGCCTGGTCGCCCTCCTCGAGGAGCTCATCGACAAAACCCGCTACCGCGGCGCGGACCTGGGGGAAATCCTCGACCATCGACCCCGAGGTGTCGACTGCGATTGCCAGCGAAAGTGGGAGGTCCTCGGTGGTGCCGAAGCCTTCGATCTCCACCCGTTGCTCGTCTTCGATGACCGTGAAAGCGGTCTGTTCGAGCCCCGTTACCGGGACCTCGTGTTCGTCGAGCACCACCACCGGCAGCTCAACGAGCTCGACTCTTACCGAACCGACGAATCCGCCGCCACCGCCTGCGATGGTCATCACCGAGTCCCCCCTGGTCCCCTGCGCATCGACCGCTTCGGCCGCGAGGATGGTCGCCCGCTGGAGATCCTTTTCACGGACTTCGGTCACGCAAGGACACGCGGCCCACCGCGCCACCATCTTGTCATCGAGGTGGAGGCTCACCTGCTGGATGTCTTTGCCTCCGTTGACAGCTACCGTGATCGTTCGCTTTCCATCCTTGATCGTGTCTTCCGGCGCGAGCAGGATCTCCACCCCGATCTGACCAGTGGGGTTGTTGAGGATGAGGGCGTCCTCGCCCAGGAATCGGCCACTGGCGTCACGGGCCACCGCCCTGACCTGGGTGCGCCGGATGATTTCGCCGAGGGGGATGGAAACCGTCCACGGAGCGCGGTTCCGTTTGCCGACCGTGTCGCCGTCACGAAAGAACTCCACCGAAGCGGTGTTCTCGGGTGCGTCCACCTCGAGTTGAACCGCACCGATGGCGCCGATATTCGGCGGAGGGCGAAAGCTGACTGCTTCTTCGCGGGGCGGTGTGAGTGTGAGGGCGATTCCGTCGGTGGTCGCGCCCTCGGGGGCCTCGAATGGGGTCTCGGCATCCGGGACCTCGACCTCGCCGAACCACACGCCGGTCGATGTGCCGGTGAGCGAGGCGATCTGGAGCTGGAGCTCGTAAGAACCGGGGGTCCATTCCCGGTAGAGCAGGACGCTGCCGTCGGATTGGACAGACACGACTGCACTGTGCCGATCGACGATCTCGCCCTCCTTATGGAGAGTGAGCAGGACCCGAACCCGTTCGCCGGCTCGCTTCCGATCCTCCGGAGCGATCTGGAAGACGACACCCATGACCGTGCCTCCGGAACCTCGGCCGAGGGCCTCCACGTTCGCGCTGAGGGCCAGAGGCTGGTTCTCAGCCGCGAGGGTCCCTGCCAGAAAGAATAGAAGAAGAAGAGTCAGACGATTTCGGGTCATGGTTCACCTCGAGAATGTTCGCTCTCGGTTATTTCGCCGGCGGCTCCCTGGGGTTACGGCCCCAATGAGATACGCGCGTTTTGCCGATGGGTTGGCCGCCGAGACAGGGTAACAGGTTGCTCGCACAGCGATTCGTCGATCGTTGTCGGGGCGTCCAAGAGCATGATGAGCTCAGTAAACCGTGAGAGGACTGCTGGCGACGATGCTCTTATCCTTGCCCGAGATGTAGCGGACCTCGTAGTCGCCCGGATTGAAGGGCGCGGCGAGCGTCAGGGGGCTGCCGACGTTCGCGGTCGCCCAGTCGAGGTGGCGGCGCGGTTTCGACCCGGCCGGTGCGATCGTGAGGAAGTCCCCTTCCGCCGGCGTGCCGGTCCACACAACCTCAAACCTCGTACCGGCCTGAGCCGTTGGGGGGGCCTGGACGGTCACTGCGGTGGTGAAAACCGTGATGGCCGCTCTGGCCAGGATCTCCCCGTCGGCGTCGCGAACATAACGAAGTTCGTACTCCCCCGGGGTCTTCGGCGCCCGGAGGAGAGCGGGACTACCATTTTCGGTGGGTGACCAGCTCAGGTACTCGTCCCCTGGCGCCTCCAGAGGCGTGATTGTGAGGTGGTCCTGTTCTTCATTCGGCCCGGTCCACGTCACCGCGATCTCTGCTCCGGGCATGACGTCGGCCGGCCCGTCAAGGGTCGCCAGCACCTCGAAAACGTTCAGTTGAGACTGCGCGAGGACCTGGCCCACGGCCGAAACGTAGCGTACGACATATCTGCCCGGAACGACCGGAGCAACCAGGTTGGCCCGGGTCTCGGCGCCGGGGAAGATGCACGCAGCATAATCCGTCGGCGGCGCCTTCGCCCGGGTGACGGTGATGTGATCCCCCGGGAGGGACGGCCCGGTCCAGTCGACAGTGAGTTCGGAGCGGTTCTCCACCTTCTCTGGGACGTCGAGGGTCGCAGCAGGCTTGCGGCTCTCGAAGCCAACGCGTCCGAGGACCTGGAGCAGCCCGTCTTCGTGCTCGTGGACGAAGCGAGCCTCGAGGGTGGATGGGGAGGCAGGAAGCGAGATGCCTATTTCACCTCGAGGTCCTGAAGCCTTGGCGAGACCGACGTACTCAAAGAGGGGGGCGCCGGCTGCGCCCAACGCCACCCAATTGGATCCCGTGGGCGCTCCCCAATACTGGATGAAGGCGGTGTCTCCCGACAAAGGGATTGGCGGGTCGATCTCCATGGTGACCTCCGCGGCAGGGGAGATGTCGATCTTGTATGAACTCTGGCCGCCGGCCACCCTGATTCCCGCAAGCTCCTGGACCGGTCCACCGGCCGTTGTGACGGCTGCCCCGTAGCAACCGGGCGCCAGGCGAACCCGCGCCGCGCCCTCTTCGAGGGTCACCGGGACCGGTTCTCCTCCGACCGTGCTCTCCAGGACCACTTCGGTCTGGGAGATCGTCCTGCCGCCACGCGTGAATCGGAACTCGACCGTCTGCGGTCTCCAGGGACCGGGATTCGGGGGAAGCACCGCCCAACTCAGAGCCTCGACCAGGTGTGCGGTGTCGGTGACGTTGCGAGTGGGTGCGACCTCCTTGAAACCGGTAACCGTGGTCGGGTCGAGGCGAAGGCCGATGATTCGTAAATCGACGGAACCAAGCTCGTCTTCGAGAGCCGCCGCGACCTCCGCCACATCTCCATAGCATTCCTCGCTGCCGGATGTGATCACCACGATTCGGCGCCGGCCGGGCTTTTTTGGGAACCCACTGGCCGCCTGAATGACGGCTCGCACCAAACCGCGACGCCCCTGGGGAGAGATGCCTGCGAGCGCATCCAACCAGGCCTGAGGCTCAACCGCGGCGATCGGCAAAACCTGCCGCGTGTCCTCGCAGGACTCGGACTCGGTCCGGCTGCGAAGCCCACCGAGGATTCGCATCCCGATCTCCGGTGTCGCCGAGTCGGCCGGCGCCAGCGACAGAATGAAATTCTCCAGGGCGATCCGAACCGCGACGAAGCGAGGACGACCGGACTCGAGGTTCCCCCACATGGTGTCCGACTGGTCCACCAAAATCTCTACGGTGCTCGCGCTGCTGCAGATGCTCGCGCCGAGAACAGTAGTGAACAACAGGAAAATGCGAATCTTGTCGATCATCGCCGGATATTATCGCAAAAAACCGCCCGCCGAGGGGCGGGCGGTTGAACGGTTTTCCGTTCACTGTTCTTTGAGCGCTGCCAGCAGGTCGAGCATCGCCTTCTTGCCGTCGCCGAAGAACATCAGGGTGTTGTCCAGCGCGAAGAGGGGGTTGGGGATGCCGGCGAAGCCCGGGCTCAAGCTGCGCTTTATCACCACGATCGTGCGAGCCTTGTCGACGTCGATGATCGGCATGCCGGCGATTGGGCTCGAAGGGTCGGTGCGTGCCACGGGGTTGACCACATCGTTGGCGCCGAGCACGATCGCCACGTCCACTTGGGCCATGGTTGGGTTGATCTCGTCCATCTCCTTGAGTTGGTCGTAGGGTACGTCGGCCTCTGCGAGCAGGACGTTCATATGGCCGGGCATGCGCCCCGCAACCGGGTGGATTGCGAACTCCACTTCGATGCCCTTGGATTCGAGGAAGTTGGCGACGTCCCGAACCGCGTGCTGAGCTTGCGCTACGGCCATGCCGTAACCCGGTACGATGACGACCCGTTGCGCTACCTCGAGGATCATTGCAACCTCGTCGGCGGAGGCGGACTTGACCGTACGGTAGACCTCGTCGGCGTCGGGCGTGTCGGCGGTGGGACCCATGGTTCCGAAGAGCACGTTTGCCAGCGAACGGTTCATCGCCCTGCACATGATGCCGGTGAGGATGATCCCGGATGCGCCCACCAACGCCCCGGCGATGATCAGGACCGTGTTGTTGATCACGAACCCGGTGGCTGCCGCAGCGAGGCCGGAGTACGAGTTGAGGAGGGCGATCACAACCGGCATGTCGGCGCCGCCGATGGACATCGTGAGGATCACGCCGAGAACCCCCGCGACCCCCACGAGCACCCAGTAGAGAAGGGTGTTGGATGGGTCGAGCACAACGAAAATGCCGAGAGCGATTGCCGCACCCGCGCTCAAGATCTTGATCGCGTTCAAGCCAGGGAAGCGTTCGTTCTTGAGCAGGAGGAGGCCGCCGATGACAACTGCGGAGAGCATGAGGATCAGCGAGAGCGAGCTGAGTTCCAAACTGAGCCCGTACCAGAGTCCACCAGCCGTAACCAGCAGGGAGAACCCGTACTTGACGACCCTCTGCCAAGGGTGGAGCTTCCACTTGACGAACAGGAACTCGGCCAGCTTTCCGAAGGCCACGTAGGATCCGAAGAAGGTCACCGAGCCGATGATGCCCGAGATCACGGTTGCGACCTTCATCTGCAAATCGCCGGCAATCGTGCCCGCGGCAACCGCCGAGTAGGTGGCGACCAAAGCCGAGCCCGCGACCAGCACCGAGGCTGCGCCGCCGAAACCGTTGAAGAGGCCGACCAGCTCGGGCATCGAGGTCATCTTCACCTTGAGGGCGGCCACGGCACCGATGACCGAACCGATGGCGATGCCGAGAATGATGAAGGTCCAGTCCCAGCGTCCGCTCGCCAAGGTCGCCGCGATGGCGATGAGCATACCGATGAAACCAAGGTAATTCCCGCGCACGGCTGAGCGCGGGTGGGCGAGCATCTTGAGGTCGAGGATGAAGAGAACCGCCGCGACGAGGTAAGCGATGTTTGTGAGGTTCTGCATGTCCATGGGTTTGACCGCCTACTTCCGCTGGAACATCTTGAGCATGCGGTGGGTGACCAGGAACCCGCCGACGACGTTGATGGTGGCGAAGATGACGGCAACGAAGGCCATGATCTGCGCTGGTTGGCTGTAGCCAGGCTGCCCTTTCAGAACGCCGGCGAGGATCAGCGCACCGATGATGGTGATGCCCGAAATGGCGTTGGAGCCCGACATGAGCGGGGTGTGCAGGGTTGGCGGAACCTTGGTGATGATCTCCATGCCGACGAAGATCGCCAACACGAAAACTGTGATCAACATAACCAGACTGCTCATGACGACTCTCTCCCTTCGCTCGGGGCGCCCATAGCCTCGAGGACTCTCTTGTTCACCACCCGTCCGCCCTGGGTGATCAGCGTTTCGTTTGTGATCTCGTCTTCACGATCGATCACCAGCTTGCCCTCGTCGACCAGATGGAGGAGGAAGGTGGCGATATTCTTTGCATACATCTGGCTCGCGTGATACGGGATGCTGGCCGGGAGATTGATGGGCCCGACGATGGTGACCCCGCCCTCGACCACATTCTCTCCTGCACGGGTGAGCTCGCAGTTGCCTCCGCGCTCAGCCGCCAAGTCGATGATCATCGAACCGAGGCGCATACCTCGAACCATTTCCGCGGTCACGAGGATCGGGGCCTTTTTTCCGGGGATCGCGGCGGTCGTAATCACGACGTCGCTTTCCGCAACCACCTTCAGCATCATCTCGCGTTGTTTGCGATAGAAGTCCTCGCCGAGCTCCTTGGCGTAGCCGCCTTCGTCCTCCGAGGATCCGGTCTCGAGCTCGAGCTCGACGAACTTGCCGCCGAGGCTTTCCACCTGCTCCTTCACCGCCGGGCGCACATCATAAGCATGCACGACCGCACCGAGCTTTCGCGCGGTGGCGATGGCCTGAAGGCCGGCAACACCGGCGCCAACAACGAAAACTCGCGCTGGAGCTATGGTGCCCGCGGCGGTCATCATCATCGGGAACATTTTTGGGAGATTATCGGCCGCGATCAGCACTGCCTTGTAGCCGGCGATAGTAGCCATTGACGACAGCACATCCATGCTCTGGGCGCGGGTGATGCGGGGCATCATCTCCATCGAGAAAAGAGTGATTCCCTTCTCCGCCATCGCACGGTTCGCATCGCTGGAAGTGAGCGGCTCACAAACTCCGATCACCGCTTGACCTTCCCGCATCAGGTCGAGATCGGCACGTCCCTCTTCCGGGTTGGCGCCGAACGCGCGAACCTGGGTCACGGCGTCGGCGCGTTCATAGACCTCGGACCGACCGGAGAGGACCGTGGCCCCCTTGTCACTGAAGTCCGAATCCGGGTAGCCTGCGGCGGCCCCGGCTCCGCTCTCGATCAACACCTCGATTCCGGCTTTGCCGAGCTGTGGCAGCACCGCCGGCACCAGGGCAACCCGGTCCTCGCCCGGGAAGCTCTCTTTGACGACTCCGACGATCATGGGTTTCCATCCCTTCGTACAGGGCCGCGAACGTCACCGTCCGAGGCGCCTGGTTGGTCTCGCCCGTACATATCACCACAACGCTACTGTGGCCTGCAATATGCCCCGATCTGCGGCGTTTTCTCCCATCGGGCTGCTCGACGTACTGTTGAGTACGACTCCGCGGCCCTCAGGTCAAGAACACCACATTCCACGGCTTCTCGCGGGCCTCGCGACGCGACGTGGCGAGAAATGCGAGCTGGAGGCGGTCGCCGTAGAGGGCCACCAGTGACCGCCGCCATGGGATCCTATCACTGATTGAGAATCGGGAGGTCGACCACGATCTTCGTGCCCCCGTCGCTTCGTGGTTCGGCGGTGACGGCGCCTCCATAGGACTCGACGATCGCTCGCACCAGGGCCAGGCCGAGGCCCGTGTGGCCACGGTCCGGCGCCCCGTCGGGTCGATAGCTGAAAAACCGCGAAAAAATCCGATCGCGATGCTCCTCCGGAATTCCCGGTCCTTCGTCCGCGATAGTGACCTCCGCCCTGCGATCGTCGACGCGCAATGCCACCGTGACCGTCCCATCGGGCGGGGAAAAGCTGACCGCGTTGTCGATGAGGTTTTCGAAGACCTGAGTGAGGCGGTCGGGGGAGGCCGGGACGACCACGTCGGCGTCTGCCAGAGCGAGGTCGAACCGCGGGCCGTTCTTTCCGACGCGCAGGCGAAAGGCGTCGACCAGGGCCGGAAGGAGTTGGTCGAGCGCTGCGGGTCCGCCGTTGTCATCATCCAATCGGGCATCGATGCGCGAGATTTCGCGTGCTTCGCTGAGGAGGTGCTCCATGCGAGCGATGTCCTTTTGGATCATCATCAGGAAACGGCGGCGCTCGGCCGGCTCGTCGACCTCGAGGGCCATGTCGGTCGCCGTGCGGATGGAGGCGAGAGGGTTCTTGAACTCGTGGGAAACATCGGCGGCGAACGCCTCGGTTGACCGGAGATGTTCCTCGAGCTGGGCGGTGAGCTTGGCGAGCGCCCGTTCGAGATCACCGATCTCGTCCCGACGTGCGCTGGGCGCAAACCCGCCTTGGAGGCGTCCCCTCCGGTCGAGAATTGCCTCCGCCCGCCGGCGCAGCCGCGCCAGGGGACGGGCGATCGTCGTGGCGGCCAGGAGGCTGAGGACCACCGCGGCGCCGAGGCTGAGTAGGAATACCTTGAAGATGTCGAGGCGAACGGCATGGAGGGTCTGGAGAATTCGGCCCGTGGATTGAGTGACCAGCGCCGCTCCCTCGACCACCCCTTCAATGCGAATCGGAATAGCGATATGGAGAGTCACCGACAGGTTCGCTCCGGGGTTGATACGGGTTGCGGCGCCGTATCGACCGGCGAGGGCGTCTCGGATCTCGGCTCGGGCAAGCAGGGTCGAGCTGTCCTCGGCGGTTGAATCGGGCGTTTCCGCGCCTTCGCCCAGGGCGCGGAGGAACCGGACGGGGAACGAGCCGATGCGGTAGAGGAGCCCCGGGTCGGAGGCGGGGTCAGTCCTCGCGAAAGCCGGGTCGCCGGTCTCCCGCCTTGGTCCCAGAAGCGCCGAGTCGGCCACCACCTCACCATTGACGTCCACGACTCGCAGCCGCGCCAGTTGACGCTGTCCGAGTTGGATCAGAATCCGCCGGGCATCTTCGCCTTGGAGCCGGTCTCGGGCCTCGATGGCGGCCGCCAGCAGACGACCCTCCTGGGCCATGGTTCGCTCCTGTGCCTCGAGCAGGTGGCGCTCGTAGGTATCGAGGACCAGCACCCCGCCGACGGGGAGGAAGACCAGTAGAACATTGAAGGCGAGCAGGCGTACCGAAATCCGAGAGAGGCGGCGGGGGATCAGATTCATGGATGGTGGTCGCGTGGCACCTTCGTCACGGCCCCTCCATGTAGCGGTAGCCGAGGCCGTAGACGGTTTCGACACCCTCGAAATCGGTCCGCACGGCGCAGAATTTCTTGCGGATCCTCTTGATGTGCGAGTCAATCGTACGGTCGGAGACGAAGGTGTCGTGGGGATATCCTTCGTTCATCAACTGCTCGCGGGTCTTGACGTGCCCCGGACGGCGGACGAGGGCATGGAGGATCATGAACTCGGTGACCGTCAGGGGGATCGTTGTCTCTCCAAGACGCGCGGTATAGCGCCGAAGATCGAGCTCGAGGTCGCCGAGACGCAACAGCTCCTCCTCGGTTCCGGCTGCAGCTTCGCGGCTGAGGGCGATTCGGCGGAATAGAACTTTGACCCGAGCCAGCAACTCGCGCATTGAAAACGGTTTGCAGAGGTAGTCGTCGGCCCCCAGCTCGAGCCCGAGTACCCGGTCAAACTCCTCGTCCCGCGACGTGAGAAAAATTATCGGCGTGTTTTCTGAGAGAGCGCGGAGCCTGCGGCAGAGCTCGAGGCCATCCATCCGAGGCATGATGATGTCGAGGATCGCGAGATCGGGGAGAACGTTCTGAAAGGCTTCCCAAGCGGCGCCGCCATCGCCGAAAGCGTCAACCCTGTACCCCTCCCGCTCGAGGGCGAAGGTGACATTGTCGCGGATGTTCTGTTCGTCTTCGACAATCGCAATGCGTTCGCTCATGTCTCGAGCCTAGCCCAATGACAGGTCGAGCGCAATCGGCAAAAAAGTGGCGCCGCTGAGCGGCGCCGTGATGGGATGGAAAGGATTCTCGGTCTACTTGTTGGTTGTGGTCGTCGTCTTCTTTGCTGCCGGCTTCTTTGCAGTGGATGCGGCCTTGGGCTTCGCGGTACGGGCGGCGGGCTTGGCCGTTCCCTTGACGCGGAGCTTGTCGATCGACACGGTGAGGTCCTCGACCTTTTTGGTGAGCGTCTCGATCTCTTCCTTTGTCGGCACGCCGATGCGGTGGATGACCAGGGTCAACTTGTCATCGAGAGTGCGTCCAAAGGTCTCCCAGTAGCTCTCGGCGATGGTCTTGACGCCGGCCATTGTACCCTTGGCCTTCTCCATCTCCTGCTTGCTGCGCGTTTCGAGCTTCTGACCCTTGTCGATCAGTCCCTGGACGAACTCGCCGCCCTTCTCCTCGGCCACCGACATTGCTCCGAGACCGGCGAGCCACACCTTGTGCGCTGAATCCATGATGTCGTTCTGGAGCTCTTTCGCCTTCTTCTTTGCCATCATTCGTGCCTCCCTGCCGGCTCTCTCCGGCGTTTGTGGCGCTGTCGCGCCGGACTGTCGCTCGTTTTGTTGCCGCCATGCGGCATCGATCACAGGGAAAATATAACGCACTGCGGCATGAATGTCAAGCAATTCTTGCCGCAAAGCGGCAAGAATTGCTTAATCACACTGTTTAAAGGGCTTATTGATCGGCCAGGAGTGCAATTCAGCCATTTGGAGAGACGAGACCGGAGTCGGCGCAATGCCGCAGGGCGGCAATCTGCGCTATCCGCTCCGTCAGGATCTAGCCTAATCCCAACCTTCGGGGAAGGTGGTTTCGACGTTGATGGCCGACTGCACCAGCTCCTTCGCCGCCTTTGCGTAGGGCAGGAGAGCAAACATGCTGCCTTTGGCGAGCTTGAGCTTGCCTCCCATGAGGCCGACGATGGGGTCGGTCTTCCCGGCCAATACGCTTTTCCAGGCAATGGGCACTGCCTTGATCAGGTACGGCGTCTCCTCGAGATCGGCGGCGGTGGCGGCCTTGGCGCCTCGGCAGTCACCGTGCCAGAGATCGGCAATGACAATGCGTTCTTCTGGAATACCCATGTCGGCGTCGGCTGTCATCAGCATCCCAATGGCCCCCTCCCACTTGGTGGCGGCCTTCTTGTAGTTCTCGTTTTCGTTGATCTTGTCGTTCCAGATCTGTGCCCAGTCTTCGGTGAAAATTTCTGCGGCCATATGTCCTCCGGTTTCCGCCAGCGCGGTGGGTCGCGATCAGGATAACCCAGATGAGCGTTGGTCTCAACCGCGGCCGGTCGCCCGGCGCACCGCCCGACTACCGCCGCGCCCGACATACTGTCGAAAAACTTCGGTGACGATTCGTGGCACCGGAAGATAGGCGAGCCGGCCGGCCGCCTCCTGACGGGCGCCGAAGAGCCACGACGCCACCTGGTGAACGTTGGCCCGGGTCAGGTCGCGACGGTTGAACGCGTTGGCAAGGTACAGGGGGGCCAACCCGCGGGCCTCCGCCTCTGCCAGACCCACGGACCAGGGTCGCGGTTGTTCATGGAGCGGGAACCGGGTGGTAGCCTTGGGCGGGCTCTGGCGAATGGTGAACAGGAAGAGCCGGTTGAATGCGGTGGCCATCAGACGGGGATTGATGCACCGGAACGCCGGGATGAACAGGCCGTGCTGCCTAATCGGGGCATCCTCGCCGATCTGGTCGAGGGTGCCGTCGATGCCGTCCTTGAGCTGCATCAGATCGGTGATCAGCTCTCCGTCAGCGGTGCGCAGGCGGAGGGGAAACTGCCAGAAGGGGAGCAGGTCCCAGTTGCCTTCTTTGGGCAGAGGGAGGTGAGCGTACGCAACCTGCACCTTGCGGCCGGCTTCCACTCCGCAGACGCGGTTACAGTTGTGGCAGAAGTGGAGGACGGCGTCGGGGTCGAAATCAAACTCGTGACCGCAGGTGGGGCATTCCATGGGTACGAAGCGCAGGCCCGCGCCAGGCTCGCGCGCCGCAGCGGGCAGGTCGGTCAGGATTGCGGTATCGAGTGCCGGTGCGGGCCCCACCACCGAACCGCTGCCTCCGTCCACCAGCAAAGTCGTGTCGATGCCGGGGCCCCGCACCTTGGCGATCCACCACGGACGCCACACGATCGCCGAGACCGCGCGGTTGAATTCCGAGCCGAGGCGAATGACTCGGAGGTTCCGAACCAGACGGCGTCGGTCGAGGTTGCCGAACGCCCTGGTCAATTCCTCCTCGTCCAGGTCCAACGGCAGGGTTCGGGTTTCGGGTCCGCACGCAGCTGCCGGTCTCAGGGCTTTGAGATAGCTCAACTTGCCCATCGAGGGGAGCTCCATGGACGAGGTCGCCAGCGTCGATGCTTCGACTGTGCCGACGGCAAAATGGAGCTGCTTCTCCTCATCCCCAGGCGAGCGCCCGAAGGCGGCTTGGTAGAGGGTTCCCATTCCGTGCCGGTAGGGTGCCAGAAATGACTCGGTCCGGCCGACGACGAGCTTGTGGTTGAGTTTCCTGCGGTAGGCGTCCGCTTTTCTCGAGATAGCCGCTTCCACGGGAGCGGCAACGGCGTCGAGCTCCGGGCGGTTGATCAGCGTTCCACCGGGTCCGACATCGGTCCCGGCAAGGGCAAGTGGCGCGACAGTGCGTCGGTAGAGCTTGAGATAGTGTTGGTATCGATAGTGGTCGAGGACGGCCTCTCTGAGGGTTGCCGCGTTTTCGATCTTGGCGGGGAGCACTACGAGAAGGGTTTCGTCGTGGCCGACGACCAGATGATTGCTGCCACAGAACTTGCAGTGGGCCATGCGGTGGAGGACCGGAACTTCGACCGCGGCGCCGCACTCGGAGCAGCCGACCTCGACGCAATAGCCGACATCGACTTCGGTTTCGGCCTCCTGCGGGGCGTGTGCCGCCGTCTGTCGGTTGGGGGGCGGTGCGGAGGGATCTTCCGCGATCCGACTCCCGAGTCGGCCCTCGTGGCGGAGGGCGGGCCGGGTGAGCGGGTTGAGGGGAGTGTGGAGCAGGGCCCAGATCCCGCCGACTACCATGCTCGGCACGTACGATCCAAGGTGGTCAACACCACCGACGATGAGTAAGCTCGCCTGGGCGAAAAGGACCCCGAGGAGGACCTCGAGCGTCGGACGACCGATGGCAGCGAGCCCGCTGCCGGGCGAGATCGCGTTGAGCCCGATCACCAGGTTTGCTCCGGGGCGGTGCGGACGGAGAAAAACGGCCGCGAGGACCGCCAGCGCCGGCGGGAGCAGCAGCGTTCCGAGAATCCACCCGGAAGTCATTGAAGGTCCTTCGCTCTCAGGGCGCCCATAGCGTTTTCTTTCGGTTTCGTCGCCAGGGCGTCTTCGAGTCGGCGGCAGGGGGCTAACCCGCATATCTCACCGGGTTTTGTCGCGAGGGCGGCGAGGTGCGGTGCACAGTTGGGTTTCCGACCCGAGGGGCGCGAAGTGCGTACTTGCGGTACGTCGAGCACCCTGAGGCGAGAAAACACAGCTGGGCGCGGTGCATCGCCGCCCGCAGCAGGAAGCTGGTGAGATATGCGGGCTAAGAGGAGCAGTCCGGCGTCGCCCTCCGAGCGCGTGGCAAGGCGGCGTGCGTCAAGGTTTCGGCTGGGAGGAATGCCGGCCGCCGGGAGGGGTTGTAACAGGCGAGAATGATGCGATGCCGCCGGGGGTTCGTTCATGATGTATCCCATCATAACGAGGTCGTGCCGGGAGGGAGAGAACATGACTGCACTACGCGACACCAGAGTAATTATTTCCGGGGCGTCGAGCGGAATCGGCCTCGAAACGGCGCGCCGGCTTGTGGCCGATGGCGCCCGGGTCTGCCTGGTGGGCCGTCGTCCTGAGCCGCTTGCCGTAGCGGCGGAAGAGCTTGGAGATCGGGCGTGGGCCTGGCCGTGTGATGTTGCGGATCCTCAGTCAGTGTCTGCGCTTGCGCGGGAGGTTGCTTCCAGATGGGGGGGCGTGGACGGTCTGGTCAATAGCGCGGGCATCGCGCCGACGGCGGCACTCGATGAAACCACCACCGAGGCGTGGGACGAGGTCTTTGGGGTCAATGTCCGTGGCCCGTTCCTGATGTGCCGCGAGCTGGGCCCGTTGCTGAGGGAGGGATCCTCACCGGCGGTCGTCAACGTTTCTTCAACTCTGGCGGTGAAGGCAATCCCCGGCATGGCTGCATACAACGCCGCCAAGGCCGCCCTCAATCAACTTACCCGGTCGCTCGCCCTCGAATGGGCGCCTGCGGTCCGCGTCAACGCCGTGATGCCGGCGGTGGTCGACACTCCGATTCATGCGCTGCGCGGGATGAGCCCGGAGCAGGTGCGGGAGATGGGAGGTCTCCATCCACTGGGTCGGGTCGGCGCGCCCGCCGACGTGGCGGCGGTGATCGCCTTTCTGCTCTCCGATGGCGCCTCGTGGATGACGGGAGCGATCATTCCCGTCGATGGTGGAATGCTCGCCGGCTGACGGCAGATTTGCGCTAGCGGATGTGGTCCGACGGCCGGAGGCCGCGAACCTAAAAACTCAAAACTAAAAACTCAAAACTGATTCTCGGGTGGGATGATCTCGATTCGGCGAGCATCGTCGGTTTCGGCTGTGATCACAACTCTCCAGGTTCTCGCGTCGTCCGGGAGCCAGGTGGCGAGAATACCCTTGGGCCACTCGACTACCACGGCGGCCCGGAGGTCGGAGAGCACCTCCTCGAGGCCAACCTCCCGCAGGTCGGCGAGGTCGTCGCCGAGGCGGTAGAGGTCGACATGATGAAGGCAGGTGATGCCCCAGGCGCTGCAGTCGTAGGTCTGCAGCAAAACGAAGGTCGGCGAGGACACCTCGTCCGGATCGCCGCCGAGACCACGGAGCACCCCACGGGCGAAAGTCGTCTTGCCGGCGGCGAGCTCACCCTCGAGAAGGACGAGGTCCCCGGCCCGCAGCCGCCGCGCGAGATCCTGGCCGAGATCCTCGGTGGCCTCGGCAGACGCTGTGCGGTGTCTCTCGGCCGGCGTCAAGTTTCCTGCAACTCCCTCCACGCTTGGGCCACGAAGGTCGTGAGCCTTCCGGCGGGAACGGCCACCGGGTAGATTTCTCCGCCGACCTCACCGGCTCGCCCGTGGAGCCATGATCCCACGATCGCTGCTCGGGTCGGCTCCAGTCCCTGCGCGAGGAGAGCTCCGATGAGGCCCGCGAGCACGTCGCCGGACCCCCCGGAGGCAAGCCCGGAGTCTCCGGTCGGGTTGATCCACACCTCACCCTCGGGATCGGCCACAACCGTCCGAAATCCCTTGGCAACCACCACCGCCTGCGCGCGCGCCGCGGCATCACGGGCGGCGGCCACCCTGTCCGAGATGACGTCTTCAATGGAGCGGCCGAGCAGACGTGCGAGCTCGCCCGGGTGGGGCGTCAAAACGGGCTGTATCTTCCTCTCGGTCAGGCGTTCCGGTTGGCCGGCCAGCAGGTTGATGGCGTCGGCGTCGAAGAGGAATGGTCCGGACCACGCTCCAAGGAGCCATTCGAGGGTTCGAGCCGCTCCCTCGCCGGTACCCATTCCGGGCCCGACGACCGCAGCGGTCACGCGATCAAGGAGACCCTCGAGGCCCTCCGGTCCGGCGACGGCACCGTCGTCGGTCGCCTCCAGTGGATGGGTCATTGCCTCGAGACATGCGGCATCGACCACCGGCACCACCGGTCTGGGAACGGCCATGGTGACCAGACCGGATCCGGCAACCACTGCCGCTTCCCCGGCCATCGCCACCGCGCCGCCCCGGCCTTCTGCCCCGGCCACGATCAGGAGGTGTCCGAAATGTCCCTTGTGGGCGTCGATGTCCCGTTCAGGCAGCAGCAGAGAGATGTCGGCGGCCTCGGTCCAGTGGACGCGGCAGTCCCGCTCCAGCACTGCCGGGGGGATACCGATGTCCACGACCACGATCTCGCCGCAGTGGAGGCAGGCCGGAGGGAGGGAATGGCACAGCTTGAGGGCGGCAAAGGTTACGGTGAGCTCGGCGGGCAAAACCGGCCCGAGCAGCGCCGTCAAGGAACCGCTCAGCCCGGTGGGCACGTCGACGGCGACGACCGGCAACCCGGTGTCTGCGATTCGCGCCACCACTTCGGCGAGTTGCCCGGCGAGGGGGCGGTCGAGTCCGGTGCCGAGGAGCGCGTCGATCACGACATCCGGGGGACCTTCCTCCAGCGCCTTGTCGAGAGCCGTGAGATCGTCGCCGCCTACGGCCTCGACCGGGACCCCGAATGCGTTCGCAAGCTTGTGATTGGTGGCGGCGTCGGGACTCAGCCGGTCGGGCTCGGCGAAGAGCAACACGCGAACGTCGTGTCCGCCGTTGTGGAGGTGGCGGGCGGCGGCGAGTCCGTCGCCGGCGTTGTTGCCGCGGCCGCACAACACCAGAATCGATTGTACGTCGGGAAACCGCCCACGCAGGGCGTCGACCACGCCGGTGGCCGCGTTTTCCATCAGCACCAGACTGGGGACTCCGAGGTCGGAGATCGTGTGTCGGTCCGCCTCTCGCATGTGATCGTTGTCGAGAACCGGCAGCATGAGCGCCTCCCCGGTTGAATTGTACGTTAACCCGCATTTCACCAGTTCATGACTGAGGTCGGCAGTCGCGATGGGATCAGTGTTCGGCCCAGGGGGCGGGCTCGGTTGTGGGGAGCAGGTCAAAGAGGACGTGCTCTTCTCCCCACTTGTCGATCAACTCCTCAAGGTGTGCGACCACCTTGTCTCGACGGCCGAGCATGGCGTCGATCTCGTAGCGGGTGAGGTAGGGGCTCAAGCGGCGTCGGACTTCGATTTCGTCGAGATTCCGCATCGCGTTCCAGAGACCGCGGTCACAGTGCGTGATGGTCTCCGGGTAGAGGAGCTCCGAGGACTCGCCGAAACAGCGCCCGCAGTCGATGAACCAGAGCCGCCAGCTCCCGTCGATCAAGATGTTGCCGAGGTTGCTGTCGCGGTTGGCCACCAGGTTGTCGAAGATGTGCATGATCTGTCGCTGCTGGTTCCAGCGGGCGATGCTCGGTGGTTGGATCGCCTGGTCGTGACGGTAGGTGTCCATCACCGTGCCCTCGAGCCAGATCTTGACCGAACCGTCTTTCCGCCTGACCTTTCGCCGAACCGCCGGGGGGACCCGGTCGAGGCCGAAGAGACGGTCGACGTGGTAGGCGGCGACGTCGTACAGGTGCCAGTCACGCCAGTAGCGGTAGAACTTTGCGCGACCGGCGGTCTTTTCCCGAACATCTCTTCTGGTCACGTCGACATCCTTGAACACGGCGTGGATCCGAACGTCGTTCGCGGCCAGGAGCAGCTTTCGGGGCTGCGTGACGCCGGTACCGATCTTGGATGAAGAAACGACGGAGGCGGTGCGGAGGAACTCCTCGATCGCTTCATCCGACTGGAAAGAGAGCGGGTTGCCGTCTGCGTCCTTCCACAGGTAGCCTTCGAAGCGCGCCGTCGAAATCTCGCCGGAGGAGCCGCTGGCCGGCGGCTTGGACCCGGACCCCTGGAGGTCATCCTCCGCAACCGTTGCCGGAGCGACGAGCAGCATCAGCGCCACGCAGCAGATCTGGAGCCTCTCGAGGTTCATTTGCTTGTGAGCTAGCTTTCCCTACAACGTTGCGGGTGTCAAGAAGGGGAGCGGAATAGTCGGTCGGCCAGCAGGCAGCAAGCCGACACCAGGAGAGCCGGGAACATCGGTTCCACTCCCAAAGGGTAGCCCGCTCGGCCCGCCGTCAGGATCCAGCCGGTTGCGGTCGCTGCGGCCAGGAGCATGGCGGTCACCGCGCCGCTCTGGGTCGGCCGGAACCGGGTTGGAAGGTGGATGGCGAGAACGGGCAGCATGAGGGTGGCGGTGACCACCGAACCGACGTCGTGCCAGACCTGGACCGCCGAGCTGAATAAGGTGGCGCCGAGGGCGGCCAGGGCGGCCGAGATCAGGAGGCCGAGACGGGTCCGCCGCCTCTCTGATCGAGCTTCGAGGGGCCCGCTTGAGAGGTCGTGGCCGATGGTGGTGGCGGCAATGAAGAGGTAGGAGTCGAGGGTCGACATGACGGTGGCGAAGAGTGCGACGGTGAACAAAGCCGCCGCCCACGGCGGGAGCACGAGCTCGGCGAGGGCCGGGTAGGCTGCCATCGGGTCTTGGAGATTGGGGAGGAGCACGCGGGCCGCGAGACCGGAGAAAATGGTGAGAAAATCAAAGAGCACCCACATCGCGACCGAAACCAACACGCCGAGGCGGGCGACGCGGGGTGAACGGGCGGCGAAGACGCGCTGGTAGAAGGCGGGTTCTACCACCGTCTGCATGGCTATGAGGTACCACACAAGCACTGTCTGCCATCCGAGGCCCCCGTCCCAGCTTCGGTGGGTCTCCGGCAGAGAAGACCACAGACCGCTGAAGCCGCCGGTGTGGCCGAGGGCGACCGGAAGGAGTATCAGGAAGCCTCCGTACATCAGTAGCAACTGCAGGAGATCGGTACGCACAACCGCTCGGAAGCCTGAGAGCCCAACGTAGAAGGCAGAGAACCCCGCTGCCGCCGCTGTCGCCGCCGGGAGAGACCACCCCGTGATCCACGCTAGCAGGGTGGCGAGCATCAGTACATAGGCCACCGGAACAGTCGATGCGTAGACCGCCGCAGCTCCGGTGAGGGCCGCCTTCCGACCGTAAGCATCGGCCAGTAAATCAGGGATGGTGACGGCGCCGCTTCTTCTGAGCCGAGGCGCCAGCCACAGCCCGAAGACCACCGCCGCAAGATAGTAGGGGACGCCGAAGACGAGCCAGGTCGAGATCCCGAAACGCCAGGTGAACTCGCCGATGCCGAGGATGCCTCCGTACCAGGTGGTCACAAGGGTGGCCACAAAGGCCGGGAGCGTCAGTCGCCGTCCGGCGAGAAGGTAGTCGATACCGCCTTCCACCCCCCGGCCGCGGGACAGCAGGAGAAGGGCGATCAGGTACCCACCGATCACGGCGATTGTGAGGCCGTTCACCGGGAGAGTGTATCTGCAATTCCTGACCTGGCCCCTGTCACAGGGGCCAGGTCAGGAATTGCGGTAAAATACTGAAGTAGCCAAGGGGGAAGTATGCATATCAACGATGTTCTCAAGGTGGCGGTGGAGCGCAAGGCTTCGGATGTCCACATCAAAGTGGGAGCTCACCCTGTGCTGCGGATCGACGGCCGGCTACAGGTGCTGACCGAGTTCAAACGATTGATGCAGGAAGACACCATCGCGATGGCCTTTTCGATGATGTCCTCGCGGCAGAAGGAGCGCTTCAAGAATGCGCTCGAAACGGATATCGCCTACTCGGTTCCCGGCCTCGGGCGTTTCCGTTGCAATATCTTTCAGCAGCGAGGATCGGTGGGTCTGGTCCTGCGCCTGATTCCCGCGCGGATCCAGACCTTCAAGGAGCTCATGTTGCCGCCGGTTCTGGAGAAGATCTGCGAAGAGCAGCGCGGGCTGGTGCTGGTCACCGGTACCACCGGATCGGGCAAGTCCACGACCCTGGCCTCGATGATCGACTTTGTCAATACCCGTCGCATCGAGCACATCATGACCATCGAGGACCCGATCGAGTTTCTCCACCGGGACAAGAAGTCGATCATCAACCAACGCGAAGTGGATGTGGACACCAAACAGTTTTCACTCGCGCTGCGCTCGGCGCTGCGCCAGGATCCGGATGTCATCCTGGTCGGCGAGATGCGCGACTACGAGACCATCGAAACGGCGCTGTTGGCGGCCGAAACGGGCCACCTCGTGCTCTCGACCCTCCATACCCTGGATGCTACCGAAACCGTCAACCGCATTATCTCGGTCTTCCCACCGCACCAGCAGAAGCAGATTCGCATCCAGCTTTCGGCGGTCCTGAAGGCCATCATCTCGATGCGGCTGCTCCCGCGCGCCGACGGCCTCGGCCGGGTGCCGGCAGTCGAGGTCCTGATCTCCACCGCCTACATTCGCGATTGCGTGGAGAACAAGGAGAAGACCAAGCTGATCCGGGATGCCATCAACCAGGGCACCAGCCAATACCAAATGCAGACCTTCGACCAGTCGCTCTACCTGCTGTACAAGAACGGTCTCATCACGCTCGAAGAGGCATTGAGGCGAGCGACCAACCCGGACGAGTTCAAGCTCAAGATCCAGGGCATCCAGTCCACCTCGGACATTTCCCGCGAGGAGATGGACGGAGTTTTGGAGCTGGGTACCGAGCCCGTTCTCGACCCGTTCTCGGAGGAGTCGCCCTTCGAGTTCGGCGGCGACGGCGGCGCTTGACCTCGACGGTTCGTGACCGAACGATCCGCTTACCAAAAGGCCCTCGACCTGTTGTCGCGGCGCGACCACTTCCGGCGCGAGCTCGAAATCAAGCTGCAGCGAAAGGGCTACTCGGGAAGCGAGATCGAGGGGGCCCTGGACCGCTGCCGGGAGCTGCGGCTCCTGGACGATGAGAAGGTCGCGGAACGGTTCGTCGAGGTTCGGGCGACATCCCGCGGTTGGGGTCCGCGCAGGATTGCCGCGGAGCTCGAACGGCGGGGCGTGGAACCCGCGCTCGCCGAACGGATGGCCAAGCTCTCACCGGACATGGTCGAGTCTGCCCTGTCTACGGCTCGGCGTCGTCTCGAGGTGCGAATGCCCGACGGGTGGTGGCGGGATGGTCAGCGCCGGGCCCGGATGGTAAGCTCCCTCATCGGCCGCGGATTCGCGGCCGATCACGCAATCGCCGCCGTCGCTGCATACGCGGCAGACAGGGAAAGAGAAGATCATGCGCCCGATGAGCAGCCACCAGATCCGATCGACCTTTCTTGAGTTCTTCGCCGCTCGGGGGCACGAGGTGCTGCCCTCCTCGCCGCTGTTGCCGGCCGGTGACTCCACCCTCCTTTTCGCGAATGCCGGGATGAACCAGTTCAAGGATGTCTTCGCCGGACGCGAGCGACGCGCGTACTCCCGCGCATGTTCTTCACAAAAATGTGTGCGTGCCGGCGGCAAGCACAACGACCTCGAGAACGTGGGCTATACCGCCCGGCACCATACCTTTTTCGAGATGCTCGGCAATTTCTCGTTCGGTGATTATTTCAAGGCTGAAGCGATCAGGTTCGCGTGGGATCTCCTGGTCGATGGCTACGAGCTTCCCGTCGAACGGCTGTGGTTCACGATCTACACCGACGATGATGATGCGGCGGCCCTGTGGGAAGAGGTCGGCGCACCTCCCGAGAGGATCCTGCGCTTCGGTGACGAGGAGAACTTCTGGGCCATGGGCGAGACCGGGCCCTGCGGCCCATGTTCCGAGATCCACTTCGATCGCGGTCCCGACCCCGGAGCGGAGGGACGTCGCGAGCTGGTGAACGGCACCGGTGATGAGGTCATTGAGATCTGGAACCTCGTTTTCATGCAGTACGAAAGAGACGCCGAGGGGGGGCTCAAACCGCTGCCGCGGCCGTCGATCGACACCGGCGCGGGACTCGAACGACTGGCGATGGTCCTTCAGGGGGTAAGAACGAATTACGACACCGACCTTTTTCTCCCCATCCTCGGCGCCGTCGGAGAGCTGGTAGAGCGGCCATACGATCCGCAAAGCGAGCTCGCGCCGGCCTATCGGGTGATCGCCGACCACATCCGGGCCGCCACCTTTCTCATGACCGACGGCGTGGTGCCATCCAACGAGGGCCGCGGCTACGTACTGCGCCGGATCATCCGCCGGGCTCTACGCTATGGCCGGAAGCTCGGTCTCGACGGCGCCTTCCTCCATACGCTGTTGCCCACCGTCGTTGATCTCATGAGGGGCGTCTACCCCGAGCTGCCCGAACGGCAGGAGGTGGTGACAACCCAGCTTCGGCAGGAGGAGGAACGCTTTGCCCGCACTCTCAATGCCGGCACCGATGTGGCCGGCAAGGAGCTGGAGCGCCTCAAACGGGCCGGCGAAGAGGCGGTTCCCGGCGCCGTGGTCTTCGACCTCTACCAGACTCATGGAATTCCAGTGGAGCTACTCGAGGAGTTTGCCCAGGAGGAAGGCCTGGAGATCGACCGCGATGGCTTCGAGGCGGCGTTGGCTGAGGAACGCGAGCGTGGACAGGCGTCCTGGAAGGGCGACCTGGTGTCTCGGTTTCGTCCCGAGCACGAGGAGCTTGCGGAGAAGGGCGTACGATCGGAGTTCGTCGGTTACGATCAGCTGGAAACCACCAGCGAAACGCTCGCACTGATCGGTGATGACGGACTCGAGGACGAGCTCGGCGAAGGCGAAACGGGCGAGGTGGTTCTTGCCGCGACGCCGTTCTTTGCCGAGTCGGGTGGTCAGATCGGTGATCGCGGAACGCTCAGTTGGCAAGGTGGGCGAGCGCGGGTGCTCGACACCCAGAAGCCGATCGAAGGGTTGATCGTTCACCGCGTTGTGCTGGAGGAAGGCTCGCTCGAACTGGGTACCGTGGTCGTTGCGGAAGTGGCCGAAGGTCCGAGGATCGATACGCAGCGTAACCACACGGCAACGCATCTCCTGCACGCGGCGCTGCGAAAGGTCCTGGGCGAAGCCGCCCAGCAGGCCGGATCGCTGGTTGAACCTGATCGCCTGCGGTTCGACTTCTCATGGGGTTCTCCGGTGACGTATGCTCAATTGCAGGAGATCGAGCGGCTCGTCAACTCGGAAATCGTCCGCGATCGTGAGGTCGTCAAACAGTACATGACGATCGACGCGGCCAAAGAGATGGGCGCGACGGCCCTCTTCGGCGAAAAGTACGGTGACACCGTGCGGGTCGTGACGGTGGGAGACGGCGGGTTTTCGCGCGAGCTGTGTGGCGGCTGTCACATCCGACGGACCGGCGAAATCGGATGTTGCAGCATTGTCGGTGAGCGTGGAGTGGCGGCCGGCGTGCGTCGCATCGAGGCCGTAACCGGGCGCGGTGCAATCGAACTCATGCAGTCCAGAGACCGGGTCACGGCCGAGCTTGCGAGCCGTTACCAGACCTCTCTCCTTGGCCTGCCTGAGCTGCTCGCCGGCCGTGACCGGCGGCTCGACGAACTCGAGAAGGAGGTTCGCGATCTCCGACACAAGTTGGCGTCGGGAGGCGCCGGCGGCGAGGAGGTGCGGAGCGAAGCGGCCGGGATCCCGGTCCTCACGCGTCGTGCACCCGAAATGAGCCCGGCGGAGCTTCGTAACCTCGCCGACACCCTCCGGCAGCGTCTGGGTTCGGGGGTCGTTGTCCTGGGGATGGAATCGGGTGGCAAGGCCACCCTGCTCGCCGCCGTCACCGATGACCTGACCGACCGGGTGAGGGCCGGAGACCTCGTGCGCGAGCTGGCCAGCGTGGTCGGTGGACGTGGTGGCGGCCGGCCGAACCTGGCCCAGGCGGGAGGCCCGGATGTTGCCAAGCTCGGAGACGCCCTTGGATCGGTGGCCGAGGTCATTGAACGCTTGGTGAATCAAGCGGGTTAGGAGCTCCTTTCCTGGAGCAGGCGAAAGAGCTCTCGTGCCAGCTCCT
>JBGMRN010000031.1:13581-23118 GCA_048061535.1 Thermoanaerobaculales bacterium | reverse complement strand
TGTGGCGCAAGGTTCTTCGCCTGGCCGAGCACCGGCCGTCGCCGATTACGTTTTTCGATGACACGATCCACATGGGTCCCGCAGTGGTCCTGCGCGGCGATGAGCGCGCGGAACGTTACTACGAGATCCTGGTGGCCGAGCTCGAGGGACGGATTGCCGAGGGGGTCGGCGCCGTCGACGACGAAACCCTCCGCTTTTACTGGGAGGGGATGCCGGTATGGGGCAGGCTCCGCGATCAGGCGGAGCAGTTTGCCGGCCACCGGGCGTGTGTGGTGGCTTCCACCTACTGCAACAGCTGGATCTTCGACGCCCTCGAGTGCGCGGATCCCTTCGAGGGCATGGCCCGCGCCTACACCGAGATCTTTATCGTCCGCTCGGAGGAATTCAAGCAAAGCTATGTCGAGTCGATGGTGCGCGACTACAACATCGACGGGGTCATCTTCCACGACGCCAAGACCTGCCCCAACAACTCGAACAACCGCTACGGTCTGCCGCTGCGGCTCCGCGAGCGGATCGGCATCCCGTTTGTGGTCATCGATGGCGATCTCAACGATCTTCGCCTGTACTCCGAGGAGCAGGCGCGGACCCAGTTCGAGGCGTTGGTGGAGCAGCTTCAGGAGCGATCCGCACAGTGAAAGACCGTCTCCGTGATCCGCTCTACTGTGGGATCGACGTCGGTGCGTCCTCCACCAAGCTGGTCCTGCTGAACGAGGATCGCGAGATCCGCGGTATTTCCATCAGGCGTTCGGGTGTGGACTACGCGGCGACTGCGCGCGCCTGTCTTGTGGAGGCGATCGACGCGGCAGAGGCCCGGGCCGGCCAGGTCCGCCGTACCGTATCCACCGGCTACGGACGTCGCAACGTGGACTTCGCCGACGACGCCCGCACCGAGCTTTCCTGTCACGGTGTGGGTTGCTACCACCATTTCCCCTCAGCCATCACCATTGTCGACATCGGTTGTCAGGACAACAAAATTATTCGGCTGGACGACACCGGGCGCCGCATCGACTTCAAGATGAATCGCAAGTGCGCAGCCGGTACCGGCGCGTTCCTCGAGGAGATCGCGCTCCGACTCGACATCAGACCCGAGGACCTCGAGGAGCTTGCCAGCAGCACAGACAAGCCGGTTCGATTGAACAGCTTCTGCACGGTCTTCGCCTCAACCGAGATCCTCTCCCACCTCCGTCGCGGCGAGCCGCTCGCCGACCTGGTCCGGGGCGCCTTCGTGTCGGTCATCAGCCGGGTGGCGGAGATGGACCGTCTGCACGGCGTCGTCGTTCTCACCGGCGGGGTGGTTGCTCACAATCCGACCACCGCCGCAATTCTCGAGGACAAGCTGAAATCGGAGGTCAAGGTACCTCCCAATCCACAATTCACGGGCGCTCTCGGGGCGGCCCTGATCGCACTGGAGCAGGAGGAAAACACACATGCTTGACGGTCTCTTCAAACCACGAGGAATAGCTGTGATCGGAGCATCGGCGAATCCCTACTCGATCGGCCACATCGTGGTCAAGAACCTGTCGACCTACGGCTACAAGGGGCCGATCTTCCCGATCAACCCCAAGGGCGGCCACATCCGCTCGTTCAAGGCCTTCAAATCCGTCCTCGACGTGCCGGATGTGATCGACCTGGCCAACATCTCAGTCAAGCACAGCCTCGTGCCGGAGGTTCTCAAGCAGTGTGGCGAAAAGGGCGTCAAGTTCGCCATCGTCCACACCGCAGGTTTCAAGGAGGTCGGTGAGGAAGGCATCAAACGCGAACGCGAGATGGTGGAG
The DNA here is from genome assembly GCA_048061535.1 of Thermoanaerobaculales bacterium. Taxonomy (GTDB): domain Bacteria; phylum Acidobacteriota; class Thermoanaerobaculia; order Thermoanaerobaculales; family Sulfomarinibacteraceae; genus Sulfomarinibacter. The sequence continues at coordinate 21,343 of JBGMRN010000031.1, read as the reverse complement.
CTGGCACACAGCTACGGCATGCGCCTCTTCGGGCCGAACTCCCAGGGCATCCAAAACGCGGATCCCGAGATCTCGGTTTACGCCAACTTCACATTCGTGCCGATGAAGCCGGGCAATATTTCGATCATCGCCCAGGGCGGAGGCATGGGCGAGATGCTCAAGCTGCACCTTCACAACGTTGGCATAGGCCATCGAATGTACTGCTCGTACGGCAACGAGTGCGACCTCACGATGCCCGAAATTCTCGACTATTACGGCGAGGACGACGGCACCCGAGTGATCATGATGCAGACCGAGAGCTTCAAGAACCCCGCCGCCTTCCTCGAGGCGGCATCACGCATCACGCCCAAGATTCCGATTTTGGCGATCAAGGCCGGGCAAACCCGCGAGGGATCAGTGGCGGTATCGTCACACACCGGCACTCTCGTCGACCAGGCACGCATGGCCTCGGCGATGTATCAGAAGGCGGGAGTGGTGGAGTTCCACGACACCGACGAAATGATCAAGGCGGCGATCGCCTTCTCCACCCAGAATCCTCCCCGTGGACGGCGGATCGGCATGATCACCAACACCGGCGGCCCTGGCATCCAGGCCGTCGACGAGGCAGTGGCCAGGGGGCTGGAGCTCGCCACCTGGTCTTCAGAGGGCAGGGCCAAACTCGAGGAGAGCCTGTACGCCGAGGCCAGTCTCGGCAACCCGGTCGATGTCGTTGCCACCGCCAATGCGGACCACTACCACGCTGCGATTCAGACCCTTCTCGCCGAAAGCGACACCGACATGGTGCTGGTGTTCTTCGTCACCGCACCCTTCACCGACACCGAGGCCATCGCCCGCCGCATCAAGGAGGCCACTGATGTCTCCGACAAACCGGTGGTGGTGGTCGTCGAGACCTACTCAGAGTTTTACGGACTGATCGACAAGCTCAGGCAGTCTGATCTACCGGTTTACGAGTTCGCCGAGGACGGGGCCCGGGCCCTGGCCGCCATGGCCCGTTACGCCGACCTCCAGAACCGCGAGTTGGAGGCGCCGCCTGAGTTAGCAGTAGACCGCGAAGAAGCCGATCGCATCCTCCACAGATACGAGGGGCGCGACACCCAGATCGGGCAGGCGGACGCCTTCGAGATCCTGGACGCCTACGGAATCTCGGCGGCGAGGGTGCGGGCGGTGGCTGGAGAGACCGATCTCGCCGCCGCAGCCGACGACGTAGGATTTCCCTGCGTTCTCAAGGTCGACTCCGCCGAGGTGATCCACAAGTCGGACGAGGGGGGCGTGGTGCTCGGGATCCGGGACCGCGCGGCGCTGGAGAAGAGCTTCGCCGAACTACGAAATCGGTTTGCCGACAAGGACGCGGCCTTCATCGTCCAGGAGCAGAAACCGCCCGGGCGTGAGATCATCATCGGCGCCGCCGAGTCCGCCGGCCTCGGCCACCTGGTGATGTTCGGCCTCGGGGGCATCTTCGTCGAGGTGATGAAGGATGTGGCCTTCGCTCTCGCTCCCCTGGGCCGCCCGGAGGCGCGCACACTGATGCGCGAGATCAAGGGATACCCGATCCTCGAAGGGGTCCGCGGCGAATCGCCGGTGGACATCGGGGCTTTGGAAGATCTGCTCCTCCGGGTTTCCCTGCTGGTCTCCAACCACCCGCAGATTACGGAGCTCGACCTCAATCCGGTCCTCGTCTCGTCGGAAGGCGCCTGTGCCGTGGACGTCCGACTCGGCGTGCGCTGAGCCGTGCGCGTTCAACGAAGGCGCTCAGCGCAGCGAAGCCACTGGGTCGACAGACCGCTGACACCGCGTCCCGGAGCAGAAAGAGGGTAAGGGATGCCGGCTGACTGGATCCCGATCGCGGTCGTCACGCTGTACGTGATCACGCTGTTCGCGATCACCTTCTGGGCGCGACGCCTCACAGAAAAGGGAGGAGGAGGTATCGTCGGATACCTTCTCGCGGGCCGCGGCCTGCCCTACTGGGTGGCGGCCGCGCTCCTCGCCGGACTTGCGGTGGGCGGTGTGTCGACCATCGGGACCGCCGAGTGGGCGTATGAGCGAGGCATTTCAGCGGGTTGGTACAACGCCGCCTGGGCGGCCGGCGCCTTCGCCGTCGCCTTCGGCGCGGCACGACGCTTTCGCCGCCTCGAGATCACCACCTTGCCCGAGCTCTTCGAACGGCACTACGGCACGACCGCGCGCATCCTCGGGGTGATCGGCCAGCTCGTCATTCAAGTGGTGATCACCTCCCTTCAGTACGTGGCGGGAGGTGCGATCCTGCGCGCGCTTCTGCCCGGAGTCTTTTCTTTGCAAACCGGGATGTTGGTGACCGCCGTGGTCTTTGTCGGCATTACCCTGATCGGCGGATTCTGGGCGGCCGGTTTGACCAACGTGATCAACGTCGTCGTGATCTATGCGGGCATCTTGCTTGCCGCGGTCATGAGCGTGGGAAAGGTCGGCGGAGTCCGCGCCCTCGTGGACGGCCTGCCGCCGGGCCATCCGGGCTTCGACCTGCTGGCGATGGGTCCCGGTTTGATCGCGGCCTGGTTCATCGTCATGATCACGCAGGCGCACTCAACCCAGGCGGTCATCCAAATCGGCTTCGCGGCCAAGGATGAAGCCAACGCCGCCCGTGGATACCTGCTCGGTGGGCTTCTCATCCTGCCGGTCGGCTTCATCAGCGCGGTCATCGGGATGGCGGCGGCGGTGCGTTACCCGGGGATCGTCGCCGCCGAGGCCCTGCCGAGGATGGTCATGGACCTCAGTCCGCTCGCGGCAGGGATTATTTTGGCGGGGCTGTGGGCCGCCGACGTGAGCACCGCTTCGGCGCTGCTCCTCGGCAGCGCGGCCCTGGTTTCCAACGACATCGTCAAGCGTTTCTTTGCGCCGAATCTGAGCCCCGCCGGAGACCATCTCCTGTGCCGCGCCACCGTTGCCGCCCTCAGCGTGGTCACCTTCGGACTCGCACTCACGATCCGGGGCATCCTGCAGGCTCTCCTGGTGGGTCTCACCCTGACCACCGCTTACACCCTGATCGTGCTCATGACAATCTACTGTCCGCGTCTGTGCCGCCAATCCTCAGCCACCTGGACCCTGGCGACAACGATGCTTGCCCTCGCCCTGTGGCTCGTCGTACCTGCCGAGTGGCGTGTCCTGCCCCACCCCATCTATCTCGCGTGGTTGGTGAGCATCGTGACCTTCCTCCTGGTCGCCGTCTTCGACGACAGGCGGATCGAGGTTTAACCCGCAATTCTCACCCGGTGAGAATTGCTACCGGTGCTTCCAGGCGGGCGCCCGCCTCTCCTCGAAGGAGGCTATTCCCTCGGCGACGTCTTCGAGACCGAAGAGCTTTGACATAAACATTTCGTTGAAGACCTCGAGTCGCTCCGCGGGCCGCCGATCGACGCTCTCCGTCAATGCCTGCTTGGTGATGCGAAGAACCGGCGCGCTGAGTCCGTTGAACAGATCATCGATCTGTGCCCACTCGTCCTTCGGCAAGATCTTCTGCACGAGGCCCATCGCCAACGCCTGATCGGCGGTCAGGTTCTCGCCGCTCAAGATCGTATAGGCTGCGTTCTGGAACCCGATCAGACGGGGAAGCTTGTGGCATGCAACGGGCGGAAAGAAGGCGAGCTTGATCTCGGGCTGGCCAAGGGTGGCATCGGGGGCGACAACCACGAAATCGCAGAACGCGACCAGCTCCAATGCTCCCCCGAGGCAGGCGCCGTGAATCGTCGCGACAACCGGCGCCGGAAAGGCGGGCAACGCGAGACACGCCTCAGAGAGGGCCGTCAACATCCCCTTGGCCTGATCTTGCTTGTGTTCGGCCACCGAGGCGCCGGCCGAGAAACACCGCCCCTCTCCCGACAAGACAACAGCTGCCACCGATTCGTCGGACTCCAGCTCGCCGAGCCGCTCGACCAACTCACTGAGAATCGCCGAATCAAGCACGTTGACCGGGGGGGCGTTGATCACCAGGTGCACCACCCGTTCGCGCCGCAAAACGTCGATCATCCTGTTCCTCCCATCTCTTCGGCCCTGCTCGATCCGTTTCCCCTCACCACTCCGCGCTCACCAACGGCGTCCAACTCAACACCGCATCAGGCTGACAGCTCCACCGGGCTACGAGTCGATCAAATACTCCGGAATATCATCCTCATCACGGGTGCCGTTCTTGATTTCCTGAGTCACGATCGCGCTCGTGAAGTAAAGGTTGTGGCTCACGTCGACGTTTTTGAACATGCGGCCGATCTTGACGATCTTGCCGTTGATGTACTCGATCTCGGTCGGTCGGCGGTCCTTGAGGTCGAACCACATCGAGGGGTAGTGGTCGCCCCCGCCTTCGAGGTATTCAATACACCTGTCCAGGGCGTCCTCGCCGTAGTTGTAGCCCACCAGGGCCGCGACGGTGAGTCCTTCTCGAAGCAACACCCTCGCGGTGCGCCGCGTGTGCTTGAGGTGCATGGCGCGGGCCATCGTCAGACCATGGGCCGCACACAGCGCATTCAGCGCCGAGTTGAGGACCGTCTTGAAAAAGGCTGCCTTCTTCATCTCGAAGTGGGTCACGCTGAGAGAGGTCAGGCCCGCCTGAGTCAGGAGGACGGCGATCTCGTTCATTCTCTCTGAGGACCGTTCAGTGGCGGGTCCGAACAGATTCGGAGGATGGAACCAGTTCATCGTGGTCCAGCCGTCCGGGCTTTGATTGCCCGCGTAGTTGATGACGCCTCGGCAAATGCGTTCTTTGGGAAAGCTCTCGCCGATCAGGTCTTCGGGACCGATGCCGTTCATGGCGGCAACGACGCGCATGGACGCGGGCCAGTCGAGAGAGGTGAAGGACTCGATGAAGCCGGGCAGCGCCCAGGTCTTGACACAAACAAACACCATCGAGAGGTCCTCGACCTTCGACAACTCCTCGATGGTCGAAAAACAGTGTTCGGGTTTTTCCTCCATCTGGGCGAAACCACGGATAAGGAGGCCGTCACGGTTCACCTGCTCCGCTCTCTCGTCTGAGAGCTCAACCCCGTAAACCGCGACGCCGCTTCGTACCAGGTATGCTCCGAGAATCGAGCCGACAGGTCCGAAGCCGACAATACCAACCCCATGTCGTCGCACGGATCCCTCCCCCCCCCAAGACCCCGATTCTGCGCGCCTTGCTCCAACCCGACCGGCCTCCGGGAAAGCTTCGACGAGCCTGGTCAAACCTGGATTCGGCGCGCATCAAAAAACCGGAACCCGGCGGCATTCTACCACTGCCGCAGCTCCCGATTTTGGTCGCAGTCTCAATTCCTTCTTCGCGGGTCAGTCACCGTCTCTCGACCCGGATGGTCTCGAGTCCGCTTCCTCGATGAGGACGTCCGCTGCATGTTCGGTGAGTTGCAGATGGCTTGCGACACGCTCGGTTTCCCGCATCACTCTCAGCACGTTGAGCCCCGCCAGCTTGGCGATATCCGAGCGGGTCCAGCCTCGTTCGAGCAGCACCACGAGGAGAGCCGGATAGCCGGAAACATCCTCGAGGCCTTCGGGAACGCTCCGGATGCCGTCGAAATCAGAACCGAGACCGACGTGATCGATGCCGGCCACGTCGACGATATGGTCGAGATGATCGGCAACGTCATCCAGCGTGACGTGGGGGATCGGGTTTGCCGCGTACCAGGAGTCCATGCCCGCCTTCACCGCCTTCGGATCGCCGGGGAAGAGAGATTCGAGACGGGCCTGCTCACCCTTGGCGGCTGCGTTGCGCAATGCCACCTCCCTTGAGAGGAAGAAGGAGCTGAAGTTGAGCATCACCACACCGCCGTTGGCCGGCAAACGCTCGAGCACGTCATCGGGCACGTTCCGAGGATACGGGTTCAGGGCGAATGCGTTGGAGTGGGAGAAGATCACCGGGGCGCGGGTCAGATCGAGCGTATCGTGCATCACCTTGGCCGAGACATGCGAGAGATCCACCAGCATGCCCAGGCGGTTCATCTCGCGCACGACCGCCCCGCCAAAGTGCGTCAGTCCGTCATGCTCGGACGCCGCGGTGGCAGCATCCGCCCACGGCACGTTGATCCAGTGGGTCAGGGTCATGTAGCGGGCGCCGAGGTCGAAAAGCATCCGCAGGACCGCCAGCGACGAGTCGATGCTGTAACCGCCCTCCATGCCGATGAGCGACGCGATCTTGCCCTCGGCGTGGATGCGCTCGACATCATCGGCGGTGAGAGCGATCTCGAGGTCGTTCGGATACCGAGCGGCCAGTCGATGGACGAGATCAATCTGCTCGAGGACCGCAACCACCGAGTCACCCCCGGTCATGTCCGTGGGCACCCACACCGACCAGAATTGACCGCCGACCCCACCGCGACGGAGACGCGTAAGATCGGTGTGCATCGGCTTCTCGAGTCCGGTCGTGTCGTTGAAGTCGAAATCATCGAGATGATTGGCGAACCGACTTCGGATCGCCCATGGGGCATCGTTGTGGCCATCGATGAGCGGCACTTCGCGCAGAACCTGTCGAACTACAACCTCCGGGCTGAGCACCCGCTCCGAGACCTCGTCGGCCGCGCCGGCGAAGCTGCATAAAACCAACCCGGTCACCATCAACTGGAATATCTTGACCATCACCCGTCCCTTCATCCCCCGATGAGCGTTTCTGCCGCATGAGCTGCGCTTGTTCTTGATACTCCGGTGCTTGCGAGAAACGAACGCATGCCCACTCATGAGTGGAGCATTTTTCGACCGCATCATAAGCGCACGAACCGAACGCGGATAGCCGGTCAGAATCTCAATCATCGAAGGTCTATCTTGCTTCCTCTCACCCGACGTCCGGGTCCTCCCGCCACCGCTCCCAGAAGGATCTTCTCTCCTCCCCGGCAGAGCCCGGAGGAATCAGATCGTGGACTTCTTCGAAAGTAGCGGCCCACTCACCGGGAGGGGGATCGTCACCGACGACCAGCACCGTCGCGCGGTTGGGGTTCGATGCCTCCCCGACCAGGGCCACCGGATCCTCCACCTCGCCAAGCGACGGGCTCCACACCACGTGGGGTACGAAGGCCAGCTTACGAAAGGTCCACAGATAGTCGTCGAGGATCTGGCGCCTGCCTTCGTCGGCAACCCACACGACAACCCGGCTGCGCGCACGATGCAATCGCTCCAGCAGAGCGGCCAGCTCGCCTGCGCGCTTTTCAGATGACAGTGGGTGGAGCTCAAGACGGGCCACAACCGCTGAATTCTAACCGATCACAAGAACAAGCAGGACCAGCCGCGCGCCGCCGAGGATCTTTGCCACAATATTGCCTTTGTCTTGCCGCACCGAAATCCCTCATTGGTGATATGTTTTCTTCGGAGATTGGGAGATGACGCAAAGCACTTCTGCTGACAAGCAGTTCGCGTACGTGATTCGGGGCGGACACCCCATCCACGGCACACTGGTCCCGGGCGGCAACAAGAACGCAGCTCTGCCCATGCTCGCGGCCACGCTCCTGGCCGACGATCCGGTTGAGTTGGCGAACGTGCCGAAAATCCGCGATGTCGCCGTCATGCTCGAGCTACTCGCCTGCCTGGGCGCAGATGTCGTGGAAACCTCACCATCCACCTGGCGAATCACCGGCACCGCAGGCCGGTCCCACGAGCCGCCCGCAGGGCTCGCGTGCGAGATCCGCGCCTCCTTTTTGCTGGCGGGCCCGCTGCTGGCCCGCTGCGGGCGTGCGGTGCTCCCGCGCCCCGGCGGGGACCGCATCGGGCGCCGGCCGCTCGACACCCACATCCATGCCCTCCAGGCCCTCGGCGCCGAGATCGAGGT
>JBGMRN010000031.1:0-13481 GCA_048061535.1 Thermoanaerobaculales bacterium | reverse complement strand
GTGGAGGGTCGACCCGATCTCGGCGGGGCCCAGGTCCGCATCGGTCCCGACCCGGTGGAGGTCGGCAGCTTCATCGGTCTGGCGGCGGTGACCGGTGGGGAGCTCCGCATCGTCGACGCCGAACCCGCGCACCACCACCGCATGACGGCCCTCGGCTTTGCGCGGCTTGGAATCTCCTGGAGGGTCGAAGGCAACGACATCGTGGTTCCGGCCGAGCAGGAGCTGGTGATCGTGGATGACCTCCATGGAGCGATTCCAAAAATCGATGACGGCCCGTGGCCGGCCTTTCCGCCGGACCTGACGTCGATCGCAGTCGTCCTCGCCACTCAAGCCCGCGGGACCATCCTGATCCACGAAAAGATGTTCGAAAGCCGCCTGTTCTGGGTGGATCGGCTGATCAGCATGGGCGCCCGCATCGTCCTTTGTGATCCTCACCGTGCGGTGGTCGTGGGTCCCTCTCAACTCCGCGGCCAGAACCTGGCGAGCCCGGATATCAGAGCCGGAATGGCGCTGGTGATCGCCGCCCTCTGCGCCGAGGGTGAAAGCGTCATCCACAATATGCGCCAGGTGGAACGAGGCTACGAGTCCCTCCATCGTCGCCTCGGCGACCTCGGCGCCGAAGTGGACCGAATCGAGGAGTGACCCCTACCCCGAACTTCTCACAAGCGGTTTACTGTGGCAGGAAGATGTCAGGCCGATCCGGGTAGGAAGCGGCCAGTAGCCCGGACAGCGCGGCCACTTCTTCTTCGCTCGGGGTCCTCGTTCGAGCAAAGACATACACCGTCACGCCGCCCTGGAGAGCGAAGACAGGGGCCAACCGCTGAAACGCCGAACCGACATTCTCCCCCTCGAGAAAGCTGGCCGCCGGGATCCCGATCACCTGCTGATCCGCAGGATCCAGATGGTATTGAATGGGCTCGGCGACCAGCACCGTGCCCGCCTCGAGCAGGCCGGTGGGAAACCCGTCCCGCCGATCGACGTGGGCGCTCTGGAGGATCGTCCGGGTGGAGGGGTGGTGCGTCCCCAGCGACAGGTTGGCGAAGGCGAGGACCTGTTCGGAGATCGTTTCCGAGCTCGCGAGAACGTAGGTGAATCCGGGGTCACGCTCCAACCGGCGGTCGAGGAATCGTAGGAGCCGGTCCACCTCACGGAGATCGTCGCGGACCTTCGGCCGCAACCTGTTCGCCGGCACCAGCGGACCGAGGCGGTCAGCCACCGCTGCGGCCGCGGGAACGTAGACCGCCGCGGTCGTCGCGATGGCAGCCCCGACGACGCCTGCCAGCGCGGCCCTGGACCACTTTCGGTCGCCCAGGACCGCTGTCATCCGCGTCAGGCCGAGGCCGACCAGGAGCATCGCGGCGGGGTAGTAGAGATACCAGTGTTGGGGTGAGTGATCCTGAATCGAGACCATCACGAGGTAGGTCGTCATCAGCTGAACGAGGAGCAGGGCAGCCAGGCGACGGGCCGTCCGGTCGATCAGCAGCAGCACCGAGCACCCGATCACCACCAACAGCAGGGCCAGTCCGAACTCGTCGAGAACCGACCCCAGCCGCTCGATCAGCGATCGATCGAGTCCATACGCGCTGAAACGATCCGCATAGTCGGTCCGAAAGCGCCGCAGGGTGATCGAAGGACAAAGCACGAGCATCGTGGCGGCCGCGCTCGTCCCGACCACGATCGGAGCTCGCATCGTCTTCCACAGGGCCCTGCCTCTCCATTCCCGACGGGAGACAAAATTCCAGGCGGCGTCTGCAGCTACGGTCACCCACAGGGCCAGGGACCAGATCAGGTACCAGCGCCTGAAGACCACGATCAAGGCGGCCAGAAAACCGATCAGAACCAGCGTCCGGACCGACCATCGAGACCGAAGAGAACCGGCAAGGTAAAGCGCCAGAGCCGCGCTGCCGATCGCCACCCCTCCAATACCAAGATAGCCGATGAAAACCGGTCGCCAGATGGTCGCGAAGAGGAGGATCGTGAGCAGAGCGGCCCGGGACGTCGGTTTGTGGCGATTGATTCCGAGACCGCGCAAAGCGAAGATCGACGACAACACCGCCGCCAGGCCATACAGGGAGATCACCGATACCACATAGGCCAGCCTCGATCCACCCAGCAACACCAGCACTGCGGCGATCGGCACGGCAGGCAACAGGTTGACGTCCAGCTCCGCTACCGACCTCGCCACCGCAAAAAACGCGGCCAACGGTTGGGAGACGATTCCTTCCGCGAGGCTCCTCGAGTAGGACCAGTAGGTGACCTGATCCGCATGGTAAAGAGTGTGCTCGGCGCCCACGAACCACACCGCGAAGAGATCGACAACCGCCACGAGGAGGAGCGGCCAAATCAGATGGAAGCGACCTTCCCTGCTCTCCGGCCCGCCGGGAACCAGGGGGATGGTCACTCCGTCGACTCCTCCTCCAGTCGGCTTCCGAAGAGCGTATCCGCCCGCTGTTCGACCAGCTTGACGGAATCGTCCCGGCGCGTGCCCTCCGGCTCGTGGGCGAGCGCCGCCTCTCCCGGAAAGTGCTCTTTGAGGTAGTCTCTCAGGGACACGTTCGTGGGGCCGTATCCGTCGTGGTAGAGGTGATACTCGAGCGCGTAACCCATCTCGGCAGCGGTCTGGAAGCGGTCGGCCGGATCGGGTTGGAGCGCGCGATCGACAATCGCCGCGAGATCGTCGGCGAGGTCCCGACGGGTCTCACCCACCGGTCGAGGATACGACATGCCCAGCCGGTGGAGACGGAGAAGAGAACCCGCTCCACGTTGAGGGAGCTCGCCGGTCAGCAACTCGTGGGTTACGACCCCGAGAGCGTACAGGTCGGAGCGCCCGTCGGTCGGATTTCGGGCCGCCTGCTCGGGCGACATGTACTCCAGCCTCCCCACCAGAAGGTCCTCGTCCTGCTCCATCACCTGGCGCGCCTTGGCGATCCCGAAGTCGGTGATCTTGACCACACCCTCAAAATTGAGCAGCACGTTTTTGGGCGAGATGTCCCGGTGGACGATGCCCAGTGGCATCCCGTCGTCGTCGATCCGTCGATGGGCGTAGTCGAGACCCCGGCAAACCCGGCTGGCGATGAACGCGCCGAGATCCGCCGGCAGCGGAATGCCTTTCTCCAGGTGGGCACGGATGAATGTCTCCAGGGTGAGGCCCTCGACATACTCCATGACGATGTAGTACCGGCCGTCGGCGAGCCCGAGGTCGTAGACCTGAACGATGTTCTCGTGCACCAGGTCCGCGACCAGCTTGGCTTCACCGATAAACATCCGCACGAACTCCTCGTCGGCGACAAACCGATCGAGGATGGTCTTGATGGCCACTGTTTTTCGAAAGTCAACGGCGCCGAGCAAGTAGGCTTCAAAGACAACCCCCATCCCACCGTCGGCGATGCGGCGCACGATCTGATACCCCCGACTTCCTCCGATGCGGTCGATGTCCATGACATGAGCGTAACCCGCATTCCTCAGAACGTCACGTCACTTTGTCAACCATTGCCCGCCTTGGGCGTCCCATGTGCAGGCCTTCGGTGCTGTGGGCCGCCTCGAGACGCTGAATCGAACGGAAAAGGAGAGTGATCATGAAACGGTTGCTTGTTGGATTGATTGTGCTGGCTGTGGCTATCCCGGCTGTGGCTCAGGAAAGCCATCTCGGCGACGCGGCCAAGAACGGGATCGTCAATTTCCTCCAACTCACCCCGGACCAGGTAGCGACGTGGGATCAGTTGCTCGAGGATCGGCAGATCGCCGCCGAACCGCTGCGCGAAGCGATCGCCCAGGTGCAGGCCGAAATTGAGGCCCTCTTCGCCTCCGGCGACCCAGACCCGGCGGAGCTCGGCAGCCTCGTGATCGATCGGCACGACCTCGGCGAGGATTTGGCCCAGGTTCGTCGTGACTATGTGGATGGCTTCGAAGCGATGCTCGACGAACAGCAGGCGGGCAAGCTCGGGTTCATCAGGCGCGCGGATCGCGTCCAACCACTGATTCCCGCATTCCGCCTCTTCGGCCTCCTGCCCCGACGCTGAGAATCGACGATTGACAGACCCCGGGCGGGGCTTCGGCTCCGCCCATTTTTTTCGACTTCAACTCGCACCCTCCTGAGAAACTCCCAAGTTTCTCAGGAGAGCTGGTCAGTCCTCCGCAAGGGCCGCCAGGAAGACCTCGCCGAGAACCTCCAGCCGCCACCCGCCAAGACCGGCTTCAGTGAGATGCTCGGTGGTCGCGCACCGGGGCTGCGATGCCGCCACCGCCTCCGCACAGGCCCGCGGGCAGAGCAGCCCGGCCTCCAGACCCAGCGCCTTGGCCCGTTCGTCGCGGGCCGTCATCAGGCGTTTCAGCCGGCGCCGTACAGCCGGATCCGGGGTCAACTCCCGCGGCCCTCGTTGGCGGTCCGGCGCCTTGGCGGGGCTGCGGAGATCGGCCAGAATCTCCCTGCCCCAACGACGCACGACCCGCGGTCCCACTCCCGCCACCTTCTTCAGCTCCTCGAGATCCTGAGGCGGCTCCTGCGCCAACTGCATGAGCTGCTGATTGCCCAGTATCTTGAAAGGCGGCACGTCGAGCGAACGCGCCTGCCGCTCCCGCCAACAGTGGAGGTTGAACAGGCGGTCCCGCATCTCGCCCCGCAGAGCCCGGGCGCCCTTGATCCGCTCGAAGGCCATCGGATTCGGCTCGACGGGAGCGTGGCGAACGCCCTCCAGCTTGCGGCACTCCTCTTCGGCCCAACCCCAGCGGCCCAGCTCGACGAGGCGGCCGCGGAGGCGGTCTGCGAGAAGTCCGAGATAAGCCGTGTCGGCGGCCGCATAGGCAAGCTGCTCGGAAGTCAGCGGACGACGCCCCCAATCCGCCCGCTGGTGTTTTTTGTCAAGAGTTATCCCCGCTTCTCGCTCGATGAGCGTCGCCAAACCGGTCTTCTCCTCACCCAGCAATCGGGCCATAATTTGGGTATCCAGGAGGCCCCGGATGCGCACCTCGAAATCGCGATCCAGAACCCGGATATCGTAGTCCGAACCGTGCATCAATGTCGGCAGCGAGGCATCGCCCACCACTTCCCACAACGGCTCGAGGGCCTCGGCGCCGAGAGCGAGGGGATCGATGACCATGTGATGATCGTCGGCGGTCACCTGGATCAGACACACCTTGTGGAAGTACGAGTGCAGCGAATCCGCCTCGGTATCGAGCGCGAAACCGCCCGCGCCTGCACACAAGTCTGCGGTTTCGCGGACCCCTTTGGGGGTGTCCACCCACACGGGTTGGAGTGGTTCCGACATCGCGAGGGATGGTAACAGAGAAGGAAAAATTAGGAATTCGGAAGTAGGAATTCGGAATGATCGGCGCGGGGAAACGACAGGGAGTTTGGGAGCGCGTTTGCCGCGTTTCGGCGCGTTGACCGGGACGTACCAACACTCTGAGCGCCTTCGCGCGCCGGTAATCCCTCATTCCATATTCCGAATTCCCAAGCCCCTTCCGAAATCCCGGCTTCCTCCATTTTCCCGTGTTAGACTCGGCCAGTGAGACAGGTTCTCGACGTTCACCGCGCCAAGGTTGTGGTCGAGCTGACGAGCCGATGCAACATGCGGTGCGCGATGTGCCCCATGGGCAACCTCAGCCGGCCCGAGATCGATATGCCATGGTGGCTGGTGGAGAAGGTCGCCGAAGATTTTCGTGGCAATGAAATCCAGGTTCGCTGGCTCCACGAGCTGGGAGAGCCGCTGCTGTTCCAGAGGCTTGCCGAGGCGATCGATCTCTTCCCCGGCGCCGCGGTGTCGACCAACGCGATGCTGCTCGACGAGGAACGGGGTCGCGAGCTGCTCGGAACCACGCTGCAGCGCATTCGCCTCTGCCTCGACACCGTCAATCCCGAGATCTACCCGGAGGTGCGCCGGGGTGGAGTCTTCGATCTCGTCGTGACCAACATTCGGACGTTCCTGGAGCTGTCGACGGGGCATGACATCTCGGTCGAGATCCAGAGAATGGTCTCTCTCAAGACCACAAAGGAGTCCAAAGCCGACTTCGAGGCGCTCTTCGAGCTCGACCAATATCCGCAGGCGAAGGTCATCGAAAAGACCTGCGAAGGTCTCGACACGACCGACGCGACGGACCTCCACGAGGAGTTTTACGGTTGCTTCCAGGGCTATCCCTTCCGCTGGTTCGTGGTCCTTTCCGACGGACGGGTCACCCACTGTTGCATCGACTCCGAGGGCGAGCAGCCGATCGGCGACATGAAGACGCAGACGGTGCAGGAGATCCTCAACGCCAACACCGCCGAACGCTACATGGCCGCTTTCAAGGCCAAGGACTGGGAAACCCTCCCCCGCTGCGGCGAGTGTTTCAGACACGACACCAAGGCGGCGGTGGTCAAGAGTCAATTCATCAGTCTGGGCCGCAAGCTCGAACACGTGCTGCCGGTCAAACAGCTGGCACGCAAGCTCATTAACCGCTAATGCAAGCTGTGTGGGGGTCGGCCCCGGAGTTCTTCGGTCCCCGACATGCGCACCGAGAGGAGCGTATCGCGAGGCGGCTGCGCGATGCCGTCCCCACGCCGGGCCTCCACCTGGAGTGTGCGGCCGGAGTCGGATCCCTGACCCTCACGCTGGCCCGCGAGGGACGCACGGTGGTGGCGGCCGACCTGTCCATGCGTTCCCTGGTCAACCTCACCCGGCAGGCTGCAGAAAGCGGAGTCGCCGGCAACGCGCTGCCCGTCGTGGCCGATCTGACGGCCCTGCCATTCAGAGACGACACGTTTCCCGCGGCGACCAGCGCCGAAACGCTCGAGCACATCCCCAATCACGAGGACGCCGCTCGCGAGTACGCGCGGGTGTTGGCGCCGGGCGGTTGGCTGATAGGGACGGTGCCCGCGGGGCCTTCCCAATGGTCCGATTGGGACGAGTGGGCGGGCCACCTCCGCCGCTTCACCCGCCAAGAGATGCGGGGGATGCTGAAACGAGCCGGTCTCCAGCCCGAGGTCACCGTATGGGGATGGCCGTTGCTCAGGTTGTACGACGACCTGTTTCTCAAGCGCGTCAACCGTCGGCGACTCCACCACGACGGCGCCGTCGACGACGACCCCGCCCTGCGGAGGATCTCCGGTCTCGGACGGCGACGCGGCCTTGTCGCCCTGGTGCGTTACCTCTTCGCGCTCGACCGGGTCTTCGACGGCGTGCCGTGGGGGGTCGGCCTGCTCTTTGCGGCGCGCAAACCGTCTTAGAAGAAATGGCGAGAAATGTGGGCTAGGGCTGTCTTCCACCAGGGCCAGCGTTGCGTGAGGGCGGCGCAGTGCCGAGCACCCGGTTGTAGCCCGTCAGGGTTCTGCCGAGGCTGTCGCTCAGAATGATGCGCAGCAGATAGTCGTAGTTCGGATCGGCGTTGGACCACACACCGAGCTCACCCTCCTCCACGTTTTCTCCGCCCTCCGCGATGAGTTCGGGAATCCCGCCGAGCCGGGGAACGGCGTCGAGCCGCCACGACTCGAGGGTCGGGCCCTCTTCGAGACTGAAGATGGCGGCGCTGCCGCGCAGCGTCCGAGCTCCGCTCGGAGGCGCCGGCGGTGGGTCGGAGAGGTAGGTCAAGGCGATGAGACCCTCGCCTCCGAGGGCCGGCGTCGTTCCCACGGTGGTCGTGTCTGCGAGGAGGCGCCCCCGGTCGTAGGCGCCGAAGCGGGTAAAGGCCCCGGTGGAGTCATCCGGATATGGTTCGGCGGCGCTGCGGTGGAGCTCGATGGTGGCGTTCTGGGCCACCTCGATCGTGCACGTGAAGACGCAGTCGAAGGCGCTGATGTGAGAGCTTTCGCGGGCGCCGAAGAATCCGCCGGTGCCATCGATTGTCGTGTGCTCCATCCGCACCCGCGAGTTGCCGAAGCTGAGGATCTCACCGAGAAGGCTGTCGCGCACCACCACGGATGCGTGGTTCAGGGGATAGAGGTTCCACGTGTCGACAGAAGAGTTCACCAGCCGGATTTCACGGTCTTCGAAGTCCAGGGTCGTGTCCTGGTAGTAAAGACCATTCTGCAGTCCCGTCAACTGGGCGGAGGACGGCAGATAAAAGCCCACCACGACCCAGTTGTTCTCGTCGATATCGCGCAGCGTCAACCGGCACCCCTCGCGCACCAGCATCGGCCACAAGAAAACATTGCATCGCCGGATTGTCGCGCTTTGAAGAATACCGACTGCTCCCTCGGGCGGAAAGGTCCAGGAATCAATGAATCCGGGCATTGGCGGGGAGTACTCGGCCTCCGATCCCACCGGAAACTCGACCCAGACCCACAGCGTGCCGCGACCCGGATCCCTGGGAATGTCCTCCAACACGATCTGCGAGTCGTTTTGGACAATGACCTCGAAGCTCCCGTTGAGCCGGCGAGCCGTGAGGCGGGCGGTGTTGATCGACACCAGCTGCACCGAACCGAAATCGGTATCCTCCACCAGAAGCTCACCCTCACCGCCGATCACGAGACCGTGTTGTACCCCGCTCGGAATGCGGTAGTCACAGCCGACGACCTCGATCCGCGCGTGGTCGATTCCCGCCAACACATACTGCCCGTGGAACATACTAAGGAACTGGATGACCGAGTTTTCGAAGCGGACATGCCCGTCGCCCATCACCCACACGTTGCCGTCCACCTGCAATCCCGGTTCAGGCAGGTCGAGGACGGTCAGCGAGCCGTTGCCGACAATGATCACGTCGCCCACCTCAGTGGGTTCGCTCACCACCACATCGGTGGTGATGATCCACGGGTCCGGCACGGCGAATGGAGAAAACGCCGTTGGGCGCTGAACGTCACCGGCCGCAGTCGGAAGCTGGTGAGGAATGCGGGCTTGAGCGAAGACCGACGAGCTACTCACGGTCAGCGTAAAGGCCCAGAGCCAAGCGATGCGGAGAGATCTCATGGAAACATTATCTCACCGGCCCGACCAACACCGGCTCTGCTTGACCCGACGCGGCGCTCACCCAGCGCATTATCTGAGAAAACACCACGCGTCACCTCAACTCCGGATGACGCCCAAACGCCTCCCGACAGTCTCGAAAGCACTCACCGCGCGATCGAGATGGTCACGCTCGTGGGCGGCCGAGAGCTGAACCCTGATCCGCGCCTTGCCCTTGGGCACCACCGGGAATGAGAACCCAATCACGTAGATCCCCTCGGCCAGCATCGCATCGGCGACCTCGTTGGCGAGCTTGGCCTCGTACAACATCACCGGCACGATCGCTGTTTCCCCGTCGACGAGGTCGTACCCGATCCTCGAGATCTTGTCTCGGAAATACCGGGTGTTGTCCATCACCTTGTCGCGCAACGCGGTGGTTGACGACAGCATTTCGAAGACCTTGATGCCGGCCGCAGCGAGAGACGGCGTCAAAGTGTTGGAAAAGAGATATGGCCGCGAACGCTGCCGCAACATCTCGATGATTTCGGCTCGTCCGGTCGTGTAACCGCCGGAGGCGCCGCCGAGGGCCTTGCCGAGAGTCGATGTGATGATGTCGACTCTCCCCTGAACTCCGCAGCGCTCCGGGGTACCACGCCCTGTCGGTCCGATGTATCCGGTGGCGTGCGAATCATCGACCATGACCATCGCGCCGTACCTTTCCGCCAGGTCACAGATCCGATCGAGCTTGACCAGGTAGCCATCCATCGAAAAGACACCGTCGGTGGCGATGAGTCGTCGCCGGTGTCCTTGGGTCTTCTCGAGGATCGCGGCCAGCTCGTCCATGTTCGAGTTGCCGTAGCGGAATCTCTCCGCCTTGCACAGCCGGACTCCGTCGATGATCGACGCATGATTGAGCTCGTCGGAGATGATGGCATCCTCGGGACCGAGAATGGTCTCAAAGAGACCTGCGTTCGCGTCAAAACACGAGGAGTAGAGGATGGTGTCGTCGGTGCCGTTGAACTTCGAGATAACGTCCTCGAGCTCTTTGTGCAAATCCAGCGTCCCACAGATGAACCGGACCGAGGCCATTCCGAAGCCGCGCTCGTCGAGGGCCTTCTTGGCCTCGGCGATGATCTCCGGGTTGTCCGCAAGGCCGAGATAGTTGTTGGCACAGAAGTTGATCACCTCACCTTGAGGGACCTTGATGGCCGCGCTCTGCGGCGAGGAGATGACCCGCTCCTCCTTGTAGGTGCCCGCCTCGCGGATACCGTCGAGCTCCTCACGAAAAGCAGCGCTGAAATTCTCGAACATCACGACCTCCGAAATACTCCGCGGCCCGCGTTGCGGGCCGAGCTGGGCAGGAAACTCGAGGAGCACAGACACGAACTCGAAGGCTCGTCGAGCAACCCGAGGCAGTCGACGCAAAGCACGGCAAAGCTGCGGCGGTGAAAGAAAGCGGTTGCGACCGGTGTGGATCGTCGATGAGAATCTCTCATCTCAGGTTCAGTCAACCGGCGCAGAAGCTCGCCACCGCGCGTTCCTCGTCATCGTAGACCTCGAGCAAAGGCAGCAGCTGGGTGAGGCGAAGGGTTCTCTCGACCTGCGGTCTCGGGCGCAGCAACTTCACCGAGGCGCCGAAACGCCGAGCCAACTTCCACCCGGATACCACTTCGCCGATCCCCGAGCTGTCCATGATCGACACCTGACGCAGGTTGAGGACGATCTTTTTCCAGTCCTCCGCGACGACCTCGTTCATCACCTCGCGAAGAAGCTCGTCTCCAACCCCCATCACCAGGCGACCCTCGAGATCGACAATGATGACGTCGTCCACGTGGCGCACGTCGACTTTCATGCCGGGCATTCTACCATCGCTCGCCCCCCGATCATCGATCGGTTTCACAACCTGTGGCAACGAGCGATTCCTACTCGCCCGCGCGGGTCACGATGTTGCGCCCGCCCTGCTTGCCCCGGTAAAGAGCGGCATCTGCGGCCCGCAGCAGCTCGACGCTGTCCGGAGCGTCGGCCGGAAATGAGGCGACCCCGCCAGTGATCGTCACCCGGCCCAATGGCTGGGTCTCCTCCCCCTCGAAAGTGTGGGCCTCGATTCTCCGGCGGACCATGCCGGCCGCGGTCATCGCCTGCGCCGCTCCCAGGCCCGGCATGACCATCAGGAACTCCTCACCGCCGAAGCGCCCGAAGACATCTTCGTCACGCATGTTTTCCTTGACCAAACCTGCAAGCGTCTTCAGCAGATGATCTCCGGCGAGGTGTCCGTTGGTGTCGTTGTAGTTCTTGAAGTAGTCGAGGTCGAACATGAAAACCGATGCAGGTTCGCCTTGTTCCCGCGCCTGCAAGATGACCGTGCTCAGCCGATCGAGGAGTGCGCCCTTGTTGAAGATCCCGGTGAACTGGTCGAACCGACGACTCTACCGCAGCCCTGGCATCGCGCTCCGCGTCGCGGAGATGAGCACGAGACCTGTGCAACGCCACAAAGAGCCAACACAGGAGCACCACCAAGGCCGGCAGCGCGATCACTGCTAGGGTGGTCAATCGCTCGGGAAGCTCAATCACTTCAATCCCCTGAGTCCGCCCCTCGAAACGTCCGCCGGCACCCGCCGAAAGAATTCACCACACATTGAATTGTACAACCCGTGTCCACAGGACGCAGCAGTCACCACCGGCCCACAAGCGGAGGCGGACCACCTCAAGAATCGTCACCCGAGGTTTGAATCTGCTCGGGGAACAACGACGCCAACCCGTCGGCCGAGGCTTCGCAAATTCCTCGCTCGGTCACCAACCCGCTCACCAACCGCGCCGGAGTGACGTCGAAGGCCGGGTTGGCAGCGGCACATCCCTCAGGTGCGGTCTGCACAACGACCATCACGCCGCCCACGGTCCGCCCCGTCACCCGGGTGAGCTCCTCGGGCCCCCGCTCCTCGATCGGGATCTCGGTGAGACCGTCGCGAATGCCCCAATCGATGCTGGTGGAAGGGAGCGCCACAAAGAACGGAACCGCGTTGTCATCAGCAGCCAATGCCTTGAGGTAGGTACCGATCTTGTTGGCGACATCGCCCCGGGCGGTCGTGCGATCACTGCCGACAAGGCACAAATCAACCATCCCGTGCTGCATGAGATGCCCCCCGGCATTGTCGGCAATCAGCGTGTGCGGCACTCCGTGGGCACCCAGCTCGAAGGCGGTCAAGGCGGCGCCCTGGTTGCGGGGGCGGGTCTCGTCCACCCAAACATGGATGTCGATCCCAGCGTCGTGGGCGAGGTAGATCGGCGCCAGCGCCGTTCCCCAATCCACCGTGGCAAGCCAACCGGCGTTGCAGTGCGTCAGTACATTCACAGGCGCCCCGTTCTTGCCCTGGGCCACCTCCCGCAGAAGACCGAGCCCGTGCTCGCCAATGCTCCGACAGGTCGCAACATCCGCATCGCAAATGCAGGCTGCAGCTTTCGAAGCAGCCGACGAACGACCCTCAGCGTCAACCGGGCCCACCGCACCCATCATCTCGTCCAAGGCCCAGCGTAGGTTGATCGCGGTGGGCCGGGTCGCGGCCAAGACCTCCACAGCATGCTGCAGGTGCTCATCGGAGTTGTCCTCGAGAAGAGCCAACCACATCCCGTACGCGGCGGTAGCCCCGATGAGGGGCGCCCCGCGTACCTTCATGGTCGAAATGGCCTCACACGCGTCCGCAAGGGATTCGAGCCGCGCAAGCTCGAAAGCGTGAGGCAGCAGCGTCTGGTCGACAATCTCCACCGCCCGGCCGTCCTCGGCCGGCCAGATCGTCCGGTACCAGCGACCATCGACCCGCATCTCTCACCAACTCCCGGTTGCGGCCCGGCATCTTGATCGAAGACAGTAACCGGAACGGCGGTTCGCGACCCTCGAAGCGGATCGCGGTGAGATTTTAAGGTGCACTTCCACTCCAGGAAGTGTAGCGCGTCACCTCGATCAGCCCGGCCGAATTCGTCACCGAATTCCTGATCCGGCCACCTTCGTCTCCATCGCAGGAAATCGGGTGACACATGCGCGTGAGATCGAATCAACCGCGTATACTGCCCGGGTGCGCGACCTTTCGACGGTTGTTCGCACGCTGAAAGGAGACCATCAATGCCACGAAGAGCACCGGCTCTGATTCTGACCTTCTTGATTGCCGGTTTTGCTGGCGCGTGCTCGCGCCAACAGCCGACAGCGACGGCAGACGAGGCTTTCGAGGTCCTCACCACTTCCTGGGATGAGGCGGAAACCAACGAGCAGAAGACCGTTCTCGCCGAGGGCTACCTCGCCCGGTTCCCGGACACTGGGAACAGCAGCCGCATGGCCGACGCGGTAGCCTATTATCGCGGGCACGCAATGGAGGACCCCGAGGGTGCTTACGAGGTGATCAGGCGTTCCCGGACACGAAAGGCCCTTGCGCTGGCCTACGACGGTTGGGCGTCATACCACCTGGGCAACACCGAAGAGGCATTTGCGGCCTTCGCCGAGGCGGACGCGGCAAAGAGCCTCAGCTATCTCGGCGTGCCGGACACGCCCCTCTATAGGTTTTGGGGGCGTGCGGCCCTGCGCGAAAATGACCCCGATACGGCAATCGGGCTCTTGGGAGCGGACGCCATTTTCGGCGAGGA
>JBGMRN010000030.1:5132-23425 GCA_048061535.1 Thermoanaerobaculales bacterium | reverse complement strand
CCAGGCACCTCCGATCAACGTGCGTATCAAAGCTCCGGATGGGCGCTACTGATAGGTGACGCAACCTTCCGTCGTCGTGCTACCCGCGGATTTCCAAGGCATCCTCACGGGCAGACCGCCAGCAGAAGGTCGCGTTGAAGTCGGAAGCGCTGACCCGAAGCGATGGACTGCGCGCTTCTTCGGCCATGCCATCCCTGGCAATTTGGGGACCGAGGACGCCACGGTGATCCTCTCGTTGAGTCCTGAATATCTCCAGGGGGGCCATCCTTGGGGAGCGCGATGACAGAAGACCGCATCCGACCGAGGTGTATGGCTCCCGATTCGCCGAGGCGAATGGCGGACCAATTCAAAATTGAGAATTGAGGATTCCCTCGCCGCCCGGAATGCTCCTTGATGCGTCAGGGTTGTACGATGCTGAGATGCGCAACCCCGAGAATGATCCCCAAGCGACTCGCTGGCAGGAGTTCGTCCATAGGCTGCAGGACGATCCTGCAATCCCTTTCGAAACGCAGTGGAGACGATTTCGGGAGATCTTCCATGACCGCGACCCTTCTCTCGGCCCACCTCCGGTCTGGATCCCCAACCCGGAGGCGATCGCCGAGTCGAACATCGGTCGCCTGATGGGCGAGCTTGAGATCGAAGACTACCGCGAGCTTCACCGCTGGTCGGTATCCCATCGAGCCGAGTTCTGGCGCCGTGCGATCGACCGGCTCGGCATCGTCTTTTCGCGCGAGCCCGACGAGATTCTCGACCTCACCGGCGGTCCCTCGCACCCGGCATGGCTGCCCGGCGCCGAGCTCAACATCGTCGACAGCTGCTTCCAATCTTCAGACTGCACGATCGCCGTGGCCCTCGGACAGGAGGGCTCCGACGAGTTGGCAACGGTGACCTACGGCGATCTCGAGGCGCTGGTCAACCGCGTCGCCAACGGCTTGGGCGAGCATGACTTCTCACCGGGCGATGCCATCGCCCTCTACATGCCGATGAACCTCGAGTGCGTGGCCGCCTACCTCGGCATCATTCGCGCCGGCTGTGCGGTGGTCTCGATTGCCGACAGCTTCGCGCCACCGGAAATTCGGCGCCGGCTTGAGATCTCCG
Organism: Thermoanaerobaculales bacterium; assembly: GCA_048061535.1. Lineage (GTDB taxonomy): Bacteria > Acidobacteriota > Thermoanaerobaculia > Thermoanaerobaculales > Sulfomarinibacteraceae > Sulfomarinibacter. The sequence goes on along the minus strand of JBGMRN010000030.1, from coordinate 22,327 downwards.
GCGCCGCCGGCATCGTCACCGTGGACAGCTTCAGCCGCGGCGGCCGCTCGATCGCACTTTATGACAAGGTGTGCGAAGCAGAAGCACCCCGGGCTGTGGTCATTCCAACCGACGGTCTCTGGCGCTCGGAGCTCCGCGGCGGCGACCTGCTGTGGCAAGATTTCCTCAGCGATTCGGTGCGATTCCAATCGCTGAAGAGTGACCCGGAGACAGCGACCAACATCCTCTTCTCCTCGGGCACCACCGGCGACCCAAAGGCCATCCCGTGGTCCCACCTGACACCGCTGAAAGCCGCCGTGGACGGCCACTACCACCACGATATTCGTCCCGGAGACGTCATCGCCTGGCCGACCAACATCGGCTGGATGATGGGGCCGTGGCTGATCTATGCCACCCTGATCAACCGCGCCTGCATCGCACTTTTCGAAGGACTTCCGTCGGGCCGGGGGTTCACCGGGTTCGTGCATCGAGCCGGTGTGAGCATGCTCGGCGTGGTGCCCTCGCTGGTACGGGCATGGAAAGACAGTGGCGCTTGCGACGGCATCGACTGGTCGATGGTGCGCGTCTTCAGCTCCACCGGCGAGCCTTCCAACCGCCTCGATTACCTGTGGCTGATGAGCCGCGCGAGCTACCGCGCACCGGTCGTGGAGTATTGCGGCGGGACCGAGATCGGCGGCGGCCACGTCACCGGCACGGTGGTTCAGCCAGCCTCGCCCGCAACCTTCTCGACCCCCGCGCTTGGTCTCGACATGGTCATCCTCGACGAAGAGGGAAAACCGGTGGGCGAGGGAGGTGAGGGCGAAGTATTCCTGCTACCACCATCGATCGGACTGTCCCAGGAGCTCCTCAACCGCGACCACGACGCCATCTACTACGCCGACTGTCCGCCGGGGCCGGCCGGTGCGACTCTCCGCCGCCACGGAGACCAGATGGCGCGCCTTGCCGGCGGCTACTTCCGGGCCCAGGGGCGGGCCGACGACACCATGAATCTCGGCGGCATCAAGATCTCGTCGCTCGAGCTCGAGCGCGTGTTCGAACGTCACCCTGCGGTCTTCGAGGCGGCGGCGGTCGCGGTCCGGCTCGACGGCGAAGGGGCGGAAAAGCTCGTGGTCTTTGTGGTGCTGACCAAAGAAGCCGAAATCCAGACCCTCCGCCAGGAGCTGGGAAAGTCCGTCGCTTCGGAACTCAACCCGCTCTTCAAGATCCACGACGTCGTCGTCGTCGAGTCCCTCCCCCGCACCGCATCGAACAAGCTCATGCGGCGCGAGCTGCGAGGGAATTATTGAGCGGGATCGAGTTCTCCCATTCGGTTTCAATTTCGAGCCGGCCTCCACGTCATCGCGACTTCCTGCAACAGTCGTGACAGACCCGCCACAGATCGTGCAGGCGAGCCCGAGTTGCGATACTCTCCCGGCAATGCAGGCCACCGATCTCCCAACGCCCTGCGCCCTGGTCGATCTCGATCGACTGGAACGCAACGCGGCGCGCATGGCCAAGAGGGCGCAACGTCTCGGGGTTCGCCTTCGGCCCCACATCAAGACCCACAAGTGCGTGGAAGCGGCGCGAATCCAGACCGCAAACACCTTCGGAGGCATCACCGTCTCCACCCTGGCCGAGGCCCGCTCTTTTGTGGCGGAGGGGTTTACGGACCTCACCTATTCGGTCCCGATCGCACCTGAGAAAATTACTGCGGCCGCCGACCTCCACGCCCGGATCGGCGCCCTCAACCTCCTCGTCGATCACCCGGAGACGGCCCGCGCCATCGAAAACGTCGCCACCTCACGGGATCTCGTGCTTTCCGTCTTCCTCGAAATCGATTGCGGGGGCGGTCGAACCGGTATCGACCCCGACGGCGAGAGCTGCGGAACCCTCGTGCGCCGACTTGCCGGCTCCGACCACATCGACTTCCGGGGCCTGCTCACCCACGCCGGCCACGCTTACCGCGCCCGCAACCGTACCGAGGCCTTCGAGGCCGCGTGCGAGGAACGAAATGTGATGGCCACGCTGGCGGCCGAGCTTCGCGACCTCGGCGTGCCGGTGCCCGAGGTGAGCGTCGGCTCGACGCCGACCGTCAGGGCCATCGACGACCTCTCGGGAGTGACCGAGATTCGCCCCGGCAACTACGTTTTCTTCGACGTTTTCCAGGCAGCCATCGGCAGCTGCGAGGTCGACGAGCTTGCCTTCTCGGTCCTGGCCACGGTCATCAGCACCCATCCCGAGCACGGGCGGGCGGTGGTGGACGCCGGCGCCCTGGCGCTCAGCAAGGACGCCGGACCTACGCACGTCGATCCCGAATGTGGGTTCGGCGTGCCGGTCGCCCTCGAGGACCAGCACCCCCTCCCCGGTCTCCAGATCGCCTCACTGGCCCAGGAGCACGGCACGCTCACCGGGCCGGGGGTTGAAGCTCTCCGCCCGGGCACTCGCGTTCGTATTCATCCCAACCACTCTTGCCTCTCCGCCGCTTGCTTCGAGAGCTACCACGTGCTGCGCGGCACCGAGGTTGTCGACGAGTGGCATCCAGTGAAGGGCTGGTAAGGGCTGAAGGGATCGAGCTCTTCTTTGAGGTTGCAGATCCCTCGGGGATCGTAATCGATCAGCGGTGAGCCGTGCGGGCGAGTTCGGTCGCGGGATCGTTCGAATGAAGGGGGATGATGGGGCGCCCACGCTCCTTGAGGTTCGCGATCATCAACCGCGCAACATCACACCACTCTTCGAGGGCCTCGAGCTTCTCCCGAAAGCTCAGCCGCCGGAAAGCGCCGAGGTGGGCTCGCCGGGCGCCCTCCCAGGTGCAGACGGTCCAGTCGATGTCGGACTCGTTCCCCTGGTCTTCAGGATCCATCACCGGCCTCCTTCGCCAACCACCTCAAGGCTTCGAGGTCGTCGAGAACTTTCGGCCTGCCGGCCGTCTCCTTCATTCCAATCAGGGTTTCCAGAGCCACAATACGGATCGCGACGCCGGGTTTGATCTCCTCGACTACGGCTCGTTGCCACTCCTCGTCGAAACCGAACGGCATGTGGGCGAAAACATCGACCCGGGTTTCGCGGTGTCGTTCGCTGAAGAACTGGAGGACCACCATTCCCTTTTCTCGTCCCCACCGTTCACGAGTTTCCGGATTACCGAAGTCCGATGCACTGACCGGTACCAGCGGTTGAAACCCCAATCCGCCAAGCGCCTGAAACAGCAAGTTGACGTTGCCCGGATCAAGGTCGATCACCAGATCGATGTCGAAGGTAGCCCTCCCGTAACCGTGGGCGTTAACGGCCAGCCCGCCCACAACGAGATACCTGACCCCAGCTCGATGCAGAGAATCAAAGACGGCCTCGATGGAGCTGACTCGCATGGGATTACGATATCACGAGGGGCGAAGTGCAGGCCGGACCGGAAGAACGGAGCTCCAAAGACTGGCGGTGAGACACAAGCGCCGAAGGCACGCAAACCTGAGCGAAGGGGATAGGTATGATGCGCGGGTTAATTGGACTCCTGCGATGTCAAGCGTTGTTCAAAGAACATGAATCCTGATGCCTGTGACCTGAGACCTGCAAACTGCCTCTTGCTGCCGGCCGTTTGGGGAGCGATTCTACAAAATCGGGGCGGTGAGGCGCGCCAGACTCACGGCGAGCTTGAACCAGAACGACCGGTCGGCGTAGTCGGAAGACCGCTATCTCCCGCGAGGCGGCAAAGTCGTCGAGAAACATCTGCTCGACCTCGGCGGCGAATTCCTGGTCCGCAACAAAAGCGGTGATCTCGAAGTTGAGTCGAAAGGAGCGGTTGTCGAAGTTGGCGGTTCCCACTGCCGCCACGTTGTTATCCACCAGCATCACCTTTTCGTGGAGGAAGCCTTCGGTGTAGCGGTAGAACTTCACCCCGGTGGCTCCGGCCTCGTCGAAATAGGAATAGGCCGCCAGATAGACCAGCAGGTGATCCGGCTCGTCGGGTATCAGGATGCGGACATCGACGCCGCGCAGACCGGCCAGTTGGAGGGCCGCCATCACCGCCTCGTCGGGCACGAAGTACCGGACGCCCTCCTTGGCCTTGGCGACGAGCCGTGTCTTGAGCTCGCGGCCGAGGTCGTCGTCCTTGACGATGTAGAACTGGACCAGGACGTAGTCCCGAGCCTGTTCGATACCGGAGAAGATACTGGCGAAGGTCTCATCGCCGTCAATCAATAGCTCCACCGTGTTGCCCCGCAGGGCGGGCATCTCGGCCAGCAGCTCGGCGGCGCGTATGGCGCCAGTTCTCACCCCTGCTGACCGAAGCTCTGCAACTTCCGCCGATGCGGTCTGAACGATGTCTTGGATTTCGAGATCACCAGTCTGACGTGCCGTGACGTAGCCCCGGAAACCGCTGCGGCCAAGGACCCAGTATGCCGGTACAGCAATATAGGGAAAGGTATTGAGCGACACCACCCAGGCGATGGCGCCCTGCGAGGTCCGGGTGCTCATCACAGCATGGATCGAGGAGAGAAGCCCGAGCACGTGAAACACGATGAGCGTGACGGTGATGATCATTCTCTTTTTGACCTTCTTGTTCACGATTATTCCTTGAGCCGGAAGGATACAGGAGTTTCATTTTGCCCAGCCAATAGCAAAGGGGAATCTGCCCGGCCCCCGACGGTGGCCGGGAGGTCAAGCTCGACCCACCGGTCAACCGGGTCCTGCCCGTCGGCCGCCGTCGGGTCTCAGCCCTCTGGGAACGCTTCGGTAATTAGGGGCATAGACATCAATCAAGAGGATTCCGGGCCTATGGCGGAATGGCGTTCCAGGCACCTTTTTTCCTTAGGCACCTTTTCTTTGATCGACTATTCCTCAGAAAATACAGGCCCCTTCTCGAGGCTGCGACGCAGCCTCTCGATACTCGCCTGACGCAGGAGACGCTTGGTTCTCTCATGCGCCACTGCATCGAGCGTGTCCGCCATCGAGCGGGCTCGGGCGATCGCTTCCGAAACCACGTCTTCGGCGGCAACGACCCGATCGAGAAACCCGGCGTCGACCGCGTCGGCGGGGGAGTAGAGCTCAGCCGCCGACGTCGCCCGGACGAGGTGTCGCCGCGACAGCCGTTCCTCTGCAAATGTCAGCGCGAACTCCGGCAGCGTCATTCCGATCGCAACCTCGTTGAGCCCGATCTTGAAGGGTCCGTCGGCGCCGATGCGCTCGTCGGCCGCCATCAACAGAATCGCCCCCATTGCCAGGGCATGCCCGCTCACTCCCAACACAACCGGCCTCGGCGAATCGTAGATCCGAATCGCAAGCTCTCCACCTTTCAGCGCGAGTCGATTCGCGCTCCCGATGCCCTCGTTCATGATCGCCAGGTCAAAGCCTGCGCTGAAGCGCCCCTCCCGCCCAACCAGCACGACCGCCTTGGCCCCATCCTGCTCGACACGGTCCAAAGAGGCGTGCAGCGCGTCCAGCACAGGGTGGGAGAGCGCATTGACCTTGCCGTCGTCCAGACGAATAACCGCGATCGGCCCTTCGAGCCGGTATTGAACTGCTGCTTTGTCCAATTCTGCACTCATTTCATGATCCTGCGAAGAAGACCGATTCGTTTTCCATAAGGCGCATGAATCAGCGGAACATCGATCAACGTCGAGGTCTTCAAAACACCCTTCTTGTGCGAGAAGCACTCGAAACCATGTACACCATGATAGGCGCCAATACCGCTTTCACCTACGCCGCCAAATGGAAGATGAAAATTGGCGAGATGAAAAACACAATTGTTGACGCAGGCACCACCGAACTGGAGAGTATTGATGATCGTTTCCTGCACCTTCGGGCTCTCGCTAAACAAATAACACGCCAGCGGATAATGCGGAAGTTGATCCACAACCTCGCGGACGTCGTTCAACGTTTCATACTCCAGAACCGGGAGGACTGGTCCGAATATCTCCTCGGCCATGATCGGATCGGCCAACGAGACATCACGCATCACCGTCGGCGCAATAAACCGTGTATCCGGATCACTCTGTCCGCCAACGACTACCTTTTGTTGATCAATCAGGCTACAAATTCGCTGAAAATGACTGTCGTTGACAATCCGTGCATAGTCCGGACTGGTGCTCGCGTCTTCACCATACACGCTCACAATTCGATCTTTAATTTTGGATAGAAACTCTTCCTTAACGGAAGTGTGGACCATCACATAATCAGGAGCCACGCAGGTCTGCGCAGCGTTGAGGAATTTTCCGGTTACGATACGCTTGACGGCTATATCGAGTTTGGCATCTCGATGAACGATGCATGGACTCTTCCCGCCCAACTCCAAAGTAACACGAGTAAGATGCTTAGCCGCTGCGCTCATGACGATTGAACCAACTCGGGGGCTGCCCGTAAAGAAGATATGATCGAATTTCTGTTGTAGAAGAATCGTAGTTTCTCTTACCTCTCCGCCTATATATGCGACATATTCTGGAGCAAATGTCTCCCGTATCAAATCGCCAATGGCCTCACTGCAAGCGGGTGTCAGTTCCGATGTTTTGAGCACGGCTGTATTACCCGCAGCAATCGCGGCCGTCAACGGCGAGAATGTCAGGTTTATCGGGTAGTTAAAAGGCGAGATAATGAGGTTGACGCCAAGCGGAGAATAGTAGATCTTGCTGGATCCCGGCTGAGTCAACAGTGACGTTGATGTCCGTTGAGGTTTCATCCATTTTTTCAGTTTTTTGATGGTCCCCGACAAATCGTGAAGACTGAACCCGGTTTCAGAAAGATATGCTTCGAACTCGGGCTTACCCAGGTCGTGCTTGAGAGCGGCATGGAACCGGCTTTCATATTTTACGAGAGCATTCTTGAGCTTTGTTAATGCTTCAATTCGATGATGATAGCTTTTGGTAACACCGGTCTTGAAGAATTCACGCTGTTTCGCGACAATTCGGATGATTTGGCTCTCGGATGTTGCGACATTTTCCTCGTGTGTATTCGTCGTCATATTGTCGAGTCCTTTGTTCGAATACCACGCGCCGGAGTCTCGGAAGCGCGTTCGTTGTTGACGCCGGGATATTCATTCCCGGCTCCTTCAATGGTTGCCTGACCATACCAGGAATCCGGCGGCCGTGCCATCCATTGGAATCGTCATTGCCGCACAAAGTTCCAAGACGCGGAGGGAGTCGCAGGCCGCAAGGTCGCAGGTCGATGATCGGGGTGATATTGTGCATTGAAGACAGAGGAGCACACGGATGAGATCACAACGCTTGAAAGCTGCGCTCGCGTTGCTGCTCATGGTGTCGGCGCTACCGGTCTTCGCCCAGACCGAAAGCCCGCAAGACGGCGGCGTCAGTCTCCGGCAGCTCCGCCAGCTCCGGTCCGAGACCGAGGGGAACCGCGCCCTGGCGGATGACCTCCGGGCACAGATTCTCGAGATCTATCAGGTTGCCATCAGCTCGCTCGAGACCGCCGCCGACCATCGGACTTCTGCCGCCGCCTTTGAACGCGAACGGGCGGGCGTCGATCGCCTGGTGAGGAACCTGCGTGCCGACCTCGAACGGCCCGAACGGCGGCCGCGGATCGAGCTGCCGGCGAAACCCACTGTGGAGCAGGCCGAAGACGCCTTGGCACGCGAGCGGGCCCGGCTTGCCGCCAACCGCTCCGCCCTCCGCAATCGGGAGCGCCACGCGGAAGACAGGGCAAAGTCCCGCACCGACATCTCCCAGCGCCTCGGAGAGCTGGACCTGCAGCTTGAGCTGCTCGACGAAGAACTCCGCACACAGGCGGACAGCACCGCCCGCAGCGAGCTCAAGGTGGCCGCAAGCGTGAACATCCGCGCACGGCGGGAAGCGATCCTCAGCGAGGTGGAGATGCTTCGGGCCAGGCTCTCCCTCCTCGCAGACCGCAGTGTTTTGATCCCGATGGAGATCGACCTCGCCCAGCGCCGGGTTTCCTCCAGCGAAGAGCTTGTGGGCATGCTCGAGGGGAAAGTGCATGGGCTGCGCACCGAGGAGGCGCAGGAATCACTCGGGCGGATTCGGGACCAGAGCCGGAAGCTGTCCGAAGAGGTTCCCGCGTTCGCCCAGCTCGCGACCGAGACCGAGGAGTTGGCAGAAGCACTGTGGGCGCCGGACGGCTTCATCACGCGGTCCGAATCGACGGTGAAAGCGCTCGCCGCCACCCGTCGTCACCAGTCCCAGCTCAACCGCATCGCCGAGCTGACCAGCCGTAAGTTCGAGGCCTACGGCGGACGGGGCAGCATCAAAAGGTGGTGGCCGAAGATCCCCAGGGACTTCCCGAAGCCGGGCGCCATCGCCGGCACGATCCAACACCTCGAAGAAGAGATTCCCGAGGTAGAGCACCGGCTCATCACCTTTGAACAACAACGATCCGCGGCCCACGATCTGGCGCGGAGGACGATGCTCGACCTCGAGACGGAGCTCGGCGCGGAGCTGGACCCGGAGCTCGCCCAAAGGGTCCGTGAGCTTCTCGCTGCGCGGCAGGATCTTCTCGACCTGCTGATTCAGCAGCTCGGGAGCTATTCCAACCAGCTGGTCGAGTACCGCGCGGTTTCGGAGAACTTCCTCAGCCAGCTCCAGGATGTCGAACACTTCCTCTTCGCCCACATCCTGTGGTCGCGAAGCGTTCCCAAGCCGATCATCCCCCGGCTGCGCAACATGACCGACGCCGTGGGTTGGTTGACATCGGCCGAGCATTTGCGGGCCGCCTCGATCGTCGGGTTCGTCTTTCGCGGCAACGGCCTCTTCGCGGCGCTCCTGCTGATCGTCATCGTGCTCACACGACAACCGATGCGGCGCCGCTTGAGCGAGATCGCCAGACGGGTCTCCGACCAGGAAAAAGACGCCCTGAGATTCACGACCGAGGCACTTGCGCTGACGGGTCTACTGGCCGCGCCGCTCCCGGTCGCGCTCTATATTGCGGGAACGGTCCTGCAGCATATCGGTGACTCCGCCTACTTTTTTTCCTCGGCAGCCGCGATGTTCAAGCTCGCCGTCGTTGCGGCCCTGTTCGAGTTGGTCCGCCAGGTTTTTGCTCCTGACGGGTTGGCCGAGGCACACTTCGGCTGGCCGACCCGGGCGACCGGACCTCTCCATCGGGGCCTTCTGCTGACCGAGGCGCTCGGTCTGCCGCTGCTCTATGTCGCACTCCACCTCGCCTTTGCCGGAATCAGGCTGGACAGCCCGAGCGATCTCCAGCTCTACAACAACTCGCTCGGCCGGGTCGCCTTCATCGCCGCACTGGCGATCTTCGGACTGTCGATCCTGACCATGCTCAGGCCCGAGAAGAGGCTCGAGCCATCCGACCGGGATGTGCGCGTGCCGTGGCCGCGCCGATTCTCCGAGTACGCATTTCCAACCGCCTTTCTGGGCGCCTACCCGATGGTCATCCTCGCCACCATCGTTCCGGCCCTGCTTGCGGCGCTCGGTTTCTACATCACCGGTTTGCTGCTCGCCTACCAGATGCTGCGCACCCTGCTCCTGGCTCTTGTCGTAATGGTCGGCGGCGGGCTGGTCCACCGCTGGCGGATCGTGAATCGGAAACGAGATTTGCTCGAATCAGAGCCAGGAGAAGTGGCCGACGAAGAAAAGCGGCGCCAGGAGTTCGAGGCGACTGAAAAGCAAGTTCGGCACCTGCTGAGGTTTTTCATCGTCGCCGTCCTTTCCATCGGCCTCTTCACCATTTGGTCCGACGCCCTCCCCATGCTCCAGATGTTGAAACGAGTCCAGATCCTCCCGCGAATCGAGCTGCTCGAACCCGTCGACGACACTGCTGCGGCGCTCGGGAAGGTCGCCACGCAGTCGACGACGGCAGCACCATCGGAGACCGGCGCCGCGACCGCCGCCCCCCCGATCCCGGGCACGGGGGCCGCCAATCAGCTTTCCGGCGTCTCCCCGACGCCCGAGTCGCCGCCGCTGACGCTGTGGCTCCTCCTCGAGGCCATGCTGGCGGGGTTGGTCACACTCGTACTCGTGAGAAACCTCCCGGGAATCATTGAGATCGTACTGAAGCGCAGAACCACCCTCGACGGCGGCGCGCGCTTCGCGGTCTCCACCCTGGTCCGTTACTCGATCACGATCGTCGGCACGATCGCGGTCTTCGGCCTGCTCGGAGTGACGTGGGGAAAGGTCCAGTGGCTCGCCGCCGCACTGACGTTCGGGCTCGGTTTCGGGCTGCAGGAAATCGTTGCCAACTTCGTCTCTGGCCTCATTCTCCTCGTGGAACGGCCGGTTCGCGTCGGCGATGTTGTCACCATCGGCAGCCTCATGGGCAGAGTGACCCGCATCCAGATCCGCGCCACGACCATCACGCTATGGGATCGCAGCGAAATGATCGTTCCCAACAAGGAGTTCATCACCACCAAGCTCGTCAACTGGACGCTGTCAGACTCAAAGCGGCGGATCGAAATACCGTTGCGCGTGGCCTACGGCGCCGACCTCGACGAGGTCAGGAAGACCTTGACCGAGATCGCGGAACGGCACCCGGCGGTTCTCGACGATCCGGCCCCGCATTGCCTGCTGCTCGGGTTCGGCGACGACGCCATCAAATTCGAGCTCCGATTCGTGGTCGATTTCGGCCAGGGCCTGGCCACCAAGGACCAGGTACAGATGTCCATAAGCCAGGCTTTTCGTGAAAAGGGAATCGAGTTTGCGCTGCCCAAGAGCGAGGTGCGGCTGATCGGCGGCGCCGAAGCCGATTCAGGCGCAGAGGGGAATTGAGGCGAACCCGCATATCTCACCACCTCGCTACGAGAGGTGGTGAGATATGCGGGCTAAAACCGTTGGGTAAACGCCGCATGCACCCCGAAGTCCGGACTGTTGTCGAAGGAGATGATGTTCTCGAGGAGGCCGATCTCGAGGACCCCGGCGGAATGGACCTCCCATTTGAAACCGAACACGACCTCGTTCGAGGTGTCGGAGAACGGGCCCAGATCTGTGGCAACGCCCTGGCTCACCAGGTATTGGAGAATCAGCGACATCCTCGGCTTGAAGCGCCACTCCCCGGCGGCGAGCACGGTGGCCTGGGTCGACTCGAGGTCGAGCCCGTAAACGGAATCGCTCCCGTACCAGGCATATCCGAGCGTGAGGTAAACGTAGAAATGGCCGAAGCGACGCGCCGCCGCAACCGAGAGCGCGAGATCGAAGTTGCCGCCCTCAAGGTCGTCGAAGTTCCCGGCCGCATAGCGGCCGGTCACGGCCCAGGACAGCGCCGGCAGCTTCGCGGTGCCGCAGGTAATGTTGTGCTGCAGGGTGACGAGCAGGTTCCGGGCGAAAGTGCCCCGGGCCTCGCTGCCCAACACGACGGGCGGACGCCCGTCTCCGGGGTCCACGAAGATGTTGAGCTGGTCCCGCGGCCAGAGGTCGCGCCCCGCCTGGCCCAGCCCGAAGAGATTGTGGAACCCCTCGATCAGGCTGTCCAGCCGTCCGCCGAACCGCACCCGCTGCTCGTACTCCGCCTCGATCTGGAAGGTATCGGTGATGCCGTAGGCATACGAAAGACCCAGATCGAGGGCCTCGAAATCGAGCAGGTAGGGTCCGATCTCACCGTTTTCGGGATCGAAGGATGCGGCGTCGTTCGCCCAGTTGTTGGCCCAGGTGGCGCCGAGCCGCACCTCCTGCTCACCCCGGGCTAGGGTGGAGGGCGTCCGCGGGACAATCCCCAGCCGCAGCGACTGGAATGCCGACTGGCTGCGAATCTTCAGGGGGCCGTAACCCACGTGGGAGAAACAGATCGATTTGCCGCGGAACCCCCCGGGTTTGGAAGTGAGCGCGGTATGCCGGTAAACCTCGGCCATGGCCGGCACGCCGGTTGCCGCCTCGGCGCCGAGATCGGCGAGGAACTGACGCAGGGTTGCGGACAACTCGTCGGCGGAGGCGCCACCCACGATCTTGCGCCGTGAGTAACCCGCCGAATCGAGAAGGAATATGGTCGGGGTCGCCTCCAACTCCCACTCGCGAGCGAGACTGAGCTTGCGGTCGATGTCGATGAAGACCCAGATGAAATCGTCCGCGAGAGCCTGCATCGGGGGCTCCATCAGGGTAACGTCCTTGAGGTGCCGGCACACCGGGCACCAAATCGCGCCGAAGGCAAGGCAGACCGGGGTGTCGGTGGCCTTCGCCTGCTCGAGCGCTTTCTCGAGGTCCGTTGAAAAAGCGATGACGCTGTCGCGCTTCTTGGTTCGGCCCGACCCCGCGGCGGCCGTCAGGCTCATTGCAAGTGCCACCACCATCGCCGCAAGTACGCGGACCTTTCTCAGACGAGTGTGCCGGAGCCCGTTTTCCTTCATCTCACTCCTCCCGGCCGGCGATGCCGACCGCTCGACCATCGTACATGCCTTGTTGCCTGAATTGCTCAAGACGAGAGCCATCGGTCACAGCATCAGTTTTCGTCGCCGCCGCCGTGGGTTACCGAGATCGATGTTCAAGTTCCACGGTCCACGGTGAAGGATCCAAGGTCGAAGACGCAGCAAGGGCGGATCACGTCGCCGACTGGTCGGGTGGACCTCGTGCCTTGTGACCTCGCCCCTTACGAGTCAACCCCCGCAGTGTTATTCTGGGCACGACAGAGAGGTGTAACTAACCCGCATATCTCACCGGGTTTCGTCGCGAGAGTGGCGAGGCGCCGTGCACAGTTGGGCGCAGTGCATCGCCGCCCGCAGCAGGAAGCAGGTGAGATATGCGGGCCAAGGCGAAATGACGAAGAAACAGACGGTCTACGACGAGCAGGCGATCCAGACCCTGGACGCCTTGGAGCACATCCGGCTGCGCACCGGGATGTACATCGGCCGCATCGGCGACGGCACCAATCCGGCAGACGGCATCTACGTGATGCTCAAAGAGGTCATCGACAACTCGGTGGACGAGTTCATCATGGGTCACGGTCGGCGGATCGTGATCAAGCGCTACGGGCCCGAGGTCACGGTGCGCGATTTCGGCCGCGGCATCCCCCTCGGCAAGGTGATCGACTGCGTCTCCAAGATCAACACCGGCGGCAAGTACAACGACGACGTCTTCCAGTTCTCGGTGGGGCTCAACGGGGTCGGCAACAAGGCCGTCAACGCCCTCTCCTCCAAGTTCGAGGTCATCAGCTACCGCGACGGCAAGTTCAAGCGGGCCGCATTTTGCCAGGGGAAGAAGGTGGAGGAGAAGGGCGGCAAGGAGGCGAAGGAGAAGAACGGCACTCTGATCCGCTTCATCCCCGATCCCGAGATTTTCTCCGACTACGACTGGCGCGAGGAGTACCTCGAGCGCCGCCTGCGTTACTACGCCTACCTCAACAGCGGTCTGGTTCTGGAGTACAACGGCGAGAAGTACACCAGCAAGGACGGCCTCGCCGATTTGCTGGCCGAGGAGATCGGCTCCGAGCCGACGGTCTACGACGTCTTCCACTGCCGCCTCGAACGCCTCGAATTCGCTTTCACCCACACGCACGCCTACGGCGAGACCTACTTCAGCTTCGTCAACGGACAGTACACCAACGACGGCGGCACCCACCAGAGCGCCTTCCGTGAAGGGATCCTCAAGGGGGTCAACGAGTTCGCCAAAAACGGGTTCGCCGGCGAGGACGTGCGCGACGGACTCACCGGCGCGGTGGCCATCAAGATCCAGGATCCGGTCTTCGAGTCGCAGACCAAGAACAAGCTGGGCACGACCGAGATCCGCTCGTGGATCGTCAACGCGGTCAAGGAGCAGGTCGTGCTGTGGCTCCACAAGGAGCCCGAGGCGGCCACCAAGCTGATCGACAAGGTCAAGACCAACGAACGCGTGCGCAAGGAGCTGTCGGCAATCAAGAAGGAGGCTCGGGAGCGGGCCAAGAAGGTCGCCATCCGCATCCCCAAGCTGATCGATTGCAAGGTCCATCTGTCGGATGCCAAGGGCAAAAGACGCGAGGAGAGTACCCTCTTCCTCACCGAGGGCGACTCCGCGGGCGGCGCCATGATCCAGGCCCGCGATGTCCAGACCCAGGCCATCTACTCGCTCAAGGGCAAACCCCTCAACACCCACGGTCTGGGTCGCGAGGCCGTCTACAAGAACGAGGAGCTCTACAACATCATGCGCGCCCTTGGCGTCGAGGAGGGGCTCGACGGGCTGCGCTATAACCGGGTGGTGATCGCCACCGACGCCGACGTTGACGGGATGCACATCCGTAATCTTCTCCTTACCTATTTTCTGCGCTACTTCGAGGAGCTGGTCGTCACGGGCCATATCTACATCCTCGAGACCCCCCTCTTCCGGGTCCGCAACAAGGCCACTACCCACTACTGTTATTCCGAGGAGGAGAGGGACGCGGCGGCCGAAAGTCTCCGCAACCACGAGATCACGCGTTTCAAGGGGCTCGGCGAAATAAGCCCCGGAGAGTTCAAACAGTTCATCTCGAACGACGACCACTTGCAGCAGGTGACAGTGGGCTCGATGGGCGACGTCAAACAAGCGCTCGACTTCTTCATGGGCAAGAACACCCCGGAGCGTCGGCAGTACATCATCGAACACCTCATTGCGGACATTGCATAATCCCGCGTCCGGTCCCGAGGGTTCAGTTTTGAGTTATTGGTTTTGATTGCTCTGTTCTCGTTCCAGCGAAGCGCCGCCGACTTCGAAGCGACCTTCTGTCGTCGCGCTTCCCGAGAGGATGTCAGGCACGCCGATTCGCGGCGAATCGGGATGCCAGGCACCTCCGATCAACGCGTCCCACCGCGCTTGGGGAACGCGCTTCTTGTCCCCCCGAGGGCCGGGGAAAATCCGCAATCCGAAATCCGTTTTTCATCGGCGTCAACGGGAGCTGGAACCATATGACCCGACTCAAACCCCTCATGGGGCAGAACTTCATCGAGTACGCGAGCTACGTGATCGTGGACAGGGCGATCCCCGACGTTCGCGACGGCCTCAAGCCGGTGCAGCGACGCATCCTCGCCACCCTCTTCCGCATGGAGGACGGCAAGTTCCACAAGGTGGCGAACGTCATCGGCGACACCATGAAGCTACACCCCCACGGCGATGCCTCGATCGGCGACGCACTGGTGGTTCTCGCCAACAAGGACTACTTCATCGAGCGGCAGGGCAACTTCGGCAACATCGTCACCGGCCACCCCGCCGCCGCGCCGCGCTACATCGAGTGCCGACTCACCGACCTCGCCAAGGAGACCCTCTTTCGCAAGGCGCTCACCGAGTACCGGCCCAGCTACGACGGACGCAACGAGGAACCTGTCGTGCTGCCGGCAAAGCTGCCGGTTCTACTCATGCTGGGCGCAGAAGGCATTGCGGTCGGCATGGCCACCCGCATCCTTCCCCACAACCTGCCCGAGCTCCTCGAAACCCAGATCAAGATTCTCAAGAACGAACCGATCGAGATGCAACCCGACTTTCCGACCGGCGGCATCGCCGACCTCAGCGAGTACGACGACGGACGCGGAAAGGTCAAGGTGCGGGCCCGCATCGAAAGGAAGGACGAAAAAACCATCGTCATCCGCGAGATTCCGTTCTCGACCACCACCGAGGGGCTCACCGCCTCGATGGAAAACGCGGCCCAGAAGGGCAAGATCAAGATCAGCTCGATCAACGACTTCACCACCGATCAAGTGGAGATCGAGATCGGCCTGCCGAGGGGCGTCTACGCCGACGAGGTGATTCCACAGCTCTTCGCCCATACCGATTGCGAGGTCTCGATCACCTCGAACATGGTCATGATCAAGGACCGGCGCCCGGTTGAGATGGGGGTGAGCGAGGTCCTGTGCTTCCTCACCGACCGGCTGCGGGAACTGATCCGCGCCGAGCTCGAGTTCGAGCTCGGCCAGCTCGAGAATCGCAGGCACTGGCTCGATCTCGAGCGGATTTTCGTCGAGCACCGTATCTACAAACGCATCGAGGAGGCGACCACCGCCGAGCAGGTCGTATCGGAGGTACGAAACGGGCTCGAGCCCCACATCGGCGAGCTCGATCGGGAAGTCACCAACGACGACATCGACTCCCTTCTCAAGATCCCCATCCGGAGAATCTCTCAGTACGACATCGAAAAGAACCGCCAGGAGATCGCAACCACGCTCAAGGCCATCAAACAACTCAGCGGCAAGCTGCGGCGGCTGACCCAAACCACTATCAAGTACCTCGAGCACCTTCTCGAGACCTACCGCGAGCGCTACCCCCGGCGCACCGAGATCACCACATTCGAGGCAGTCGACGTGCGCGCCGTGGCCCGCCAGAACATCCGGGTCGCCTACGACCCCGAGACCGGGTTCTTCGGCAGCGAGGTCAAGGGATCGAAGTACCAGTTCACGGTGAGTGAGTACGACCGCATCCTGCTCATCAGCCGCGACGGTTCTTTCCGCATCATCGCCCCCGAGGAAAAGGTGCTGATCCCCGACAAGGTCATCCACGCGGAGGTCTTCGACCAGTCAGAAGGCGCCCGCTTCACCGTGGTCTACCGCGACAAGACCAAGATCGCTTGGGGCAAGAAAGTGCACATCAAGGCCTTCATCCGCGACCGCGAGTACGAGCTGGTCAAGGGCAAGGAGGGCAGAGTCGATCATCTGATCCACGGCGATTCCGACGACATCATCCACGTTGAGTTCGTGCCGATGAAGCGCCAGCGGGTCCACAGCGGCAGCTTCGACCTCTCGGTTCTCGAGTTCATCGGAGTGACCGCCCGCGGCCGCCGCCTCGCCCCTAAACCGGTGGCGAAGGTCAAGAGAATCAGGCGCGACAGCCATGACGATGGCGGTGGCGACGGTCCTCCGCAAGGCGCCGACGATCAGTCGCTACCGTTCGAGGAGGAGGGTTAGGAGGTTAGGAAGTGAGGAGGTCAGGCAGGTTTTCAATCACTCCCCAACTCCCTAGCTCCCTAACTTCCTAACTCCCTCACTTCCTCACTCCCTCACCCCCTGACTTCCTGCCTACGGTTCGACCTCCTCCAATAGGTTGATGAAATCCTCGAAGGGAAGTGCTTGCCTACCCTCGGCCGAGCCGGCGCCTTCGGCGCGGGTGATCAGCGACACCTTGTGCGCGGTCTCCACGTCGGGCGCATCGTAGATGTCCATGAAGTCATACGGTCCGAGGATCGCGTAGTGGGCGATCCACTCCACCTCTGGGCACACCGTCTTGACCTTTTTCAGCCAGGCGCGCCCCATGGCGCGGCGCACCTCGGCATCATGCACGCTCTCCGGGGCAAGACGGGTCATCAGGACGAACCTCGGCATTGCGCACCTCCTTAGGGGACTCCCCTCCAAGATATATCCTCCCGGCTCCATTTTCGATACCGATGCCGAT
>JBGMRN010000030.1:3726-5032 GCA_048061535.1 Thermoanaerobaculales bacterium | reverse complement strand
GGGACTCCCCTCCAAGATATATCCTCCCGGCTCCATTTTCGATACCGATGCCGATAGCGATAGCCTGCGACCGTCTTTGCCTCTGCCCGTGAGAATGCCAGGCACGCCGCCTCGCGGAAGCGCGCCCACGCGTGGGCGATACGCTCCTATTCTCCGGGTTGCTTCCCCGCGCCGGTAATTCCGAATTCCGAATTCCGAATTCTGCCTCAGGTCAGACTTACAATAGTTGCCATGAAAAAACTTACGACAGCAACCGTCGGACTCCTTCTCCTCACCACGGGCATCTGCTTCACAGGCGAGCGTCCGAACACCATCGAGGCCTTCCAGAGATCGAACTCGAGAGCCCGCGTCATCGCCCACCGAGGTTTTTCGGGGCGGGCGCCCGAGAACACGCTGGCGTCGATCAGCGAAGCGATCGCAATCGGCGCCGACATGGTGGAGATCGACGTCACCCTCACCGCCGACGGCCACGTGGTCGTGATCCACGACAACAAGGTCCAGCGCACAACCGACGGCCACGGCCCCGTCGCCGGCTTCACCCTCGCCGAGCTGCAGCAACTCGACGCCGGCTCGTGGTTCGCGCCGCGGTTCGCCGGAGAGCGGATCCCGACCCTCGATCAGGTATTGGAAGCGGTGGACGGCCGGATCCTGCTCAACGTCGAGATCAAATCAAAGGCGGTTCCCGATGGTGTGGCCGGTACGGTTGCAGCCGCAATTCAGGCGCGGGGAATGGAACATCAGGTCATCGTTTCCTCCTTCTCTTCCCAAGCGCTCGGGGAGATGCGGTCGGCCGCGCCTGAGATCTCCACCGCGGTGCTTTACAACCCCAAGCTCCACCGCGGCATGGATCCGGTCGAGATCGTCACCGGCCTCGGCGCTTCGATGCTCAACGTCAAAGCCAGTCGTCTCACCGACGAAATGCTGCGACGCTGCCGCGAGCACGGGATTCCCGTCGGGATCTACACCATCGACAAGTCGAAGAAGATGCGACGGTTCCTCGACCGGGGCGTGCACGCCATCATCACCAACCGTCCGGACCGGATGCTCGAGATCGTGAAGGGGGCGCCGAATGCGGCATCTGCTCCGGCTCTCCAAACGGTGGCGGCAACGCCATGAGGAACCATCACCCAGGAATCGGCATCACCCGCCGCAAGACCAAGATCGTGTGCACTCTCGGACCTGCCACAGACTCGGCTGAAGGGATCGCCGAGCTGATGCAGGCGGGGATGGACGTGGTACGGCTCAACTTCTCCCACGGCGATCGCGAAACCCACCGGGCCACAATCGGCAGAATTCGCGAGGTGTC
>JBGMRN010000030.1:1524-3626 GCA_048061535.1 Thermoanaerobaculales bacterium | reverse complement strand
CTCGAGGTGGGCCTCGAGGAAGGAGTGGACTTCGTTGCTCTCTCCTTCGTGCGCCACGAGCGCGATCTCGAGCCGGTCCGCGAACGGCTGACACAGATGAAACACGCGCCCCTGCTCATCGCCAAAATCGAGAAACCCGAGGCAATCGATCGCTTGCAGCAGATCCTGGAAGCCGTCGACGGAGTGATGGTCGCTCGCGGTGACCTCGGCGTGGAGATGCCTCCGGAGACGGTGCCGATGGCGCAGAAGAAGATCATCGCCGCCGCTCGCCGCGCCGGCCGTCCGGTGATCACCGCCACCCAGATGCTGCGCTCGATGGTGGACAGCCCGCGCCCGCTGCGGGCCGAGGCCTCGGACGTGGCCAACGCCGTCCTCGACGGCACCGACGCGGTGATGCTGTCGGAGGAAACCGCGGTTGGGAACTTCCCCACCGAAGCAGTACGGGTGCTCGACCGGGTGGCGCTCGAGGCCGAGCCCCACCTCGACCGGACGAAAATGCTGGAGGATTCTTTGTCTCCCTGCGTCCCCGAGCTCACCGGCGCCATCAGCCGGGCCGCCTGTGAGCTCGCCGCATCGATCGGCGCTTCCGCCGTCGTCACGACCACGGCTTCCGGGAGCACCGCACGGCTCGTCGCGCGCTTGCGCCCCGCCGCGCCGGTCCTCGCTCTCACCCCCTCCGGCGCGGTGGCCCGTCAGCTCAGCCTGTCGTCGGGAGTTTTCCCATTCGTGACCGAGGACGCGCACGACTCGGCCGGCTTACAGGCCATGGTGCGCGAAGCACTCGCCGCACACGGGCTCGGCGCCGCCGGCGAACGGGTCGTGATCACCGCCGGCCTGCCTCTCGGGGTCTCCGGCAGCACCAACCTGCTGCGGGTGTTGGAGTGTACCTAGCCCGCTTTTCTCACCGCCCCCCATCGACCACGTTTCCGTCTGCCGCAAACACTGGAATCGGGGGCGGTGAGAAATGCGGGCTAGCCGCAATTCCGGCCGCCGGAATTGCTGAGGCGAACCTTTTTGACCTGCAACGCGTTTCCTCTGACAACTGGGGGAAAACCAATGGCATCGACGACCCGTTCACAACGACTCTTCACCCTGATCGCCTGCCTCGTGCTGACCGCGGCGTGCGCCAGTTCCAGCTCTCAACCCGATCTCACCATCGATCTTGACGACGACGCGAACTTCACCGTCGCGGTGTCGACGATTCTCGCGCGTGAGGTCGTGGATGGACTCGTGGGTTCGCACCTCGACTGCAAAGGCGAGCTCGATCCCGAGGTTGAGACCATGCTGCAGATCCTCGACAAGAGGGGGCCGCGCTCGAGCGCTACCTACCGTGACGAGGACACCACGGTCGTCGCCCGACGACGGGGCGCCAAGCTCCACCTCGAGATCAGAGGGACCGGGTCGGGCGCCATCGAAGCCACGATGCCCTGGACGATCGCAGAGTGCCTTCTCGGCCGCGAAACCTCGGTTGACCGGGCCGTGCGGTCGTCGATCAAGGTCAAGGTCACCGCCGAGGACGGGAGCACGTATTCGTTTCTTCTCAATTGACCTCTTGAGAACTTCGGGCACTGTTCTTCGTTTACTTCCATGACTGATGGTGTTGGAGGTCTGATCATGCGTGCACGCGTCCTGCCGATTGCATTCGCCGTGGTATGTCTCGCCGCTCCCGGCGTCCATGCCGACATCACATTGACCCAGGAGCACAGCTTCGCCGCCCGCGCCGGCGCCACGGTTGTGATCGACGTCTCGTTCCACGAGGTCGAGGTCACCGCCCGTCCCGGCGACACGGTTGACGTCGTGGTCGATCTCGAGGTAAGCGGCAGCGGCAGCAGCGCCAAGAAGGTCATGGACGATCTGCAGCCGAAATTCCTCGAACAAGGAAACAAGATCATCATCCGCTCGCCCGGCAAAACCGGTTTTCACTGGAAATCGTCGAAGACAAGAGGGAAGGTGACCGTACAGATGCCGCCCGACATGGACCTGATGATCGACAGCTCCTCGGGCAGCGCCCTGATCCTCGGTGACTTCGGCGACGCCAAGGTCAGCTTCGACGCCTCCTCGGGGAGCCTGACTGTGCGGGGCGCGATGCGCGAGCTGCACAG
>JBGMRN010000030.1:0-1424 GCA_048061535.1 Thermoanaerobaculales bacterium | reverse complement strand
CCTTGAGCCCTCACGCCTTCCCGTTCATCCGCTCCATCATCCTCGCGACCAGCAAGGCCATCTCCAGCGACTGCTCGTAGTTGAGCCGTGGGTCGACGCGCGACTCGTAGGCACGGCTGAGATCCACCTCGGAGAGGCCGCGGGCGCCGCCGATGCACTCGGTCACGTTGTCGCCCGAGAGCTCGATGTGAATGCCTCCCTGGAAAGACCCCAGCCCGGCGTGGATCTCGAAGCTCTGCTCGACCTCGGAGAGAATGTTCTCGAAGCGCCTGGTCTTGTACCCTGCCTCGGTGATCTCGGTGTTGCCGTGCATCGGATCGCAGCACCACAGCACGGCGCGGTCCCGGCGGCGCACCGCCTCCACCAGCGGCGGCAGCCGGTCGGCCACCTTGTCGTGCCCCATGCGGTGGATCAAGGTCAGGCGGCCCGGCTCGTGCTCAGGGTCGAGGATCTCGACCAGCTCCTGCAACCACTCGGGAGTCATGCAGGGACCGATCTTGACGGCGATCGGGTTGCGGATGCCCCGGTAGTACTCGAGGTGGGCGCCTGCCAGCTCCGCGGTGCGCATTCCGATCCAGGGGAAGTGCGTGCTCAGGTTGTACCAGCCGTCCCGGCGCGGTACTCGGCGGGTCTGCGCGGTTTCATATGGCAGCAGCAGCCCCTCGTGGCTGGTGAAGAAATCCACCCGGCTGATCTCGCCGGCCTGAATCCCCGCCAGGGTCTCCATGAAGCGCAGCGAGTCGGAGATCGACTCCACCATCCGCTGGTACTCCTGGGCCCGCGGCGAGTGTGAGACGAAACCGAGGTCCCAGTACTCGGGGTGGTGGAGATCGGCGAACCCCCCGTCCACCAGGGCGCGGATGAAATTGATGGTGAGGGCCGAGTATTGGTAGCCGCGCAGCATGCGCTCGGGATCCGGTCTGCGCTCGGCGGCGGTGAAGCCGGGTCCGTTGACGATGTCGCCCCGGTAGCTCGGCAGGACCACGCCATCGCGCTCCTCGGTGTCGGTCGAGCGCGGTTTGGCGTACTGACCGGCGAACCGCCCGACCCGGATGATGCGCCGCTTGACGCCGAAGGTCAGGACCAGGCTCATCTGCAGCAGAATCTTGAGCTTGTTGGTGATGGTCTCGGCGGAGCACTGGTCGAAGCGCTCGGCGCAGGCCCCACCCTGGAGCAGGAACCGCTTGCCCACCGCGGCCTCAGCGAGCTGAGACTTCAGCCGCTCCACCTCCCACGAGGTGACCAGCGGCGGCAAGGTGGCGAGCTGATCGAGGGCCGCGGCGAGCTTCTTCGGCTCGGGGTAGGCCGGCTGTTGACCGGCGGGCCTGCTCTGCCACGAGGTGGGGGTCCATTCGTCCATGAGTTGGGCATTCTACATGAAGGAGGATGATTTGGGTTAAGAGTCAGGAGGTTAGGGGGTTAGG
>JBGMRN010000029.1:0-23513 GCA_048061535.1 Thermoanaerobaculales bacterium | reverse complement strand
ATCTCGTGACCTTCGTCGCCGACCGCCCCGGGCATGACCAACGCTACGCCATCGACACCGACCGCATCGCCTCGGAGCTCGATTGGACGCCGAACCACGACTTTGCCGACGGCCTGCGCGCGACCGTCATGTGGTATCTCGAAAACGAGGCATGGTGTGCGGAGGTCACCGGCGATCAGTACGACGGCGGACGCCTCGGCCTCACGACGTAGAAGAAGTCGAAACGGTCTCCTCCTCGGGAACGTAGCGCTTTCGCACCCAGCTCGGAATCAGCGACAGCAGAACGAAGAACACCGCCGCAATGCCCAGGTACCAGAGAGTTTTGCCGAAATCCCCTGTGCGCACCGAACCGGCGGCAAAATTGTAAGCGACGGTCGCAGGCAACATGCTCGGCAGGGTCACCAGCACATAGGTGCGCAACGGGATGTCGGTGAGTCCATAAACATAATTCTGAATACTGAACGGGAAGATGGGCACGAGCCGGGTGATCATCAGCATGCGCCAACCCTGGCTCTTCACGCCTTCGTCGATCTTTCGCAGCGCCGAGTTCTTCTCCACCATGCCTTCAACCATGCCGCGGGCTGCATAGCGCCCAATCAGGAAGGCGGCGGTGGCGCCGAGGTTGGCGCCGACGGTGGTCCACACCGTACCCCACACGGCGCCGAAGATCAGACCTCCGGCGATGGTGATTGCAAGGCCCGGCAAGAAGAAGATGCAGGCCGCGATCCAAAGCAGGATGAAAACCACCGGGGCCCACGCTCCAACGCTGTCGAACCAGAGGTCCAGACGACCGATATTGTCGATCGTGAGCAGATCGAATGCGCCCAGCTTCAACGCCAGCAATATCCCGCCGGCAATCCCGGCGAGACCGAAGGCGAGCTTCCACCACGAGTGCTTTCCAGTCGACATTTCCCCTCCCAGGCCGAGTCGCCTCGGCGCCCGGACGCTCAATGCTTTACCGAGGGAAGCCAAAAAGTAACCGTGGGCCAATGCGGTACACGCTGCTACGGCTCTTCTCCTGCCAGGAGGCGCTCGATGAAACCGGGGAACCAGTCCTCGGCCGGAACCTGCACCATCCACCCGTTGACGTAGTAGGTGGGGGTCGAACGCACGCCGAGACGCTGCCCGAGGGACATCTGACCGAGCACGCTCTTCAGCGACGGCTCCCGGAGGTAGCAGGCGCGGAAAGCCTCTTCACTGAGGCCTTGGCCGGCGACAAAATCCACAACGGTCGGCGTCACCAACGAGACCTCCATCTCACGCTGCAGCGAGTAGAAAATCTCCTTGAGCGGAATCATCATCTTCGGACCCTGTCGTGTCACGCACCAGGAGGCAGCCGCCGCGCGGAAGGCCCACGGATGGATGTTGGTCAGTGGGAAGCTCACCATGCCGTGGCGGATCGCGGACCCATGCTTCTCCATCGCCGCCTGGACCACCGGCCATTTGCTACGACACGCCGGGCACTCGAGATCCGAAAACTCGACGATTTCGAGGAGTGCCTTGGCTCCCGATTCAGTGTCCCAGATCACAAGGTCACTTTCGGCGAGGAGCTCGCGCCGGTACGTTACCGGGTCCTTCTTGAGCGGAAGGTTGGAGCCGAGCACGAGGTATGCCCCGTCAGCGGTCACCGCGGCCGGCTTTCGGTATTCACCGTAGCCGCTGTCCACCATCAGGTCGAAGGGAATCAGAGCGCCCGGCCGAAAGGGGCCGGCATTCCACTGGACCCGCACCTTGAGGTTCATGCTCGCCTTCAAAGCCTGCGGCAGAAACTCACCGACGAACGACTGCAAGGCATCGAGCTCGACCCCGGCCTCCTGCAAAGGTAGCTGTCCGACGCTCCCCATCCAGGCGGTGGAATTGTCTTCGTCCACCAGCAATGTGGTCGTGCCGGTGAGCACTTTGCTCGCGCAATTCCGCTCGACCGCCACCACCCGGTAGGCGCCCGAAGCCGTCTCGTGGCGCGAGTTCTCGACCAGCTTGAAGGTCGAGTCGGGGTACCAGGCGATCGCCCGCTGCACGAATCCTACGAGCTGGGGATCCGGTTCGGGGGCCTTTTTGTCCGCCGCCAAGACCACGGCCGGGAGAGCCAACAGAACCCCGAGAGTCATCTTCAATACTCGACAGAATCTCATTCTCACTCCGATCTTTCTTCGACCCGAGAAGAGCGGTTATGCGCGATGAGACGAACCATTTTCTTGATGCTCCGGGTGTTTGCGACAGGCTCGAGCCTACCCTGAGATACGTCGAGCATTGGCGAACGCGCCGGGAGCGCAAGATGAATTGGTTTGGATCACCAGCAAAATCCGCTCTTCTCAGCTTTGAAAGTCTACACGAATCGCACGACCGGCGGGAGCGTTACTCCGTTTCGGGCTCACTCACAACTTCGTCGGCGCCCGGGAGCAGGCCCAGGATCTCGCGCAGCTTGATCTCGATTTCGTCCGCAATCTCCGGGTTTCCGATCAGAAACTGGCGCGCAGCCTCCCTGCCCTGGCCGATCCGGGTCTCACCGTAGGAGTACCAGGACCCGGACTTCTGGACCAGCCGGTGCTCGACCCCGAGATCGAGAAGCTCTCCGGTGAACGAGATACCCTCGCCATAGAGGATGTCGAACTCGGCGATCTTGAACGGCGCGGCCACCTTGTTCTTCGCGACCTTGGCCTTGGTGCGATTTCCGATCACCTGGTCACCCTGTTTGATCGAGCTGGTGCGGCGGATGTCGATGCGCACCGAGGCGTAGAACTTGAGAGCCCGCCCGCCGGTCGTGGTCTCCGGATTCCCGAACATGACACCGATCTTCTCCCGAATCTGGTTGATGAAGATGAGGCTCGTGTTCGATTTGGAGACGATGCCCGCGAGCTTGCGCAGGGCCTGCGACATGAGCCGCGCCTGCAGACCCATTTGCGCGTCTCCCATGTCGCCCTCGAGCTCTGCGCGCGGCACCAGCGCCGCCACCGAGTCGATCACGACCGCGTCGATCGAACCGGAGCGGATCAGCGTTTCCGTGATTTCCAGGGCCTGCTCGCCGAAATCCGGCTGCGAGATCAGCAGCTCATCGAGATTGACTCCCAGGTTGCCGGCGTACTCGGGATCGAGGGCGTGCTCCGCATCGACGAACGCGGCGAGGCCGCCCGCGGCCTGAGCGTTGGCGATGATGTGCAGCGCCAGCGTCGTCTTACCCGAGGATTCCGGCCCGTAGATCTCTGTCACCCGACCACGAGGAATACCTCCGACGCCGAGGGCTGCGTCGAGAGTTAGCGAACCGGAAGGAATCACATTGACGCGCACGCGGGGCCTGTCGCCCAGGCGCATGACGGATCCCTTGCCGAATTGGCGTTCGATCTGACCGATAGCGGTCTCCAATGCCTTCAACTTGTCGACCTTGTTACTCATGTGAAGCTCCTTACTGCGGACGCAGCGTGGTGGGGCGAACTCATCCTAGGTCGCCTTGTCCCGCGCGTCAAGAGCTACTTGCGGGCATCTCTCACGACCTCGCTACTGCGGCTCGAACCGCACTCCCGAAAGGACCACGCCCAGCTCTCGGTGATCGTCTCCGCCGTCTCCAGAGGGCACATAGGGCAGGCTCACGAGCTCCAACTTCACCATTCCGTTCTCGGCGTCACCGGGGGCAACCACGACCTCGACCTCTTCCGGTCGTGGTCCGACATCGACAGCTCCGGTCGCCGGCCGTCCCGCGAGCAGAATCTGCGTGCGCGGCGGTGTCGGCCGCGGCGCCCAGAGTCGCAGGCGCAGCGTGCCGGGGCCGGCCGGCACCGTCAACCGCGCCGACGGGCCGAGCCACATGCCCTCTCCCGCCTCGGCGAAATCCTCCGCCCCGTACGCCCCTTCCAACCCGACTCGAAGCGCCGACCGTTGCCACGGATGAACCACCGCTCCCTCCCACCGCCTTTTCGGGTGCAGGGCCCGCACCTCGAAAAGCTGAACCGCCAGCGGTCGCGCGTCCCCATTGCCGGGGGCGTAGGATGCCGATCGGGAAAAGCGAAGCGTAGAAACGACCTCCGCCCAGGCCGGCTCAACCTCGATCCACAATCGTTCTTCGCCGCCCTCACCGTCGAGCCGCGCCACCTCCCGGCCGTCGAGCTCCACGATCAACGGTTCGGGCCCCGGCGCCGGCCGCAGGCCGATTCCCAGCTTCGTCCCCACCGGCATCGGCGGCAGCAGCAGCTCGGCGCCGGCTGCGCCCCACATGAAACGCCGCCCGCCCGGCAGCCGCTCGCCCGGCCACCACCCTGTGAGAGGCAGCGGTGGGTCGTCGATCACCCAGGCATCGAGGAAGCGTTGCTGGGTCAGGGGTCGAAGCTCCGCCGACGTGCCCCCGAACCCGATCTCCCGACCGTACAGCGAGTCCGGGAAGAAGGGGCGGTGCACAGCCGCCACCAGCCACGAGCCCTCAAGCCCCGCCCACGGCCCCGGGTCCCATGGAGAAAGCACCCGCGGTGGAGTGGCAGCGTCCTTCCCCTCGAGAAGGTGCCAGAGGTAGGAGGCGAAGAGATGGAGCTCGGACTCCACCACCACCGTCCGCCCATCGCGAACCGCCTCCTCCTCGGCCCACTGCACCGCCCGCCAACCCGCCAACTGGGTTGTGTGCTGCTCCTCCAACAGGGGGAGACTTCCGGCGCCGAACCACCCCGCCAGGGCCAGCAGCCCCGTGCATCCCACCACCGGAGGGGCCAGAGCCGCCGCACCCGCCACCAGCGGCGCCAGCGCCATCTGCACACCGACCGCATAGCGGCAGTACGAACGGTTCTGCATCCACACCAACTGCGCAACCGCCACCACCAGGACCGCGATCCAAAGAGCTGCCGGCCGCCTGCCGACGCGGCGCCACCAGACAACCAGTCCCACGGCCGCCGCCACCAACACCAGGGTGGCCGCGAGGACGCCGCCGAGGCCCTTGACGAGCCCCAGCTCCGGGTAGCCCGCGACGTTTCCCACCAGGCGCGAGAAATGGCGCTGTGAGTGGGAGAAGAAGGGAGCGATGAACGCCTCCCAACCGCCCTGCGCCCGGGCCATGAGTCCCACCGCCGCCAACCCTGCCGCGAGCGCCAAACCGACCCCGGGCACGAGTCGTTTCCACGGCCGCACGACCATCGCGACACCCGTCCACATCACCGCCAGCGGCGGCAGAAGATTGGGGCGGACGAGGAAGGCGGCGGCAACCAACAGGGTAAAGGCGCTCAGCCGCCGGCCTTGGAGGCCATAGGCCGCCACTACCGCGGCGCCGAGGGCGAGCACCGAGGCGGCGGTGGAGGTGAATCCACGCTCGGCGTACAACCACGGACCCGGGGCGGCGAGCACCGCCAGGGCCGCCGCCACCGCCACCGACGGCGACGCCACCTTGCGGCCGAGCGCCGCCAGCAGCCACAAAGCGGCCACCGAAAAGGCCGCGGATGCCCACTGCAGCGCCACCAGGGAAGCGCCACCGGCCAAAGGTGTCAGCAGATGGCCGATGGCCAGCCATCCGGGATAGCCGGGCGGGTGCGGGAAGTACGCCGCGAGGTCGAACTCGAGGACCCCACGGGCGAACGCCACCTCGTCCCACTCCCAGGGGCCGTCCGCGAGCAGCGTAAAACGGGACCATACGACGATCATCGCGACCACGAGACTGAGCGCGAGATCGACGAGCCGGTTGCGGCAACGAAAAAGGAGCAGGGTCCCGAGCCCCCGCCTCAGGTAAGCCCCGAGCCCGGCCGTAGTCATCGCTCCTCCTCCGCTCGACCGACCAGGTCGTGGTGGATGCGCTCCTGGAGATCGTGCTCGAGCACCAGAGAGGACATCGCCTCGGTCAAGCGGGCTGCGCCGAACCCGGCGCTGCACTCCGTCGGGGGCACTATGCCCATCGTCTCCAGGTCGTAGCAGGAACCATCCTCCAGCGAGCCGCTCCCCTGAAGAAAGAGGTGCCGACGATCGCGCCAGCAACCGTACTCGCCCACCACCGGCGCGTCGCCGGGAGCGCCGAGGAGGTTCCTGCCCACAAAGGCGTACGGCGCCGGCTCCACCCCCAGCAGAGCGAGCAGGGTGGGCGTCACGTCGGCATGTCCCGCCGCGACCCGCACCGCGCCGCGCGGCCCCTCCTGTCCGGGCAGGCGGATGAAGAGGGGCACCTCCTGACTCAGATACCAGCCCGAGGGATCGTAGCCGGCGCCCATGGCCGACGCCGTCTCAGGCCGCCACGCGAAACCGGCGTCGTGATCTCCCCAGACCGCGATCACGGTCGTCTCGAGCAGTCCTCGCTTCTCCAGCTCGAGCACGAAGGCCTCGAGGGCGCCATCGAGGAAGTGCATGGTGTGCAGGAAGTTCCCGAAGGGCGTCCCCTCCCACGAGCCGACGTCCAGCACCTTCAAATGCTCCGGAAAACCGGCGAAGGGGTGGTGGAGCGACAGGGTCAGCAAGTAGGCGCAGAAGGGCGCCCCGGACCCGTCCATCCGATCGACCGACTGGATCAGGAAATCGCGGTCATTGAGCCCCCAACCGATGGTCTCACCGGCGGCGAAATCGTCGTCGAAGAGGCTGCTGGCGAAGCCGAAGGCCGGATGGGTCGTTCGGCGGTTCCAGAAGGCGCCGTCGTAGGC
Organism: Thermoanaerobaculales bacterium; assembly: GCA_048061535.1. GTDB lineage: Bacteria > Acidobacteriota > Thermoanaerobaculia > Thermoanaerobaculales > Sulfomarinibacteraceae > Sulfomarinibacter. The sequence continues at coordinate 16,923 of JBGMRN010000029.1, read as the reverse complement.
CACGGCCGAAAAGCACCGGTAGCCGTTCTCTCCCAGGACCTCGGCCAAGCCGGTGAAGTCGTTATTCGGGAACCGAAACGCCGCCGCCCCTCCAGCAAAGGGCAGCAGCGAGACCTGAGTCACGAGCTCGCTGTCCGACGATCGCCCCTGTCCTGTCTGGTCGGTGACATCAGGGAAATAAAGGGCATCTTCGGTCCAGCGGTTGAGAAACGGTGTGACCTCGAGGCCGCCGACCTCGAGCCCGATCACAAACCCCTGCAGCGACTCCACCTGCACCATGACCAGATTGGCGCCACGGGCTTCACCGAACAGCGGACCGACGCCGGCGCGCTGCGGCGCCCGTTGGGCAAACCACTCGACCGCTTCGCGGTACCGCCCGGGATCGAGCTCCGCTCTGCGGGCCCTCCGCCCAAGCTGCCGGCCGCCGTCGAGGAAATGGAGATTGAGAACGCCCACCTCGCGAGCCACCGCAACGCGGCGAAATACCTGCTGAAGGAGACCGGGACCGGTGACGGCCAGGTGAACTGCAGCACCCGCGCCGAGGACAACCGCGGCCACGAGAAGAGCCAACCCGGCCCGCTCCAGCCGGTTTCCGAAACGCCTCCGCAGGCGCTCGGCCGCGAGCACCAGGACCAGGCCGGGGAGCAGGTCGAGCCACAGCCAGATATCCCGCGATGCCAGCAGACTGGAAATGCTGGCGCCCACGCGGCCGAGCTGACCGGCGGCGGAGAGGGCCGCCGGGGCCGGCAGGTCACCGAAGAACCGCAGGTATACGAGGTCCACCCACAAGACCATCGTGCCCGCCGCCGCCAGGGCCCAGCACGCCCACGGGCCGAACCGTCGGGGGAGGAGCCGGGTGAGGAGCGCGAGGGCGGCGGCCCCTCCCCAGATCATGAGCCACCCGCCGCCATCGGGACGAACGCCGGCCTCGGCGAGCACAAAGCCCTGTTTCACCGCCAGCGACCCGGCACACCACCCGAGATCACCGGCCGCAAAGAGCACCACCAGGATCCGGGGCCCTCCGCGGATCAGTACCGAGCACGCCGCCGCAGCTGCCAGCAGTCCAAGCAGGGCCCACCAGCGCGGATCGACCACCGGGTCGGGCGCCACCCAGACCCAGAGCAGCGGCGGCGAAGCTTCAGCGCGCTCGGAGAACCAGCACACCCCTTCCTCAACCACGTCCCACTGCAGCCGATACCGGCCGACGCCGCGCGGCACATCCACAACCGCCTGCAGAGCGACCGTCTCGCCGGGCGTGACCTCGCGGGGGAAAAATGTGCGCCTGCCGTCCCACACGACCACGTCTCCTCCGCTACTGAACCAGTGGTAGGAAAGCGCGAACGAGCGATCCGACAACCACGGTCGGCTGCCGTCGTTGCGGAGCTCGAGATCCACTCGGACCTCCGACCCCTCCACCATCACGCGGCGGCCGGCCGACCGGGTCACGGAAAAGGCGGATCCCGCCACCACCGTAACGCGCCGCGGCACAACCGCGGTGGGGTCGGCTTCCGAGACCCACCGCACACCTTCATGCACGACGTCCCAGGTCAGGAAGTAATCCCCCGGAGCGCCCGGGGCCTCGATCTCGGCGGCCAGCCGTATCGTTCCTCCGGGCGGTACCGTCGCGGGCAGATTGATTCGGCGGCCATCCCAAACAACCACCTTGTGGGCCGCGTCGAGCCAGTGATAGGAGAGGTGGAAACCCTCTTCAGGGATCCACGGGAGGCTGCCCTCGTTGGCCACCTCCACCGTCACCGAGACCACCGATCCTGCCTCGAGCCGAGGGCCGCCGTCGTCGGCGACCACCCTCAAGTCGTAACTCGGCGGCGTCTCGCCGGCAGCAAGGGCATTGGCGAGGGGGCGAGAGGTCAGCGCCTGGACCCCCGATGCACTGAAGCCGATCAGGATCACCCCGGTCGCAGCTACCCAAGAACGCCATCCCATAGGTGCCGAGAGTATAGCTTGCAGACATCCGGCGCCCACACGTCACCGGGTCGGTGGTGAGATATGCGGGTCAGGGGAAACAGCCCCGCAGGAACCCTCGCCGTCAGTTCGAAGCGGCTGAGACCGGAAACTGCTTGTCGTAAAGTCGGATGACGATGTCGGTGATGTCGGCTGCATCGGCGACGAAAATCAGCGGTTGGGCCTTGAGGGTGAAGATGGCGTCGAAACCATTGGCCCGCCCGTAGTCGCTCGCAATCGCGCCCATCCTCATGGCCACCTCGGAGAGAAACTCGTTCTGTTTTTCTTCGACGTCGCGCTTAAAGGAACGATTCTCGTCTTCAAAATCCCGCTGCGCCTGGAGCAGGTCCTGCTGGAGCTGCTTGAGGACGTCGGCCGAGGCGATGCCGCGCTGCTTCGTCACCTGCTCCTGCAGGTCGATCACCTTCTGCCGCTGCGCCACGAGCTGCTCGCGCCGCGGCGTCGCCCAGGCTTCGAGCTCCGCGAGCTTTGCCTTCCCCTCTTGGACCGAGCCCACCGCTCGCTCGACCTCCAAGAAACCAATCTTGCCCGCAGTCGCCGGGATCGCTGCCAGCACGGCCGTCAACACGAGAAAATACCGAACCAGGGCTCGCATAGACACCTCCGAATCGACCGCGGATTGTAACACGCGGGAAGCCGGTGAGTTGAGAAATTCAGGGTAACCCGCCGCAATCGGAATGGAATTCGGTCGCCGATATGTCCTTCCCACCTGAACTGCGCTTCCCCGACATACGAAACACATCTATCGATCGTGACGCTTCGGCAAAATAGCGCCCCGGCGCCCTCGATACGACACCCCGGTTGTGGCGGGTTACACTTGGGAATGACCTGCCTGCATTGCTTCGTTCCCCGTAGTGGTTCGAGGGAAAGGAGGTCATCGTGATTGGCAACAGGACGACAATCGTAGGGCTGAGCATCACGGTCTCGACCCTCCTCGGGTGTGCTTCCGGGAGCGGCAGCTCGACGGCGACCCCGCCGCCGCCGTCCGCGGCATCGCAGGCAGCGGGAAGCGAGGCCCGGTCGCCGGGTTCCGCGGCGCCACCGGAAGCAACGGAAGCGCCCGCCTCGGCGGATTCTGCGTCGCAGAACGACACCCCGGAAGTCGAGACCGGGACTGCTGAGAGCTCGCAACCCGACGCCTCGTCCCGAGGTGAGGGTGAGATCCAGCCCGACGGCTCTCCGTCAGCGCCGTCTGCGGCTTCCGGCGCCCTCGCCGACGGGCGGGAGCCTCCGTCCGCGGAGTCGAGCATGGAGGGAAGCCAGACCGGGACGGGACAGCCTCCTCCGGGCGGCGGCCCGATCACCGAGGACGAGGCGACCAGCAACCTCGATCGCAAGCTCGCCGCCTCGCTGAGTGAGTTCGACCGCCTCCTGCTTGAAAAACTGACGCTGCTGGCCGAGGAATCGGCTCGGCGAGAGGGCGGAGGAGGCAGTCAGGGGTCCGCCGGAGGGGGAAGCGCCGGCGCCGGCGGTTCGGGATCTCCCTCACGAACCGGTGCGTCGGGCGAAAGGGCCGGCGCCCCGACCGGGGAGGACGGCCGGCCCGAGGCCGGCGCGGCCGGGGCCGGCACAACCGGCGCCAGCGGGGCGCCGATCCCGCCCGACGTCGGTGACGGCAGCGACGACGACATCGTGGCGCGTCAACTCCGCGAGGCGGCGATGGCCGAAACCGACCCTGACCTCCGCAACAAGCTTTGGGAGGAGTATCGGCGCTACAAGCGGATCCGGTCGGGCGCCGAGGAGGTTGAATGATGGATCGACGGTGGCGTTTCTCCCCCCCGGTCGCCTCGGTGGCGGTGGCGCTACTGCTCCTGTGCGGCGCATGCGCCTCGCAGTCCTCGCCCCCGGCATCGTCGCTGCAGGCGGTTCAGGCCGCGACCGAGATTCCGGAGAACCAGCTCCTCGACGTCGGCCTCCGCGTGCTCGACTCGGGCCTTCCCCCTGAAGGCGAAACCATCCCCGAGGGCGTCTTCCCCGAGCTCCGCAAGGCCGAGGCGCGATACTTCGCGGTCCAGCTCGAAAAGACCATGCAGGCCACCGGTCAATGGGGCGCCGTGCGGGTCCTGCCGACCCGGGGGGGCACCATCGACCTGGAGGTCTCGGGCAAGATTCTCCACTCGACGGGATCGAAGCTCGTGCTCGAGATGCGCGCGGCGGACGCGACCGGTCGCGTGTGGATCGACGACCGTTACCGGGGCGAGACCGACGGACTGGCCTACCAGACCACCAGCGGCCGCGTCTCTGAACCCTTCCAGACCCTTTACAACGAGATCGCCAACGACCTCCTCGAGGCTCGCAGGAAGCTGAGTCAGAAGGACCTGGCTCAGATTCGGCAGGTTGCGCGGCTGCGCTTCGCTGCCGATCTCGCACCAATTCCCTTTGAGGAATATCTCGGCACGGACAGGAAGGGGCGGATCTCACCGAAACGGCTTCCCTCCAGCGAGGATCCGATGATGGCCCGGATCGACAGCATTCGCTCACGCGAGGATTTGTTCATCGACACGCTGGACCAGAACTATGCTGCGTTCTACGCCACGATGGAGGGGCCCTACGGCAGCTGGCGAAAATACACCTTTGAAGAGGAACAGGCGTACAAGAAGCTGCGCCGCAAGGCCCTCACGCAGAAGATCGTCGGCGGGCTCGCGATGCTCGGCGCGGCCTTGGCGAACTCGCACTCCCCGGTCGCCTCCGTCGCCCGCGATGTGGCGCTGATCGGCGGCATGGCGGCAATTCAGGCGGGCATCGCCACCTCCCAGGAAGCGAAGATCCATGCTGAAGCGCTCAAGGAGCTGGCCGCCTCCGTCGAAACCGAGGTCGCCCCGATGGTGATCGAGGTCGAGGGCCAGGCACTGCGTCTCAGCGGCACTGCGGAGACCCAGTTCGAAACCTGGAGAAGGCTGCTCCACGAGATCTGGATCAGTGAGACCGGACTTCCCCAAGACCCCAACGCGGCTCCGCCCGGGGCTGGCGCGCCCGCCGGAGAGTGATGGGACACCCCCGGCCCCGGGAGGTTTGAAGTGGAGCGGCCCACCCGTCGTCCACCGAGTATGCAGGCCCCGCCCCGGATACCTGCTGTCGGCGATCGGTCCCAAAACCCCGATGCCTGGCCGCCCCAGGAGGACTCGGGCTGGATCCGAAGGACGGTTCTGAGCGCGGTTTTCGTGGCACTGATCCTCGGACTGGTCGGCGTCTTCGTCCTCCTCCCGCGCTGGGCACAAAACAACGAGGGGCTCCTTGCGGTCACCGGCACCGCCGCCCCACGCGACAATCCGGCGCCCGACCCACCGGCCGCCGAATTCTCCAAAATTCCCTCCCAAGGCATCGCCGACAGACCGCCCGAGGCGACTCCTCGGCCCTCGGCCGCCGCCCCTCCGACACCGATCCCGAGCGCGCGGGCGCGCGAGCCCCGAGTCGCTGCGCCTCCTGCTGTCGACGATGGTTTCACCCGCGCGATGACCGAGGGCCTCGAGGCGCTCGAGCTGGAACGATGGACAGCCGCCCGTGAGGCATTCGAGGGCGCGGATCGCATCCGCCCTGGAGCGCCCGAGGTGAAGGATGGACTGACCCGGGCCAACGCCGGACTTCGCCGCGAGGCGATCGAGAGCAACATCCAGCGCGCCGCCCGGTTCGAGGCCGCCGAGGCCTGGCGCGAGGCGGACAACGCCTACTCCAAGATCCTCGAGATCGAACCTGCGGCAGCCCTCGCCCGGGAAGGAAGGGACCGCGCGGCAGCCCGGGCCGGTCTCGATGACCGGCTCGAGTTCCACCTCCAAAACCCGACCAGGCTCAGCTCACTCTCAGTCCTCGAAAGCGCCGGGTCGACTCTCGCCCAGGCTCGCGCAATCACCCCCAGGGGCCCGCGCCTCGAAAACCAAATCACCCGGCTCGAGCAGCTGATCGCCACCGCCTCGGGGCCCGTTCCGGTTGTTCTCGAGTCCGACAATCTCACCGAGGTCGTCGTCTTCAGGGTGGGCGAGTTGGGGACCTTCACCAGGCGACAGCTCAGCCTGCGACCGGGGGTCTACACCATCGTCGGCAGCCGCCTGGGATTTCGCGATGTACGCCTGCGCCTGGAGGTGAAGCCGGGCACACCGGCGGCGCCCCTCATGGTCCGGTGCACGGAGGCGCTGTGATCGTAAGAATTACGGTGGGCTGGAGTGATGATCGCCGGGTTTTCGCCAAGGAGGACTTCCCCCTGAGCGTGGGCGGTTCCGGGTGCGACATCGAAATCCCGAGCTTGGCGGACGACAAGCCTCTGGCCTACCTGGGCCACGAGCAGGGTGATATCTATATCCAACCGGCGGAATCCGGCGACGGCGTCGATCCGGTGATCTGCAACGGCATCACGCTGGTGGCCTCACGGTGGTTGGGAGACGGCGACGACCTGGGCCTCGGAGGCGCCCGGATCTCCTGCCGTATCGACGCCGGCACCCTGGTGCTCGAGCTGCTCGAGCCCGCACCCGGGCCGCGGGCCGAATCATCTCCGGCCGTACCGGAGACCCGGAACGAGGACTCCTTCCCGGCAGCGGACGGCACCGTGACACCGATGACCTTCTCCCCACGGTGGGAGTTGGAACCACGCCGCCGGAGGCGGATCCCGCGTCCCCGGACGGCCGTGACGGCGGCGGGCCTCATCGCGCTCGCGCTGTGCGCGTGGTTCATCTTCACCGCCCGAGCGGTTCGGATCGAGCTGACTCCGGAACCCGCCAGGCTGGCGGTTCGCGGCGCTTTGACGCCCCGCATCGCCGGCAGGTACATCTTGCTCCCCGGCCGCTACACGGTTCACGCCGAGAAGCCCGGCTATCTCCCGTTGGAGGCCTCTCTCGAGGTGAACCGCGACACTCCCGCGATCGTTCGTTTCACTCTCGAGCCCCGCGGCGCAGCTCTCGACATCAGCTCGAAACCGGTGGACGGCGCCCGGGTCATGGTCGACGGCACGGAGGTCGGCACAACCCCCCTCGAGGGTCTGGAGCTGAGCGCCGGCGTGCATCGGCTGGAGATCGCCGCGCCTCTCCACCTTCCGTTCACAGCCACAATTCGTCTCGAACCCGGCGGCCCCGTCCAGACTGTCGAAGCCGAGTTGAAGCCGAACTGGGCGCATGTCACGGTGGCGACGAACCCTCCGGGAGCGACCGTGACCGTCGACGGCGTCGCCGTCGGCACAACTCCCGCGACGACGAAGGTCGAGGCCGGTCAACGATATTTCGAGCTCGCGAAAGCCGGCTTCAAGACGCAGCGTCGGCGAGTCCAGGTGGTGGCCGGCGAGCCCCTCGACCTCGGAACGGTCACCCTCGATCCCGAGGACGGACGGCTGATGGTGATCTCCGAGCCCGCGGGCGCCTCGGTGACAGTCGACGGGATCTTCCGCGGCCGGACTCCGCTGGAGGTCAAGGTGACGCCGGACACCCCGCACGAGGTGAGGATGTCGCAGGCCGGCTATGCGACCTCGACGATCGACGCCTCGGTCGGGCCGCTCGGCAAAACCAACGTGCGCGCAGTTCTCGAGATAATGATGGGCGAGGTCATGATTCGTTCTCTCCCCCCGGGCGCGGACCTGCTGGTGGACGGGGATCCACGTGGTTCGACCGATCAGACGCTGCGGCTCGAGGCCCGCCCGCACTCGATTGAGATCCGGATGGATGGTTACGCCCCGTTCCGCACGACCGTCGAGCCCGCCCCGGGACTGACGCAGGAAATTCGGGCAGAGCTGCTCGCACAAGGTCCGGCGTCGTTGCCGCGAACGGTGACCAGCCCTCAGGGAGTCGAGCTGCGGCTGGTCGCCCCGGGGCGGTTCCGGATGGGCGCCTCGCGGCGCGAACCGGGTCGGCGTGCCAACGAGACCCTGCGCGAGGTCGAGATCTCCCGCCCCTTCTACCTGGCGGTCACCGAGGTTTCGAACCGCGAGTTCCGCGAGTTTCGAGAGAACCACCTCTCCGGCGCGGCCGGCGCCAACAACCTGGAGATTGATCACCACCCGGTGGTTCGGGTGACGTGGGAGGACGCCGCCCGGTACTGCAACTGGTTGAGCGAGCGGGCCGGTCTGCCGCCGGTCTACGTGGAACGGGGAGGAACGCTGCTTGCCCGGTCTCCGCTGCCGCTCGGATTTCGGCTGCCCACCGAGGCCGAGTGGGCGTGGGCCGCCCGCCATCCCGACACCCGGGCGGCGTGGAAGTATCCATGGGGGAGCACCCTCCCGGTCCCTCCGGGGGCCGGAAACTTCGGCGACCTGTCGGCGCGGAGCCTGCTCGGCGCCAGTGTCCCCAACTACCGCGACGATTTTCCCGCCACCGCCCCGGTGGGCAGTTTCGACGCCAATCCTCTCGGTATCTTCAATCTCGGTGGAAACGTCTCGGAGTGGGTGCACGACATTTACTCCTTCGCGCCGCCGGCGATGGGAACGGTCGAGCTCGACCCCACGGGTCCCGAGACGGGCAAGTACCATGTGATCCGAGGCGCCAGCTGGACGGACACGGCCCTCACCGAGTTGCGGTTGACCTACCGCGACTATGGGGGCCAGGCGCGCCAGGATGTGGGTTTCCGCATCGCCAAGGGCACGCCGTGACGTGAACGGGAGGTCTGATCAATGAGTGAACGCACCGATCGAAGAGGGATCCTGGGCCGCTTTTCTCGACTAGCGGCCGTATGTGCGGCTCTGGTGGCTGCCGCCGTTTTGACGGGTGGCTGGATTCTGGCCGCGGCGCCCGAGGCGCAGCCGGAACCTGCCACCGCCTCCTCCGAGGCCACATCTGACCTCCCTGATTTCGTTCCCTCGGAACGCCTCCCGGCCGACAGCGCGGTTGCGTTCCCGGTGGATATCTGAGGCCGGTATGCGACGCCACGACTCGGTGGATTTCGTCTTTCAGTTGGCCTCACTGGTGGTCTCCCTGATCATCGTGCACGCGGTCTACGTGGCGGTGGTTCGCCCACGAGCCGACGCCTTTCTCGCCGAGGAAACAGCCCGCATGGCCGCCGATGCGACCTATGTCCAGGAGCGGTCGGTATGGGTCATCGTACGCGATTTCGAGCAGGAGGCATGCTTTGTCCTCATGTTGTGGGCGATGGCGATCATGGCCTCCAAGGGGCTGACCGTCGCCCGCGAGAGCCGGTTGCTGGAAACCGAGATGGTGCCGGTGGCCGAGGGCACGCGCATCCTCCCCGAAGACTCCCGCGAGTACGCCCGCCAGATCCAAGCCCTCCCCGAAGCCCAACAGCGATATTTGCTGCCGCGCGCCCTGCTCGCCGCCCTGCATCGCTTCGGCGCCACCGGCAACATCCAGGACGCTTCGGACACCGCCCACGCCACCTGCCAAACCGAGGCCGAGCGCCTGGAGTCCGAGCTCGCCATGGTGCGGTACATCGCCTGGGCCATTCCGTCGATCGGGTTCATCGGCACCGTGCGCGGCATCGGTGCGGCGCTCGGGCTCGCCCACCGGGCGGTCGCGGGAGACATCACCGGGGTGACCCGCAATCTCGGCGTTGCCTTCAACTCAACCTTCATCGCTCTCCTCATCTCCATCGTGCTGATGTTCCTCCTCCACCAGCTCCAGCTGCGCCAGGAACGCCTGGTGCTCGACACCGAGACCTACGTCGACAGCCATCTCCTGCTCCGCCTCCAGGGAGCGCCGGCTCTTTCGAACGCCGGACACCGGATCCTCGAGGGCTGACGGTGGTGAGGCGCTGCGCCTTCGAACTCGTGGACACCGGCGTCCGCTTCATGAGCCCGGGCTCGGCCTTGTCGGCGCCGAGCCCCGGCTTGGCCGTCGTCGAAGGCGCCGCCGTTTCAGTGGGAACAGAAGCGGCGCGCACGGCGAGGATCAAGCCGAGATACCTGCACAGCCGCTTTTGGGAGGTCCTCGGAGACGCATGCCTCGAACGCCCCTTTCCCGACCACCTTCGCACCGCGGACCTGGTTCACGCCCATCTACAGGCGCTTTGGAAGAGCGCCGAAACCACCGTCGAAGGCGGGATCGAGGAGGCGATCTTCGTTGTGCCCGGGCTGTACTCGCGCGAGCAACTCAGCCTTCTCCTTGGCATCGCCGCCTCCTGCAGCATCCCGGTGGCCGGAATCGTGGACCTCGCGTTGGCCTCCGTCGTCGACGCGCCGTCGAAACCACAAAGCCTGCACCTGGATCTCCACCTCCACCGGGCCGTCCTCACCGAGTCGAATCATGGGGCGGAGATCGTGCGGCGCAGGGTCGAGGCGGAACCTCGGGTCGGAATCCAGACGCTCATGGACGGTTGGGCCCGGGAGCTGGCGGAGCTCTTCATCCGCACCACCCGTTTTGACCCTCTCCACCATGCCGACACCGAGCAGAGTCTCTACAACCGGCTGCCCGGCATCCTGGAGGACGTGGCCGCCCGGGAATCGACGCGGGTGGTGATGACCGCGGGCGGGCGAGAGTTCGAGGTGGAGCTTCAACGCCGCCGCATCCTCGGTGGGGCGCGGCGCGCCTACGATCTCCTGGCCGCGTGGGTGGGCCGGTGGGCGGGTCCCGGTCCAACCACCCTTCTGGTGAGCGACCGGGTCGCAATGATGCCCGGTCTCGTCTCCCTGCTCGAGGAGGTTTCCGACCTCAACGTGGTTCCCCTGCAGCCGGAAGCCGCTGCCGGCGGCGCCCTCACCCACGCAGACCACATCTGCTCCTTCCGACCGGCTTTGCGGCTGGCGACCTGCCTTCCCCCCCACGACGCCGGCCCTCCCGTCACCATGAAGCCGCCGCCGCGGCCGCACGGACAACGACCCACACACCTCGTCATCGAGGGCACCGCCCATCGCATCACCCCGGCGCCGTTTTATCTCGGCACATCCCGACATCGCTGCACCGTACGCCGGGTCGGCAACCACGTGGTCGTCGACGACACCAGCCCCGAGGGAGTTCTCCTCAACGACCACCGAATGGAGGGTTCGGCCGTTCTCGCAGCCGGGGACCACATCGTCCTGCCTTCGACCGGAGTCGAAGCCCTCCTCGTGGCCATGGTGGAGCCCGATGGCTAGCTCGCATATCTCACGAGTTTCCTGCGGCGGCCGGTGAGACATGCGGACTCAACGAAGAATGTCACCGATCGGGCTCTCCTTCCTGGACGCCATGACCTGCGGGTTAGGAGCGGTGATCCTTCTCTTCATGATCATCAACGGCGAAGTGAAGGACCACGAAGTTCGAGTCACCAGCGATCTTCAGTCCGAGGTCGATCGCCTGGAGAGAGAGGTGTTGGACGGCCACAGTCTGTTGGTGGAGCTCCGCAATGCCGTCGAGAAAACCGACGACGAGCGCGCCCTGACCCAGGGGCTCGCTCTACGGATGGTGGAGACCGTCGAGGCGATCCAGGTCGAGCTCGCAACCTTCGAGGCCTCGACCATCGCCCGCCGCGAGCATCTCAATCGTCTTCAAGCGGATCTCCTCTCGCTCGAGGAGGGTGCGCTTCGGCTGGCGGCCGAGGCGCCGTCCGAGGAGACCCCCGGCGATCGGGTTCGCTCCCACGTGGGCGACGGCACCCGCCAGTACCTCACCGGCCTCAAGGTGGGCGGCCGCCGCATCCTCTTTCTGGTGGACACCTCTGCGAGCATGCTCGGCAGCACCATCGTCAACGTCGTCCGCCGCCGCAATCTGCCCGAAAAGGACAGGGTACGGGCCGCGAAGTGGCGGCAGGCGCTGGCCACGATGGACTGGCTCACGACCCAGATCCCACGCGACGGCCGCTTTCAGGTCTTCACCTTCGACGAGGCCGCGGCGCCGCTGATCCCCGACACGACCGGGCGATGGCTCGACGGCGGCGATCGTGAAATCCTCGATGGGGCCATGCAGCGCCTCCACGAAGTCGTGCCGGCGCGAGGCACCAGCCTCTACCACGCCTTCGTCGCCGTCGCTCAACTCAACCCCCTTCCCGACAACGTGATCCTCCTGACCGACGGCCTGCCTACGAGGGGCCGCTCCTCCCCCAGGGGCCCCACCGTGTCCGCGAAACAGAGATCGAAGCTCTTCAACCGCGCCGTCTCCCAGCTCCCCTCCGGAATCCCGGTCAACGTCATCCTCTTCCCCATGGAAGGCGACCCCCTCGCCGCGAGCGCGTTTTGGAAGCTGGCGATGAGCACCCGCGGCTCGTTCATGAGCCTCGCCGAGGACTGGCCGTGAAACGCGAAATCGAGCTCTTCTCCCTGTCGTTCCTCGATGTGATCTGCTGTGGGTTCGGAGCGATCGTCCTGCTGCTGGTCCTGACCAAGATGGGCGAGCCGAAGGTCATCGAGGAAGCGCGCCGGGATCTTGACAAACGGGTGGTCGCGCTGCAGGAGGAGCTGTACGAAATTCGCGGCGAGACCCACCGGTTCGAGCGCCGCCTCAAAACCCGCCGCCAACAGCTTTCCGAGGAACGCGAGCACATCGCCAGGCTGCGCGGCGACCTCGAGGTGATCCGCGGCGAGTACGCATCCAGTCGCCAGCTCTCGGAGGTCCAGGGGATCGTCGAGGGACGGCTGCTCGCAGCTCAGCAGGATCTCACCGAGGAGATGCAGCGTCTGCTCGAGCGCAGCAGGCGGCGGCCGGTGGATGCGATGGTGGGTGGCATCCCCGTCGACAGCGAGTACATCATCTTCGTCATCGATACCTCGGGCTCCATGTTCCACTACGCGTGGCCGGCGGTGGTTGAGAAAATGACCCAGGTCCTCGACACCTATCCCCGGGTCAAGGGCATTCAGGTGATGAATGACATGGGGCAGTACATGTACTCGCAGTACGCCGGCAAGTGGATTCCCGACACGCCCGGCCGGCGCCGGGCGGTGCTCGAACGCCTCAGCAGTTGGAGCGTGTTCTCCAACTCGAGTCCGGTCGAGGGAATCACCCGCGCCATCAGGACCTTTGCCACCGCCGATCACAAGATCTCCATCTACGTCTTCGGAGACGAGTTCACCGGCAAGTCCATCGACGAGGTCGTGCGAACGGTCGACGCCCTCAACTCGACCGGCCGGGACGGCGCCCGCAAGGTGCGGATCCACTCCATCGGTTTTCCGACCGTGTTTTCGGTGACCGGGGTCGGCCAGCGGACGGGCGTCCGCTTCGCAACCCTGATGCGGATTCTCTGCCGCCGCAACGGCGGCACCTTCGTGGGGCTCAACTCCACAACCCCGTAGCGGAAGCAGGTTCGCCGAAGCGGGCATACGCGCCAACATAAACACCGGAAAACAACGCAAAGGCGCAGAGACGCCAAGAAAAAGCTCATGACAGAGAATGAAACCAGCAGGGTTGCGGTGGATGCCGCGATTGAAGTTCACCGAACGCTTGGCGGACCTGGATTGCTCGAAAGCGTCCATGAGGAGCCACTCACCCGTCCTCGTCGAATTTTCCGGATGGAAACGGGCTGGCGATTTCGGTGTATCACCATTTCTCTTTGCGCCTCTGTGTCTTCGCGCCTGTGCGTTAATTTCCTCCTTACGTGAGCGCGAATGCCCGGAGACGGGTGGGGGCGATACAATGTTGGGAGTGAACGAATCTCAATCCATGTCCGAGCTCACCCGGCTGCTCGTGGTCGAGGACGACGAGCGGCTGGCCGAAGGCTTGGGTCGCAACCTCGAGCTGGAGGGCTTCACGGTCGCGTGCCTGGGCAGCGGCGAGGAAGCCCTGGCCGAGCTTGCCGACGGCTCGTCGGCCTTCGATCTCCTGGTACTGGACATCATGCTGCCGGGACTCGACGGACTCGAGGTCTGCCGGCAACTGAGGGCCCGGGGCGACCACATCCCCATCCTCTTTCTCACCGCCCGGGGCAGTGATGCGGACAGGATTCTCGGGCTCCAGCTCGGAGCCGACGACTACCTGACCAAGCCCTTCCTGGTCGAGGAGCTCGTCCTCCGGGTGCGGGGCATCCTGCGCCGGGCACAGTGGTCGCGGACGCCGGCCAAGACCGGTCCGGTGGTGCACTTCGGCTCGAGCGAGGTGGACATGAACACCATGCGGGCCGTCACCTCCTCCGGAACAGTCTCTCTCACCGAACGCGAGGTCATGTTGGTGCGCTTCTTCGCCGAGAACGAGGGCCGGGTCGTGACCCGCGGCGAGCTCCTCGAACAGGTCTGGGGCTACACCTTCGACACCTCGACGAGGACCCTCGACACCTTCATCCACAGGCTGCGGAAGCACTTCGAGGCCGACCAGCGCCAGCCTCGACACTTCCACACCGTTCGCGGCGTGGGTTACCGGTTTACCTCAGAGCCTGAAGACTAGCCCGTTCTCGGCCGTGGAATCTCGTCTCGAATCTCATGCGCCACGGCAAACCGATGCCCGAGATTCCCCGGCCGAGAATTGAAGCGATCGATCGGCCGTATCACGGTCGATCGATGCGAAGCTCCTTCATCTTGCGCCACAGGGTGACGCGCGAAATGCCGAGGCGGTCGGCCGCTTCCTGGATGCGCCAACCGCAGCGATCGAGGATCTCGCTCAGAAGCCTTTCTTCGAGAGCGGAAAGGGGGTCCGATGCCTGAAGGAGCTCGTCCACCAGCGCGGTTCCGTACCCGTCCAGCTCGAGGTCGGACTCTTCGATCCGATCGCCGGCCGATGCCAGAACCGTTTTCATCATCTCCTCGACAGGCTCGAAACCGCGGTCGCGCACGACCCGGGTCAGGCGTTCGAGCGCCGCCGGTGAGACCGACGTCCCCGACGCGAGCTCCTCGACCCACCTCGCGATCATCAACGGAAGGTCCCCGTCGAGCGTCTCGATCGGCGGCAGCCGGATCACCTCCAACGGGACCTCCACCGTTCCCTCTTCGCGCGCGCTCAGGATGATCCGCCACCCCTCCGGCCGCTCGGAGGCCATCAGAGAATCCCCGGCAGCTCCATCGGCGAAAGCCGTGCCCGGAGGCCACAGATCCACCCCGTCCCAGGAGCCCGACCAGTCGAGGAAGAGATGCTCCGGTACGCCGGAAAAGCGATGGATCGCCCGCGCAACGCTGCGACAGGCGAGGACCTCGCCCACCACCAGCACGTCGGCTCTCGAACGAACGAGCGCGAGCGCCTGCTGGCGCAACTCCGCCGATGCCGCGCTCCGACCGGCCATGAAGAACCCGGGATCAGGCTCAGTGGGACGGAGGATCTCCGCCGCTCCCAGGAACCTCCCCTGAGCATCACGCAGGGGGATCACCGTCACCCGCAGAGCCAGCGGCTGATCGTCGCCGGTGCGGTAGACCGTCGAAAAGTCCTCCACCCGCTCCAACCCTGATTCGAGGGCAAAAGTGAGGGGGCAGGAGTTCTCGCAGTCGACGCCACGGGTCGTCAGGCGGCAACGCCCTCCCATCTCCTGCCCGGCGTCGTATCCCAAGAGACGACGCGCCGCAGAGTTGACATGGCGCAGCACACGCTGGTCGTCGAGGACGATCACCGCTTCTTCAAGGTGGTCCAGAACCTCGAACCACGCCGCACCGAATTGGTTATTCACGCCTCAGATAACAGCACCGACGGCGTAGATTATTCTTCACCCACAACAAACTCTGTAACTTGTTGCAACCACGAGATCAACGCTCGATCTCGAGGCCCTCCTCGGGCTCTGGCTCGGGCTCCGAAAAGTACATCGCGGTGTTGGCGATCGGCACGAACATGACGTGCGTCCGGCCCTTGATGGCAACCTCGATGCGATAGAAGCCCTGAGGCGAAATCGACACCAGGGTAGCCGGCGTTCCTTTGGCGTCGATCAGCGGGCAAAAAAGTGAGACCTTGCCGGGAATTTCCATGGGGGCTCCCTTCCGGTACCTGAGAGTTTATCACCGGCGTGGAGTTGTCAGAACCTGTTCCCGTCCCCGTTCCCGATGTTGAGAAGGGCGCTTCAGACGTCTGCGGGAACTTTCTGTCGGCACTCTGCCGGGTGGGTTCTCAGGCGCCGGTTCGCGGGACCGCACTCCCCCAACCCACGGCAAGCGTAAAGGCACCCCGGCGCCACTCGACGGAACGGGAGCTTCGATTCTACGCCGCCCCCTCACAATGCAACAACACGAATCGTGGCACCCGTTCATCTCATGACCCAACTCGACAGCTCCGCCTGGTCAGCTGGCCGACCACATGTATGCTCGAGACCTGTCAGAGTTTTCTTGGCCGGTTTGACACAAAGAGCCCATTTCAGAGTCTTACGGGTATGGAGAGCATGAGCGGCGCGCTGACGCTTCCGCCCTCGAGTTAGAAGAGAATCGCGGAATGGCATGTCTTTCCCGGCCTATTGTGAGATTTTGATACCTGGCATGGTTCCGGTTCCTGGGCCTAACCCGTATACCTCACCAGGTTTCGTTGCGAGGGCTGCTTTCCGCCACCGCCTGCTCGAACTCCTCTTGAACCCGCTCCCGGACGGCGGTGAATATTTCAAGACGTTCATTGCCGAAAGGTCGGCTCACCGCAGCTCCTCACCCACACCGGTCACCGTGATCGTTTGGTCACCGTCGGTGATAGTCGCGCCGTCCAGCTCGATCACGAAGGCGTTCTCACCGCTCGATGCACTCGATGTCGGGCCGCCGCCCAAGCCTGCGGGGATCATCTCCACGCCCTCGAAGTAGCACACCGGCACACCATACGAGTTGGAGGTATCCCCCACCATGTCAATCTTGACGAGGTTGCCGCCATCAGGGGTGACGCTTGCGAAACGCCGATCCTGGTAGCTGTCGTACGGGCCGTCGCCGTTGACCGTGATGGTCTGGTCGCAGAGCTCGTCCGATGAGTAAATCGGGTCGAGATACACAATCACCTGGTAGTCAGTCGCACCGTCAACGACTACCTTGAACGTGGTGCTGCTCTGGTTGTAGACAGCAGCGACATCGCGGTAAATGGTGTCGGCGGGATTCGCGGTCTGGATCGCGTTTGCACCTGCCACACCAGTCACCGTGAATCCGTCGCCCTTGCCGTAAACATAGTTGGCCGGATCGAGGAACTTCATGTTCCCGCACATCGGGAAGTAGTCGAGGTTGAAGTTCGAGTATCCCCC
>JBGMRN010000028.1:0-23679 GCA_048061535.1 Thermoanaerobaculales bacterium | reverse complement strand
CCCGTGGCTGGCACGAGGCTGTGCTGAGATCAGTCGGTCACGACCTTTGTCTTCACCGCCTCGAAGCTCTTGTTGTAGACCTTGCCGGTCTTCATCTTGAAGTAGAGTGCGGCCGCTCCTCCTTCGCGCTTGCGGTAAAGCCAGGTTTCGATCCCGCGTTTCGGGTCCTCTTGAATGTTCTGGTAGTAGGGAACGCCGACGATCGCCTTGGCCTCGTCCTTGGTCATGCCCTTCTCGACCATGTCGAAACGCTCCTTCGTGATGAAACGCATGTCGCTCAGATGGGCGATGTGTTCCGTCAACGGCTGATAGGGCTCGAGGCCGATCGACGTGAAGTAGCTGTTGGCGGAGTCGAGTTGATCGATGGCCTTCTTGTAGTCACCCGACTGGGCCACAACCTCGTCGGCGATCAGGATCGCCTCATCGGCATAGATGCGGAGACCATCCAGGGTGATCGGCTCCTCGGGAAACTCGTTGAGGGCGATGTTGAGGAATCCGGCCAACTGGCCCTGGACCTGTTCGAACGCGTCGTCCTTGGTGGCGTTCAGCGCCTCGACCTGCGCCTGAAGGTCCGCCAACTGCGTTTTCTGTTCCTCGCTGCGCCGGCGTTCGGGAACCGCATCGAGCTCAGCCCGCGCGACTTCAATCGCCGCGAGGTCTGCGCGGGCCTTCTGCAGGATTCCCTGCTGCTGCTGGATCGTCGCAAGCTGTTCCTGCAGCGCCGTCAACTTCAACTCTTGCTCGCTGGGCCCCCGAGAGCAACCGGACGCAAACCCGAGAACCACCAAGACTGCGATTCCAAAGGGCAAGAATCTGCTTTTCTTCATGGCTCCTCCCTTCGCCCGGCACGCTAGCAGAAACCGGCAGTCATGACAATGTGGTTCGGCATTTCCTCCCGCGGCAACAAGCCGGTCTTTCGCCTACTTCACCAGCGATTTGCTTGACGGGAGGTGGCTGGGCTGGGGATAATGCGACGAGGGCACTAATTGGAGGCAACATGGACCGGTACGATGCCATTCTCGAGCATCTTAAGAAGGCGCAGAGCCGTGGCCTCGATGCGGTCAGCAGCAGCCTTGATTCGATCTCCGCCAGCTTCGAGGAGCTGATCGAAGCGGCCAAAGCCACCGTCAAGGAGGCCGCGCCGGGAAGCCCCGAGGAGTGCTTCCCCCTGAGTCAGATCGAGGCAGCGATCAACGAACTACGAGGTCAGGTTGCGGCGCCCACAGGCATTTCGCTCGATCTTCTCCGAACTCTTGACCGAGCCCGGAGTCAGTCGGAGCTCCTGCGGGAGCTCTTGCCCATGCTTGCAGAGCATGTTGATCGGGCGGTGGTGCTTGTGATCCGTGACGAAAAGGCTTCAGCATGGAGCGGTATCGGATTCGCCGACGGCGATCGACTGCGGAGCTGGCAGGGCGCGGTGGAAGATTCTCCCGCGCTGCAGCGGATGGTGGAGAGCGCTACGTCCCTGAGCTTCGCTCCAGCCGACGACAGCCTCTTCGCTCGTTGGATCGCCGGCGACGAGGCGCCCGAGGAAGGAGTGCTCCTCCCGGTCTATCTCCGGGGCAAGCTCATGGGCGCGATCTACGCCGACCGCAGCGGCGAGGAGGAGAGCTGGGACATCCAGGCCGTGCAGAGCCTCGTCGCCATATCGTGTTGGCTTATCGACACGCTCCACCACCGCCAGGATTTCCCGACCCCCATGCTCGCCGAGATCGAGGCTTTCGAACCCGCGGTGGCGGCGCCTGCGGTCGCCGAGGCACCGCCAGGGATCGAGTCGGCTCAGGCGGAGACCATCGAGCCCGAGCTTGAGCTCGAGACAGCCGAGCCGGTCGAGCTTGCGTCCGAACCAGAACCGGTAGCGGCGCCTGAACCTGAGGCGGCGTTCGAAGCTGCCGACGCTCCCTCGTTCGAACCCGAGGAGGCGTCACCAGAAATCGAGCCCGAATCCCCTTCCCCCGAGGGCGTGGACATCGAAAGCCCCGACGACGTGACGCTGCCGGAGGAACCGGGGCCGGCAGCTGCCGACCATGACTTCGATGCACCCGACGAAGCAACCGAGGACGAAGGAAGCACGCCCGATTTCGACCCCTCGGCAACGATGCGGGTCGACCTCAGCGAGATGGTCATCCCCCCGGAGGCGTCCGAGGAGGTCCAGGGGCCACCGGCCGAGGCGGTCGCAGAGGTCGAAGCCCCACCCGCTGCCGAGGTTCGGCCGGCGCCCCCTCCGGTGCAGCCGGTGCAACCGCCCGAGGAAGTGGCGCCTGAACCGCCCGCGGTCGAGGATTCGGCAGCGGTTCAACTCTCACCCGAAGACGAGGCGCGCCACGAAGAAGCCCGCCGTTTCGCCCGTCTCCTGGTGTCCGAAATCAAGCTCTACAACGAAGACGAGGTCGACAGAGGGCGTTCCGGAAACGACCTCTACCAACGTCTTCAGGATGATATCGATCGCAGTCGGGAAATGTTCGAGAAGCGGATTCCGGCCGAGGTCCGGACGGATCGAGACTATTTCCAGGAGGAGCTGGTTCGGATTCTCGCCGACGGCGATGACGGCGCTCTCGGCATGTGACCCGCTGGCGGCGCATTGTGATCACGGCGGCGGCCATCACGGCCGCCGCTTGCCTCATCGACCCACGGACCCCTCCTGAGAGGAACGCGCAACCGCTCGATCGTGCGTTCGTTCTTGCCGCGGCGGACCCCGCAGCCGCCGCACGCCTCTTCGAGGCTTGCGGACCGGCCCCCGGCCTCGAACATGCGCGGATGGCCACCTGGGCTTCCTGCCTCTCGCGGTCGGACGCCCCTCCCGCCGCCTGGCGGCGGTATCTGGACGCCCGACCTCCGTCAGATCTGGCCCACCGGGCCGGTTTGACCCTAATTCAAGCTCTCTTGGATGAGGGGAGAACCGACGAGGCTCTCACGCACCGCTCGATCCTGCCCTCCGAGCTGCAGCCCGAGGCCGATGAGCTGTTGCTCGGTTCGGACGAGCCCGAGGTTCGGCAGGAGGCGGCGCGCAGCCTGCTGGTCACCGGCCCGCACCGTCTCCACCGCGTGGCTCCCGATCTCGAGCGGCGGCTGGTTCCCACGCTTGCTCCCGAAGAACGCCTGCAGCGGTCCCGCGCATGGCGGCGGGCGGGCGCCCCTTCCCGGGCGGCGGCCGAGCTGAGATCCCTCCGCTGGAACGGCGATGCCGAGGTTGAACGCCGGCGGGAGCTGGCCCGCGCCGAGATCGAAGTCGGATCAACCCGCCGCGCGCTCCGTGTGCTGCCGACGGGTCGAAGGGCGGCCGCAGAGGATCAGGTGCTGCGAGCTCAGGCCCACCGGCGCCGCGCATGGCAGCGTGTTCCCGACCGCGCCGCCACGGCATCTTTTCGCGACTGCCAAACCGCGGCCCGGCAGGCGCTCGCCGGAACCCTCGAGGATGAGTTCCGGACGCAGGCGTTGGTCCTCCACCTGGAGTGCGCCACCGAAGCCGGTCGCCCGACGATCGCGCTCGGCTCCTGGAGGGAGCTGCAATCTCGGCGGTGGTCGGATCCCCGCCGGGAGTGGCTCGGGCGTCGCCTCGGTGTCGGTCTCGCCCGCGCCGGCCGACCGGTCAACGAGGTAAATGAGATCGGGAGCGTCCTCCCAACCCACGAGCGATGCCTTCGTTTTTGGGTGGCCGACCGCCGGGGATCAGACCGGGATGAGCTCAACACGCTCGCCGCCGCCGGGTTCGCAGACCTGTACGGGCAGTGGGCCCGAGAGGACACGGGACAGCCGGGTCCGATGACCGCGGTGCTTGCCCCGGCCATCGAGCCGGGCCCCGAACCGACCCAGGTCCGCCGCCTCTTCGACGCCGGACTCGACCTCATGGCGCTGCGCCAGTGGCGGCTCATCCGCAGCCTGCGCATGGCGGCCCCGGAGGAGGGAATTGCCGCTTCTGATCTCAATTATCGGAGGGGCCGGGCGAACGAATCCATCCGCTGGCTGCGTTCCGCTTTTCCTGAGCTCGGCACGGTGGACATGAATGCCGCACCCGAGAATGCGGTTCGCGGCTATCTGCCGCTGCGGTGGCACGAGGCATTGACCTCGGCGGCCGAGGAGTTCGGCCTCGACCCCTGGTTGCTCGCTGCGGTCGCACGCCAGGAGAGCGTCTTCATCGAAGATGCTCGCTCTTCGAGGGGCGCCGTCGGAGTGCTCCAGTTGGTTCCGGGTACGGCTCGCGGCCACGCTCGCGCCCTCGGTCTGGGGCGATCCCCCGATCTGACCGATCCCGAGATCAACATTCGCCTCGGAGCACGTGAGCTCGACCGCCTCCTCAGGCGGTTCGGAGCCGTAGAGCCTGCCCTCGCCGCCTACAATGCGGGCGAGACCCGGGCACGGGGATGGTGGCGGCGGTGGCCGGACCGGCGGAGGTTCACCGAGGAGGTTCCGGTTCCCGAGACGTACAACTATATCCGCCGAGTCGTTTTCCTGGCCGAGGCCTACAGGCTGGTCTACGCCGAGCGGTGGGGAGTGAGACCGTAACAAACCCCGATGAGATATGCAGGCTAGTTCTCGTCCGGAAACTGGCTTGCTGATTCTCAATACCACAAATCCTTATTTGAACATTTCTTCAATTGTGCAAGATAAAGAAAACAAGAAACCTTTTCAGCTTGACATGCTTGTGAAATGAGTCACAATAAGGAGCGTGGAGGACCGAAAATGTCCGAATTGAGACACGGTTCGTTCATGGATCATCGTTTTCGAGTCCTTGCTCCGTTTCTCATGGTTCTCCTCGTGCTGGGCGCCGGCCTGGTGCTTGCCCAGGAGGACGACGAGTTCGAACCGATCGACAGCTCGGCGTGCGCGGACTGTCATGAGGCGAGCGCCCACGGGTCGGCCTTCGCTGACGATCTCTCCCACTCGGCGCATGTCGATCTCGAGTGCCTCGACTGCCACCAGGACAGGGACACGGTGCCGCACCGCGAGCCGATTGAGCCATTCTTCGTCGGCTACGAGGGCTGCCGAACCTGCCACGAAGAGGCCTCTGAGCAGTATCAGGGCCACGGCCTGGCGATACGGGGGGACCGCGAGGACATGCCCCGCTGCTCCGACTGCCACGGCGATCACGACATTCTGCCCTCCGCGGTCAAACGGTCCACAGTCCACCCGACCAACCTCCCGCAGACCTGCGGTAAGTGCCACGAAAACCTCGACGTCACGACCAAGTACGACATCCTGATGGACCACCCGATCGAAATCTACAACACCTCGGTCCACGGCAAGGCCACCAGGGGCGGAATCTACGTCGCCGCCACGTGTACCGACTGCCACTCCGCCGAGGGCACTGCGCACAAGATCCTCGGACCGGGCTCTCCCGATTCGAGCGTCAACCACTTCAACATCCCACAGACGTGCGGCCAATGTCACCGCGGCGTCGAGTCCGATTTCTGGGAAGGCATCCACGGCCAACTGGTGGCACGCGGCGAGACCGACGCGCCGGTGTGCACCCACTGCCACGGTGAGCACGGAATCCTCTCGGCGTCCGATCCACGGTCACCGGTGTCGCGGTCAAAGGTGGCGGAGAAGACCTGCTCACCCTGCCACGAGTCGGCGGTGCTCAACGAGAAGTACGGGGTCGAGACCGAGCGTCGGACCACCTTTATCGACTCGTACCACGGGCTCAAGTCGAAGGCCGGAGACACCCACGTGGCCAACTGCGCTTCGTGTCACGGCGTCCACCGCATCCTGCCGAGCTCGGATCCGACGTCCACTATCAACCCGGCCAACCTGCAAGAGACCTGCGGCGAGTGCCACCCGAACATCTCGGAAAAGATCGCGCTGTCCCCGGTCCATGGTGTCGGCGGCCAGGAACTGCGCACGCCGGCGGCCGAGCTCATCGAGAAGATCTACATCGTCGCCATCTGGGTCATCATCGGCCTGATGATCGTGCACTGGCTGATTGATCTCTGGGGCCATCTCCGCGACCTGATGGCCAAGAGGCCGCAGGTGCGGCGCATGCGCACCAACGAGGTGTGGCAGCACACCTTCCTGATGGTCAGCTTCCTGGTCCTGGTAGTCTCCGGCTTTTCCCTGCGCTACGACCAGGGTTTCATGGCCGGCTTTTTCTTCGGATGGGAGGGCGGCTTCGAGATCCGGGGAGGCGTCCACCGAATCGCCGCAATGGTCTTCATCATCACCGTCATCTGGCACGCCATTTTCCTCACCACCACTCGCGGGCGGAGATACCTCGCGGACATGATGCCGGTCAAGCGCGACCTCGAGTTCTTCAGCCACCGGATCCTCCACAGCCTCGGTCTGCGGCCGCGGTCGGATTCCGTCCAGCGATTCAGCTACGTGGAGAAGGCCGAGTACTGGGCGCTGGTGTGGGGCACCGCGGTGATGGTCGTCACCGGGCTCATGCTGTGGTTCGACAACTGGTTCATCGGCTTCTTGCCCAAGGGCTTCCTCGACGTGGCGCTGGTGATCCACTTCTGGGAGGCCTGGCTGGCGTCGCTGGCGATCCTCGTGTGGCACATGTACTCGGTGGTCTTCAATCCCCACGTCTACCCCATGAACCCGAGCTGGATCACCGGCACCATGCCGGAGGAAATGTATGAGCACGAGCACCCCGGGCACCTGGAGGAAGCACGCCGCGAAACCGACGAGGCCCTCGAACGTCAGATTGAGCGCGTGCGCCGACGCCGGGAAGGGTGGCCGGACGACCAGTCCTCATCCCCGTCGGAGGGACATTCCGACGAACCCTTCGACACCGGCGGGCCTCCGGAAGATGCAACGCACTCAAACTCCGGGGATCCGACTGACTGAGCCAACGAAGAGGACAGTAACGACGGAAGCCCTGCCTCACGGCGGGGCTTCTTTTCGCCAAGGAAAAGCGATTCGACATGATAGGGTAAACTTGCCCACGGGAGTGTGTCATGGCCGTAGATCCCAAGCTGCTGGAAATTTTGGTCTGTCCGGTGGACAAGACGCCGCTGGAAGTGGTGGAGCTGCCCGAGCCGGTGCGGCGCCGCCTGGTGGAGAGGTACCGCGAGCAGTTCAAAGATGAGGAGCCGAAGGTGGAGGTGGGCCTGGCGTCGCCCGCCGGGCGGATCTACCCGGTGGTCTCCGGCATCCCCGTGATGCTGGTCGACGAAGCGCTGACCCGCGAGGAGATCGAGGGCTGATTAACCTGCAGATCTCACCACCTCGCTACTGCGACCGGCGCGATGCAGCACGCTGCGGCGTTTGCTCCCATCGGACTGCTCGACGTACTGTCAAGTTCGACTCCGCGGTCCTCAGGTCGCAAACGCCGCGTCGCACGGCATCTCACCGGTCTCGCGACGCGACGTGGTGAGATTTGCAGGTGAAGCTCGAGAGTCTTGCCGCTGGAGCGCTGCTCCTCGGCGTGGCGGCCAGCCTCAAGATCGCCCTCGCCAACGTTCTCCTTGGGATCGCTTTCTTGGCCTGGACGATCGTTCTGGCCACCGGCCGCGCGAGGCGCCCGTCCACCGCTCTTCTCGTTCCCGTCGCTGTGTACATCGCGGTCTCCATTTTGTCGGCCGCGGTGTCCGCCGATCCCCGCCTTAGCTTCAGCAATCTCGGCGATCTCCTCACCCTTGGCTTGATTCCGATGATCGTTTCTTTGCTCGACGGCCGGCGCTGGGACCGCCTCCTGCTCCTTCTCGCATTGGTGTCCTCGGCATCGGCAGTCGTTGGACTCGCGCAGTACGCCCAAGGAGCTTCCACGCTGGAAAACCGCCTGCACGGTCTCGCCAACCACTACATGACGTTCGCGGGTTGGACGTTGGCAGTGACTCTCCTTCTCCTCGCTGACATGGCGTTCAGCCGTGACCGCCGCCGGCTGATCTGGACCGCGCCGGCGACTCTTCTCGGCGCCGGGACTCTGGCCCTCAGCCTGACCCGAGGCGCCTGGGTCGGGTTCGCCGTCGCGATCGCGCTGATGGCGGTCCTCAGCTCCTCGCGGATACTGCTCCTGGTCCCACTGGCGGCAGTCATTCTGCTACTCGCGATGCCACGAGCGGTCGTCGAGCGGGCCGTCTCCATCGTCGACCTCGACCAGCCGTCGGTTCAGGAACGAGTTTTCATGCTCCGCGCCGGAATCCGCATGGTACGCGATCACCCAATCCTCGGCGTTGGTCCGGGCATGGTACAGCCGGCCTACGCAAACTACCGGGAAACCGAGGCCCCTGCGCGGGTTCCCCACCTCCACAACAACGCGATGCAGATCGCAGCGGAACGCGGCCTTGTCGGTCTCGCCGCCTACCTAGGCATCCTCCTGGTCTTCGCGGTTCATGTCTGGCGCGCGCTTCGCCTGCCGAACCAGGTCTCGCGGCCGGCGATCATCGGGTGTCTGTTGGCGGTGGTGGGGGTGACGGTGGCGGGGGTTTTCGAGTACAACTGGGGGGACGCGGAGGTGTGGATCGTGACCCTGGTGTGCCTGGCGGCACCGTTTGCGGAGGAGCGATGAAGGACCGCGTGTACTCGGTCGCGGCTCTCATCGCCGAGGTCAACTCCCTCCTCGAGCAGGGATTCTCCGGGGTGAGCGTCGAGGGCGAGGTGACCAACGCCACCACCTCGGGGCGCGGGCACCTTTACTTCTCGCTCAAGGACGAGGACGCCGCTCTCGACTGCGTGATGTGGGCCAGCCGCGCCAACCGCCTCCGCTTCGAGGTCGAGGATGGTCTCGCCGCCCTGGCTGTGGGTTCGCTCACGGTCTACCGTCAGCGCGGGCGCTTTCAAATGGTCGTCGAGAACCTCCAACCCCGGGGAGTCGGCGCGCTTCAGCTCGCCTTCGAACAGCTCAAGACCAAGCTCGAGTCCGAGGGCCTGTTCGCCGCTGAACGCAAGCGGCCCCTGCCTGCTCTGCCCACCCGGGTCGGAATTGTCACCTCCGCGTCCGGCGCCGCCCTGTCGGACATGCTCAAGGTCTTGCGCCGTTTCCACCATCTCGAGGTCGTGGTGGCGCCCACCCGCGTCCAGGGCGAGGGCGCCGCCGCCGAAATCGCGGCGGCGCTCGAACGCCTCGGCGCCTCACAAATGGTCGATCTCATCCTCGTCGGCCGCGGCGGCGGCAGCCTGGAAGATCTGTGGGCCTTCAACGAAGAGACGGTGGCGCGGGCCATCGCGGCGAGCCCGGTTCCCGTGATCTCCGGCGTCGGCCATGAGGTAGACTTCACGATCTCAGACTTTGTGGCCGACCTGCGGGCCGCTACCCCTACCCAGGCAGCGGAGCTTGTTGTCGCCCGGTTGGAAGATCAGGAAAGGCGTCTCCAAAAAGCACGTTCAATGCTCGAGCGTGACCTGCGCCGCCATCTTCAACTCGCCGAGGCCCGGCTCACGGGTCTTCGCGGATCGTCGGGACTCGCCAGGCTTCCGACGAGGATCCGCCTCTACCGGGAACGTCTGCGGCGCGCCGCGACTCTCGCCGCCGTCCTGCGCCGGGTCACGGAGGACTCGCGAGCTCGCCTCGCCAGGGCCGAAGGCCTCCTCCACCGGCTGCCGGGGCGAGTGGCGGCAGGTGGGCACCGGCGGCTGCTGGCCAGCCGGCGAGAGCAACTCGCGCTGCTCATGAAAACCCGGGTCGCCCGGCTGCGCCAGCGCGCCGAGAGCGGCAGCCGCGCCCTCACCCACCTCGGCCCACCCAAAGTACTCGAGCGCGGATACTCGATCACCGTCATCGAGGGTTCGACCACCCCCATCAAAAGCGCTTCCCGGGTCCGGAGTGGCCAGACCCTGGTCACCCGCCTTGCCGACGGCGAGCTGCGATCACTGGTGCGTTCCGCCTCCACGGCAACTCCCGCGGCAGTAGAACCGAAAGCTGTTCGGCAGCCCTCTCTCTTCGACCCCGAACCGGGCGCCGCGTCTGATGAATAGATGAAGGACGGAGCATCAAATGAAAAAATCCGATAAAAATGAACGCTTCGAGGACCAACTCGCCCGGCTCGAAGAGATCGTCGCCCGGCTCGAGGACGATTCCGTCGGGCTCGAAGAGGCCCTCGAGCTCTTCGAGGGAGGGATGGACCTCGCCCGGAGATGTCGATCCCGGTTGGAGGAAGTGGAACAAAGAGTGACCCAGCTCCTCGAAGCCGAAGAAGGGGAGAGTGGGGCAATGGCCGAGCCTGACCAGGAGGAGCCTGCGTGAACCTCGACCGGCTTCTCGCCGAAGAGCTGGCCGCGGTGGAGGAGACGCTCGAGGGGCTCCTCCCGACCGACAACGTTTGGCACGAACGGCTCCACCAGGCCATGGCCTACGCCGTCTTTGCCGGCGGCAAGCGAGTCCGTCCAATTCTCGCCCGACTCGCCCACGCGGCGGCCGGCGGCAACCGGAACGATATCTCCGTGGCCGCCTGCGGTCTGGAATTGATCCACACTTACTCCTTGGTGCACGACGATCTGCCGGCCCTCGATGACGATGTTCTGCGGAGAGGGAGGCCAACCGTTCACGTGGCATTCGACGAGGCAACGGCTGTTCTGACCGGTGACGCATTGCTCACTGAAGGACTCCTGTTGATCGCGAGTCATCCGCGGGGCGAGGCGTGGTCCGTCCGGCGGGTCGCGGCGGCGACCCTGGTAGCGGAAGCGATCTCGGCTCGCGGCATGGTCGGTGGGCAAATGGAGGATCTCGAGGCGACCGGCCAGGTGGCGGGCGACTCGCTTGATCCAGAGCTCCGCCTCGAACGCATCCATCGTCACAAGACCGGGTGCCTCCTGCGCGCCTCGGTGGAGCTCGGCGCGGTCCTCGCCGGCATCGACGAGGCGGGGCGCCACCGCTTCGCCGCTTTCGGCGAGGACCTCGGCCTCGCCTTCCAGGTGGCCGACGACATTCTCGACGCCACCGCCAGCGCCTCCGAGCTCGGCAAGTCGCCCGGCAAGGACGCTGCCGCGGGCAAGCTCACCTTCGTCACTCTCTACGGCCTCGAACCCACCCGCGACCGGCTGATGGAACTCGAGAAGAAGCTGGTGGACGGCGCACGCAGTCTCGAAGGTCCCGATGGTGCACTCGCCGCCTTCGCCCGATACGTTTGCCGCCGAAGCTCGTAGCAAGTTCGGCACCGCCAAATTTGGGCGCGTTCCTTCGGAGGTGCCCGGCATCCTCGTGGCGAGCGCGATGACAGCGGGTCGCGTGCCCCACCAGTAGCGCAAATCCGGAACTCTGGACCACGCGGATCTGGAACTGGTCGCGGTGCGGCACTGTAGACGTTTCACACACGGTTCCGCTACTGTTAACCCAAGATGAGCGATTCTCGCCGGCGATCTGCGCCAATCTTCTGCGCTCTGGGCACTTGCGCCAATGCTCGACATACCAAAGGGTATGCCTCCGCTTGTCGCAAGCACCAGAGCATCAAGATGCTTGGCACATCTCATCCGGCAGAAACACTCATCTTAGGTTGAGCCCGATGCTGAACAAGCGAACCTGGCTCCTCCTCCTACTTGTTTTTGTTCTCCGCCTGCTCCTCCTGGGGTGGGATTCCGGGGCCACGTCCTCATCCCCTCACCCCGACGAACGACAGGTGGCCTACGTCTCGGAGAGGGTTTCAGGTTGGTTCGCCGATCCCGGTTTCTTCGCCTACGGCTCGCTACACTTCCAGGCGGTCCGCGCCGTGGCATCCGTGGTCGCCGCTGGAGACACCGCCGGCGACCTGGTGCTGGGAGGGCGCGTCTTGTCCCTGGGCGCCTCTTTTCTGGCAATCCTCCTCGGCTGGGCCCTCGCCCACCGCGCCTGGGGCCGCCGAACCGGTGAGCTCTTCCTCGTGCTGGCGGCGTGGATCCCTCTCGATCTCCAGCAGTCGCACTTCGCCACCGTCGAGGCCCACCACTCCTTCTGGGTGGTCTTCGCCCTGGCCGCCTGTTTCTGGCTGGCATCGAGGAACAGCTCGGTTGCGGCCGCAGCCGCGGGCGCCGCATTCGGCGCATCGCTGGCAGTGAAGGTGGCCTCACTCGCTCTGGGGTTGCCCCTTGGAGCGGCGCTGGTATTGGTCCTGCGCCGACGCGGCTCGCTCGAGGCGGCACGTCTCGGCGCGATCGCCGCGGGCGTCGGCATCACAACTTTCTGGTTGTGCCAGCCGTGGGCATTCGTGAACGGGGCGGCGCCGTTGATGCTCCTCGCCCCGGTGGCGGTCAGCGCTGCGGCCCTTCACTTCGCGATTCAACGCACCGGAATCGCCCGCATGGCTCTTCTCGGCCTGGGTGGATTCGCTGCCATGGCAGCCGTGCTGCAGGCGGCGGTCCTGCTCGGCGCCGGTGGATCGGCGGCAACGATCCTTGAGGGAAGCCCTCTCAACCCGGACTACCTGCGTGGGGTGGGCGAGCAGGTGGCGATGGTCATGGGTCAAGCCGACCTTCCGTACATCCGCGTCTATCACGCTACCCTTCCCGTACTCTACCCCCTGCGCGAGCTTTCCCTCTGGGGTCTCGGGCCGCTGCCGCTGCTGGCAATGATCATCGCCGCGGGAGCGGCGGTGGTCAGGGTCACGAAACGACTGCGCCGGTGGTTCGCCGGTCGGTGGGGCAGCGGCGCCGTGCTGCTGATCATTCTTCTCGCCTGGACGATCCCCATGGCTGCTCGTCTGAGCACCCTGCAGGTGAAATACCTGCGTTACTGGGAGCCGCTGGTGGTGCCGGGCGTGATGTTGGCGGCGTGGTGGCTGATGCGCCTGCCGAAATGCTGGCGTCGAAAATCAGTCGCGGTGGTGATTGCAGGAACCGTCCTGTGGGGGCTCGCCTACATGTGGGCGTTTGTCGATCCCCATCCCCATCGGACAGCCGCCCGGTGGCTGGATCCGATGATCGAGACCGGCCAGGTAGTGGCCTACGAGCACTGGGACGAAACCCTGGACCTCCACCCGGAGGACGGACCGGTGGAACGCATCGACCTCCCGTCCTACGATCTTCCCGACGACACCGACAAGACGCTCCGGTGGTGCCGTCAGCTCGCGCGTGCCGACTGGGTGGTCCTGACCTCCAACAGGGTCCGGCGCACGGTGCTCGTCAATCCGGACCGCTTCCCGCGCACCGGTAGGCTCTACCGGCTCCTGCTCGCCGGTGAGGCCGGATTCGAGCCGTTGACCCGGGTGAGCCGCGGCCCACGGATCTTCGGCCTCCGCTGGCCGGTCCAGCGTGCCGACGAGAGCTTCGTCAACTATGACTTCCCCCAAGTGGTGATCCTGCGCCGCGTCGCCGAGGTCTCCCCCGAGGCCCTTGCCGAGCGGGTGAGCCGGCCGCTGCCCTATCTGGAAAGCTTGAGGTCAGCCGACCTCGACCGTAGATACGTGGACCCCCTCCCCGCGGTCATTCCGGTTCCGTCGGGCGGGCGTCAGGTTGTGGACCTGGTGATCTGGAGCTTTGTGTTCGCGGCCCTCGGCGCGGCCGCGTGGGTCCTTTTGTTTCCGGTCTTGCGCCGGTGGCCCGACGCCGGGGTCGGGCTCGCCGTCGCTACGGGATGGGTCGCACCTGCATGGCTGATGTGGTTCGGCAACGAGCTCGGGCTGTGGCCCACCGGAACCACCACCGCCTCGTGGATCTTCCTCGCCGTGCTGACAGCTGGCGCGCTCACCCTGAGTGCGCGTTGGCGCGAGGCGATGAGCACATTGAGACAACGACGATCCGGAGTCGTGCGGGTGCTCGCGGTGGCGGCGGCGGTAGGTCTTCTCTTTCTTGCTGTGCGGCTCTTCAACCCGGCCATCCACTGGGGAGAGAAGCCGATGGACTTCTCTTTCCTCAACAGCTTCGTCGACGCCCCCGCCTGGCCCCCCGGCGAACCGTGGATGGCCGGCATGCCCCTCCACTACTATTACTTCGGCGAGGTGTTGGCGGCTTTCCCGATCCTGGTCGCCGGATGTACGACGGCCGTGGGCTACAACCTGATTGCGGCCACCATCCCCGCGCTCGGGGCGGCGGTCCTGGCCGGGTTTGGGCTGCTCCTGAGCCGTCGTCGACGTTGGGGCGTAGCTGCTCTGCTTCCGGTGCTGACGCTGCTCACCGGAAACCTCGAGTGGCTGTGGGAGCTCGATCTCGCGCGCGCCGGCAGGTGGTTCGACATGTGGTGGGCCACCTCTCGGGTGATTCCAGGTTTTGCGATCGACGAGTATCCGCTGTGGACGGCCCTGTTCGCCGACGTCCACGGCCACTTTGTCGCCCTGCCCGTCTTTCTCATGGCCCTGGCCTGGGGTTGGCTCTGCGTTCATCAGGACGGCCGGAGGTGGATCGCGGCGGCGGTCCTTTGCGGAATCGGCACCGCAGCGCTCGTCGCCACCAACCCCTGGGATCTCTTTATCCTCACCGCCACTCTCGGCCTGGGAACGCTGGTCGGCTCCTCCCGGCCCCTGACCGGGATCGGTCGGCTCGCCGTCGCAGCCGGCGTCAGCCTGGTGGCAGCCGCGCCATTCGTAGCAGAGCTGGCGGAGGGCATCAGCGCCGGCGCCGGCGCGCGAGGGCTCTTTCTCACCCAGGCGGATTTCGCCCCGGCGTGGGCCGTGCTCCGCCACTTCGGTCTCTTCATTATTCCGCTCGCGATTCTCGCCCTGGTGCTGGTCGGCCGCCGGGGGTGGATGGTGGTGCCTGCAGCAGCGATCGGGGTCGGCGCAGGGCTTGCCTTCGGCTCGTCGGCCGCAGCGTTGGCGCTGGCGCTGACAGCACTTTTTGCTTTCGCTGCCGCCCGATCCTGTGATCGCTTCACTCGCCTTGGCTGGGCGCTGGCAGCCCTCGGCGCCCTGGCAGTGGCTGCCTGTGAACGGTTCACCCTGATTGACCGCATGAACACGTTGTTCAAGGTCTACAACGGAGTGTGGGTGCTGCTGGCATTCGCGCTCGGCGTGATGCTCCTTCGCCAACGCGGCCCGCAGCGCAAGCTTCTGCTGGCGGTCTGGCTTCCGCTGCAGGTGATTGCGATGGTCAACCTGCCCCTGGGCATCGCACAGGGATGGCTGCAGCCGCGTATGGCCTCGCCCCGTCCGACTCTCGACGGCCAGGCATTCCTTGCCGAGCACGACCCCCAGACTCGGTTTCTGGTTCGCGCCCTCCAGGGCGTCGCGCTGCCGGGTGAAGCCGTCGCGGAGGCGGCCGGCGCCTACTACAGCCGATTTACCCGTATCGCCATGCATACCGGACAGCCCACGGTCATCGGCTGGGAGTGGCACCTCAAGCAGCGCGGTCAGGATCCATTCGAGATCGCTTCCAGGTTCGCAGATCTTGAAGCTCTCTACGCCGGTAAGGACCCACTGAACCGGAGAGCCGTACTCGACCGGTACCGCGTCAAGTGGGTGGTCCTCTCCGACGTCGAACGTGAACGCTACGCCCTCCAGGAGGCTGATCCGTTGGTCGGGGTCCCCGGTCTGCTCCGTCTCGCCGAACGTGGGGGCGCCCTTCTCTACCGCGTCCTCCCTCCTGACCTGGCTCCCTCGGTACCAATCGCCCCGGCCATGGAACTTCCTGCGGGGGTGGAGGTTGTCGGCATCCTTCCGATCCGTCGCGCGACGGTGGTTCGGTCGCTCGATCTTGACGACAACGGCGCCACCGTGGTCCTCCGCGACGGCGCCATCCTCGATCTCGATCTTACGGCCCGCGGGGCCGACGTCCTCGATCCGCCACCGTGCGATCCGAGCTCGGTGGCCCGCCGCGGTCAGGAGCGCTGGGCGATCTGCGCCGACGGCCGGCTTTGGCGGCGGTCGCGGGAGGGCGCCGGGTGGTTGAATGAGGGGAGACTCCGCGGTGCGGCGAACCTCAGCTCGGCGAAAGCGCTCTGGGCGTGGGGCGAAAACGGCATCTGGACGCTCCGGGGCGACGGCAACTGGAGCCGGATCTCGTTGCAACCGGTCACCGCCGCAGCCGCTGCCGGTCCGGGAATCGCGTGGAGCGACGGTGAAACGGTCCGGATCGGCCGCGGGAAGTCGTTCCGGCAGGTCGGCCACACCCTCGACGGCGTACGTTCGCTGGCCTGGCAGGGTCCTGTCCTGTGGGCACTCGATGATGAGGGACTCCACAAGAGCGGCGGCGCCGTCCTGCCGTGGCGGCCTGCGTTGGAGGAGCTGGGATCGGTGGCAACCGCAGCGGGCAGCTCATCCCGCCTGTGGCTGGTCCTCGCCGACGGCCTGCTTCTGGAACCTGTTTGGGCGCCCTGCGCGTCCCCCTGGCAATCAACCCCCGCGGTTCCCGGTGGTGGGCTTGACGAGCCCAGGGGGCTAGCGGTCTCGTCCTCCGGCTGGTTCGTCGTCGCCGACACTCAGAACAACCGCCTCCGCTGGTTCTCCGAACAAGGCATTTGCCTCGACGCGGTGGGCGGCGAAGGATCAGAACCGGGTGCGTTTCGTGAGCCATCAGGGCTGGCCCTCGCGGCTGACGGCACGCTGGCCGTGGCCGATACCTGGAACGGCAGAGTCCAGCTCCTCCGCACCGATGGCACGTACCAGGTACTGGGCGGCGATCTCTATGGTCCCCGTGGGCTCCTGTGGGGCCCTGGCGGGACGCTCTTTGTCGCCGACACCGGCAACCGACGCCTGGTCCGCTACCGCCCACCGAAGTGGCAACTCGAGACTGTGGCGGAGCTTCCCGGACCGGTTGTCGGGCTGGCCTGGGCCGCCGGGCTGCTGGCCGCAGCAGTTCCGGTAAACAGTACGATCGCCCTTGTCGACCCGACGACGGGCGAGGTTGTGCGCCATCTCGAAGTTCCCGGCTGGCGCGACCGGGATCAGCAGGAAGGCTATCTCGCGACGCTCCCCTCCGGAAACCTGGCGGCCAGCGCTCCGCGGCCCGGAGAGCTCTGGTTGATCGATCCGACTGGAACGGCCGCGCCGCGCCTGCTCCGCGGCGGGCTGCCCGGAATCACCGCGGTTGCCCTGCTTCCGGACGGCCGCCTCCTTGTTTCCCAGACCTGGGAGGATCGGCTAGTGCGGATCACGGTTGCGGAGTAGGCCGCCGTCACACTGTTTGAGATCAAGAGTCAAGAGTTAAGAAAAAGGAAATTGACAGCTGACGAAATAGGAGCTCCACCGACTTTGCTGGTGGCCCTTCAGAGTTTGGCGCTCCCGGGAGTTGGATTGGGCCCGCGCCCGGTCCGTGGCCGATTCTCTACTGGGCGCTTCCGATTAAATCGCGACCTTTCTATCGTCGCGCTTCCCGTGGATTGCCAGGCTGAAGCCTGGCACGTCCCGCCCAACCCGCCGACGGAAGCGGATGTGGCCACAGCCGGAGATCGCCCGCGAGCGGCCACCCGCTTGCGGCGGTGCGAAACGGCGCCCTCATGGCGCCAGTAACGCGCCCGGGCGCGGGTGATACGCCCCAACAACACGATCGTTCCCCGCGCCGATAATTCCGAATTCCGAATTCCGAATTCCTGTTTCCAAATCTACGCTACGATCTTTCCATGGCGCGGAAAAATCGCCTTGACGTGGAACTCCTCGAGCGCGGTCTGGCGCCCTCGCGGGCGCGGGCTCAGGCGCTGATCATCGCCGGCAAGGTGCAGGTCGACGGGTTGGTGGTGAACAAGGCCGGTACGCCGGTACGCCCGGAGGCGTCCATCGAGGTTGCAACGCCCGACCACCCCTATGTCTCCCGTGGCGCCCTCAAGCTGGTCGCCGCTCTCGATGCCTTCTCGATTTCACCTCAGGGTATCGACTGCCTCGACGTCGGCGCCTCGACCGGGGGATTCACCGACCTGCTCCTCGAGCGCGGCGCCCGCCGCGTCATCGCCCTCGACGTCGGGCGCGGCCAGCTCGACTGGAAGCTTCGCACCGACCCTCGAGTGGTGGTCATGGAAGGCGTCAACGCCCGCCACCTCGGGGAAGTGGAGCTCCCTTTTTCTGTCACACTGGCGACGGTGGACGTTTCATTCATTTCCCTCAAAATGGTGGTGCCGGCCCTGCTGTCGCACCTGAAGCCACCCGGCTGGCTCGTGTGCCTGGTGAAACCTCAGTTCGAGGCTGGACGGCAACAGGTAGGCAAAGGAGGCATCGTCCGTGACGAGAGCATCCGTCGGGGGGCGGTGGACGCCACCGTCGCAGCACTCGAAGATCTCGGGTTGGAGCGCGTCGGAGTCCTCCCGTCGCCGATCCGGGGGCAGAAGGGAAACCTCGAGGAGCTGGCCGTATTTCGGGTTACAAGCTCGCCGCGGCTCGAAGACTGACAGGACCGGACAAACTTCGGTCGCGCTATGATCTCCGCCATTAGAGGAGCGCGAATGAGCAACCAGATGGTCATCCAGTTCGCTGGCAACAAGCGTGTGAAAGCCACTTTCGGCGGTTTTGAGATCGCGACCGACCAGGCGGTCGGATCCGGCGGAGACGGATCCGCCCCCGAACCGTTCGACCTCTTCCTCGCCTCACTCGCCACCTGTGCCGGTGTTTATGTGCTCGGCTTCTGCCAGCGGCGAAACATCCCTCATGACGGGGTTCGGCTCATCCAGAGTTGGGAGCGCGACAACAAGACCGGGCGCATCACCACCATCCGCATCGGAATCGAGGTTCCTTCCGGCTTTCCCGAAAAATACCACGCCGCCCTGGTCCGGGCCGCCAATCAGTGCGCGGTCAAGAAGACGATCGAGAACCCACCCGAGTTTGTAGTGGAGACCGTGGTCAGTTCTTAATTCTCAATTCTCAATTCTGAATTTTCCCTCACCCTCAGACCAAGAGAGGGCCGGACGAGAATCGAAAACCGAGAACAAAAAAACGAGAACTAAGAATTAAGAACAAAGAACTAAAAATTAAAAGTAAATAACTAAAAAAATTCTCTAAAGTATATTGGCCCGGGTGGAGATCGGTCCCCGGTAATTATGCTCGAGGCGGACCTGCGCGACCTGAGGCCCGAAGCCGCGATAGGCCTCCTTGATCCGGGTCAGGGCGTTGGAGCGCCAATCGACGTAGGGATTGTCGATCTGCACCGGGTCGAGACAACCGGCCAAGGCAACCTTGGAGGTGGCGCAGAAACGACTCATCAAGGTCTTGGCGAGATGCCGATCGCCGTTCTGCAGCTCGTCCACCAGAACGATCGAGCGCTCGATGTCGAGGCCGCGCAGCATCGAGGTCGACACCATGGTCAAGCGATCGGTGGAGCGCAGCTCTTCCATGAAATCATGCTCGTTGGAAAGCGACAACGACCGAACCGCCTGAAAGAACGGTTCGAGCCACGGCGAGAGCTTGCTCTCGAAGTCTCCCGGCAGGTACCCGAGGTCATACTGGCTGGAAGCGTGCTCGGGCCGCAAGAGCAGCAACCCATGGTCGTATCCGTACTCCGGCGCCAGCGGTTGTGATTGCGGCGCCACCCGCCAGGTCGTGGGCTGGCCGATCAACATATAGAGCCCGGTGGCCACCATCATCCGGGTCTTCCCTGACCCGGCGGGGCCGTCGAGGACCACCAGCTGCACCTCCGGATCAAGTAAGAACTCCATCGCCAGAATCTGCTGGGGGTCACGCGGGGTGAAACCCAGAATCGGTCGCGGTTTGTAGGCGATTCTCTTGCGATCCCAGTATTGGGCGAAGCGCAGATCCTCGGCCCGCTCGAGCTCCGGGTTGGCGCGGGTGAGGATCACCTCCTCGCCACAGTGAAGCACCACCCCCATGTTCCATTTCAGATCGACCGGCGCCCGCAGACAAAAGTCCTCGAAGGCCAACCAACGTTCGCCCGGCGCCCCGCTGTCGAGAAAGCGCTGAATCGACTCCTCGTCGAAATCGGCGTGGACCACTCCCTGGTAGATTTGATCCACGTTGTCCAGGCTGACCTTCCCATAGCGCAGGTTTTCAGCTGAAATGTTGAGGGCGTCACATTTGAGCAGGAGGTTGGAGTCCTCGGAGATGACGACCACCTCGAAACCCGGATGTCCGTTGGATTTAGCGGTTTCGGCGATGCTCAGGGCGCTGGCCAGAATATGGTTGTCGCCGGATTCTGCGGTGTAGGGCTCGAGAGTATCGCCGTCCGGCTCCCAGGCGAGTATGCCCCCCGCCGGGGTCCGCGGGAACACCTCGGGCTCGGCCCGGTGCTGGAAGAGCCGCTCGACGCCGTGATGGATGAGCTGGTGGCGCCGATACTCGAGCATCTTGCGCATCACGAGACGGGCAGCATGGCGGACGCCCTCGGATTTGGACCGCGATGCCTGCAGCCGACCGAGCTCCTCGATGACCTGGTGCAGAAGCACCACGACGTTGCCTCCGGTGAGGAGGCGATCAAGGGCATCTGGGTTCTCGATGAGGGCCGATGTGTCTGGGATGTACACCGTGCCGGAGAGACCTTCGACCGATTCGTGCATCGAGGATTAGTCTACCATGAGCGCATGGCGAACCACCGACCTGTGCTCGTGGCCGGCGCGCCTCTGCTCTGGACCCGGCGGCTGGCGGATCTGGCCGCCGCCGCCGAGCCGCTCCTCGCTGCCGACTCCGGCGCCGACCATCTTGCGCGCCTGGGCCTGCGGCCCGTGGCGGTGATCGGCGATCTGGATTCGATCAGTCAGCAAACCCGCGCCTGGCTTGGCGAGGAGACCCTCGTCCGCCGTCCCGACCAGGATCGAACCGATCTCGACAAGGCGCTCGAGTACGCCTTTGAGGAAATGGGGCTCCAGCAGGTGACCGTAGTGGCCGCCCTCGGCGGCCGGTCCGATCACGAGACCGGCAGCCTCGGCCTCCTGGCAGGACTGGGAATCGGTGAGCGACTCCAT
The DNA here is from genome assembly GCA_048061535.1 of Thermoanaerobaculales bacterium. Lineage (GTDB taxonomy): Bacteria > Acidobacteriota > Thermoanaerobaculia > Thermoanaerobaculales > Sulfomarinibacteraceae > Sulfomarinibacter. The sequence goes on along the minus strand of JBGMRN010000028.1, from coordinate 3,062 downwards.
CTCGAAGGAGAGAACCATCGGGTGCTGGCAGTCCGGGGCGCGGCCGTCCTCCAGGCCTCCCCCGGTGAGACATGGTCGTTCTGGACTTATGATCCATCGACACGGGTGAGCATCGAGGGTGTCCGGTGGCCCATCGACGGCGCCCCGTTGGACGCGGGCCGCCGACCCTCGATCTCTAACCGAGCGGTATCGACCGAGGTGCGCATCAAGGCCGACGGCGGTTCGGTCATCGTGGCACGCTACTTCGAGGAGACGCCCGCCGAAAGCTGACTGCCGGTTGGTCCGCGGCAGCAATGCGTGACATATGCGGGTTAACCGACGGTCAGCACGACCACCCCGGACACCGCGACTGCCGTGCCGATCACTGCGGCAACGCTCGGTTGTTGCCCATCGACCACCGCCTCCACCGCCAGCGCAAAGATCGGCGTCGTGGACAGCAGCACCGCTGCGACGGTCGCCGGTGCGAGCGCAAGGCCAAGCATCGCCAGAAGCATCGCGGCGTAGGTTCCGAGCAGGGTCGCCAACCCGGCCCGCCGCAGCATCGCCGGCTCACGCACCGCGCGGGCCAAGCGGGTCAGCGTACCCGCTCCCGCGGTCACGACCAACATACCGACACTTCCCGCGGCCAGCCGCACCAGGGTTGCTGCCACAACCGGCACCGCCTCGATTCCGGCCTTGGCGATGACCACGCCCACTCCTTGGCCGAGGGCGGCAAACACCGCCACACCCAGCCCGATCGAGTTGACGCGGGATGCTGAACGAAACCCGCGCGCATCCGCACCGACGACCATCGCCGTCCCGGCAAGGACCACGGCGCCGCCCGTCAACTGGGTGGCGCTCAGGCGTTCGCCGAGAATCGCCGCCAACAGGCCGGCGAAAACCGGCGCCAGGGTCTGAAGAAGGAGTGTACGGTGGGCGCCGATCCGGCCCACCGCCGCAAAGAGGGCGGTGTCACCGAAGGTCAGACCAACAACCCCGGACAGCGCCAACAGCCAGAGGGCCCGCGGTGGGGCGAACGCCAATGAGGTGAATCCTCCCACCAGCAAGGCGGTGAACGCCAACGCTACGGTCGCGAACAGGCACTTGAAGAGGTTGACCGACCGCGCCCCCCAGGCGGCGATGGGGCCCCTGAACACCACCACCGCCACCGCCCACAACATGGCGGCCGACAGGCAGGCGGACTCTCCAACCAGCACGAGTGACAGACCTCCGAAACCCTGACAAAAAGACCCGGCGGGCGCCGGGTCGCAAATCGCAAGATTGGCTGGGGTGCAGGGATTCGAACCCCGATACTACGGTCCAGAGCCGCATGTCCTGCCGTTGGACGACACCCCAGCAAGAGCAGGGATTATACCAGCAGTGCATTGAGGGTCAATAACCCTGCTGGCGCGCCGAATTCGAACCGTGGGTTTCCGCCCATTCCTGCGTTCCGGAAGGCGCTTCTGATTTCGAGGCGGTCTCAGGTCGTCGCCCTCCCCGTGGATTGCCAGGCTGAAGCCTGGCACGTCCCGCCCAACCCGCCGACGGAAGCGGATGTGGCCGCAGCCGGGGATCGCCGACGAGCGGCCACCCGCTTGTGGCGGTGCGAAACCGCGCCCGCAGGGCGCGAGAAACGCGCCCAAGCGCGGGCAATCCGCTTCAGTTTTCCCGGTGGCCCCTCCGCGCCGGTAATTCCGAATTCCCAACTCCTAATTCCGAATTCTGTGTTACGCCCATCCTCGCAAGTGGCAGGCGATTGCGACCCGCTGGATGGCGATCATGTAGGCGGCGTCGCGCATGAACTCCCCGGTTTCCTCGGCGAGATCAGCCACCGCGTGGAAGGCAGTGGTCATCTTTTGATCGAGGCGCTCGAGCACCTCGTTCTTGGGCCAGAAGAAGTTCGTGTTGCACTGCACCTGCTCGAAGTACGAGCAGGTCACGCCACCGGCGTTGGCCAGAAAATCCGGGATCACGAAGATGTCACGTTCCTTGAGCACCTCATCGGCCTCGGGAGTGGTTGGCCCGTTGGCGCCTTCGGCGATCAGTCTGACCGCCTTGTGGATGCGGGTCGCGCTGTCGCCGGTGACCTGGTTTTCGAGCGCGGCGGGCATCAGGATCTCCGCCTCCTGCTCGATCCATGCTTCCGCCTCCGACACCTCGTAGCCGGCCGGCGCCGCCTTCTTCCTGTCAATGGTCCCGAAACGGTCGGTGATGGAAAGCAGAAACTCGATGTCGATTCCGTCAGGCTTGCAGAAAGTGTAGGCACAGTGGTCTTGGTTGTCCCAGCAGGAGACCGCAACCACCTTGCCTCCGAGCTCGATGAGCAGCTTTGCCGCATACTGAGAGACATTTCCGAATCCCTGGAACGAGGCCCGAACACCCTCGATCGGAATCTCAAGGCGGTTCAGCGCCTCGCGCACCGTATAGATGACCCCGTAACCGGTCGCCTCCGTGCGTCCGAGCGAGCCACCCACCTCGACCGGCTTGCCGGTGATAAAGCCTGGATAGTGGCCGCCGGCCAGCTTCTCGTACTCGTCCATGATCCACACCATGTGCTGCGGATTGGTCATGACGTCCGGCGCCGGCACGTCCTGGACCGGCCCGACATTGCGCGCAACCTGGCGCACCCAGCCCCGGCACAGCGCCTCCTGTTCGCGCGGCGAAAGGTCGTGCGGGTCGCAGATAACGCCACCCTTGCCGCCGCCAAGTGGAATGTCCACGACGGCGCATTTCCAGGTCATCCACGTGGCGAGCGCGCGCACCGTGTCGACCGTCTCCTGCGGGTGGAAGCGGATACCGCCCTTGGCCGGACCGCGGGCGTCGTTGTGCTGCACCCGGTAGCCCTTGAAGACCTTGACCGAGCCGTCGTCCATCCTCACCGGAATGGTGAAGTGATATTCGCGCTGGGGCCAGCGCAACAGCTCACAGATACCTTCGTCGAGCTGCAGTTTTTCGGCCACCGCGTCGAACTGCCTTTGGGCCATCGCAAACGCGTTGAACTCTGTCGCCATGATCAGCCTCCCCGCTCTCGATGCGCATGCTGCGCCCGCGCGTTATACGCCTCGAATCATGCCACGTCAACC
>JBGMRN010000027.1:0-23815 GCA_048061535.1 Thermoanaerobaculales bacterium | reverse complement strand
GGAGGGAATGTTATGGCCGAGGAAAGACTGCAGAAGATCATCGCCCGCTCGGGATTGTGCTCGCGGCGCGATGCCGATCGGATGGTCAGCGAGGGTCGAGTGACCGTCGATGGCCGGGTGGCGCAGACTGGCGAAAAGGTGGATCCGGCGCACGTCCACATCAAGGTCGACGGCAAGAGTCTCAAGGTGGCCGAGGTGCGGCGCTATTTCCTGCTGTTCAAGCCGCGCGAGGTGATGACGACCTGCGATGACCCGGAAGGGCGCAAGACGGTGTTGGATATCGTGCGGCCGGCGATTCGCGAGCGGGTCTATCCCGTGGGCCGCCTCGACTTCCACTCCGAGGGACTGCTGATCCTGACCAACGACGGTGAGTTGGCAGCCCGCGTGGCCCACCCTCGTCATGGGCTGGTCCGGGAGTATCGGGTCAAGATCCGGGGCGATCTGGATGAGCAGGACTACCGCAAGTTGATGGCCGGAACGGTGGTCGACGGTCGCCTGGTGAAACCGCGACGCGCTCAGCGCGAGACCAAGGGCCGGGGTGGGCCCAACTCGTGGTGGCGGATCGAGGTGACTGAGGGCAGGACCCACGAGGTGCGCGAGCTCTTTTTTCGCGCCGGGCACCATGTCCAACGGCTCCGTCGGATCGCCATCGGCCCTCTGCGGGACAACTCCTTGAAGCCAGGCGAGTTCCGGACCCTGACCGAGGGCGAGATCAACGCCCTGCGCCGCGCGACCTCGAAGGAGAATGCTCCACCGGTTCAGCGCCGTCGTACCAGTACGCGAGGGGGCCGTGAACAGAAGAGCGCTTCACCAAGAAGCGCCAGGCGCAAACAATAAACCATTGAATAAACGAACCCTCGCAATTCGCCGCAGGCGAATTGCCATGGTAGAATCGCGCGCTCGCGGGAGGTCGTTTGGTGAGTGACCACGAGGTGCAACAACCGATCGAGCAGTTGATCGCGAATCGTCGCGCAAAGCTCGACGCGCTTCGTGAGCTCGATCAAGATCCGTATCCACGCAGGTTTCGAGTGGAGGAGTCGGTCGGAGGAGCCCGAAAGCGTTTCGAGGAACTGACCGAGGAAGAGCTCGAAGCCGATCCGCCGCGGGTGCGCCTTGCGGGGCGTTTGCGCGCTATCCGCGGCCATGGCAAGGTTGCCTTCGCCGACCTCTCGGATGGACGCGATCAGCTCCAGCTCTATCTTCGCCGGGACGATCTCGACGATGTCTCCTGGAAGGTTTTCAAACAGCTCGACCTGGGCGATTTCGCAGGGGTCGAGGGCAAGATCTTTCGGACACGATCAGGCGAGCTCAGCGTGGCGGTGGAGCGGCTCGAGGTCCTCGCCAAGGCTCTGCGCCCGCTGCCCGAGAAGTACCACGGACTTGCCGACCGCGAGGCCAGGGCCCGGCAGCGCTACCTCGACCTGCTTGCCAATTCGGAGTCCCGCGAGGTTTTCGAGGTGCGCAGCAAGGTGGTGTCGTCGATCCGCCGGTTCTTCGAGGCGGCAGGCTTCATCGAGGTGGAGACCCCGATGATGCAGCCCATCCCCGGTGGCGCGACCGCACGACCGTTCACCACCCACCACAACACACTGGACATTGAGCTCTTTCTTCGAATTGCGCCTGAGCTCTTCCTCAAGAGACTGATTGTCGGAGGGTTCGAGCGCGTCTTCGAGCTCAACCGGAACTTCCGCAATGAGGGGATCTCGACCCGGCACAACCCGGAGTTCACGATGCTCGAGTTCTATTGGGCCTATGCCGACTACGAGCTGCTGATGGACTTCACCGAAGAGCTGTTGACCACCGTCGCAGAGGAGACGGTGGGCAGTCTCGAGCTGCAGTGGGGTGAGAAGACCATCGATTTTCACAGGCCATGGCGCCGGCTGACCCTCCGCGATGCGATCCTCAGCCATTCGGATCTCACCCCCGAGGACCTCGAGGACCGTGGCCGCATGGAGACGGCAGCCCGGCGTCTCGGGGTGGAGCGGATCGAGGAACGTTCGGACGGCAAACTCCTCGCCGAACTGTACGAGATGACCGCCGAACCCCTGCTGGTCGACCCGACTTTCATCACTGAGTTTCCTCGGGACATCTCCCCTCTGGCCAAGTCGACTCCTCACGATCCCGCGACCGTGGAACGCTTCGAGCTTTTCATCGGAGGTCTTGAGGTGGCCAACGCCTACACCGAGCTTAACGATCCGGTGGAACAGCGGCGACGCCTCGAGGAGCAGGCTGCGATCGGAGGCGGGGTCCTCGACGAGGACTTTCTCCTCGCCCTCGAGTACGGAATGCCGCCGACTGGAGGAGAGGGCATTGGTATCGACAGGTTGGTCATGCTGTTGACTAACCGTCTCTCGATCCGCGATGCGATCCTTTTTCCCCAGCTGCGGCCTCGCGAGTAGGCGTAGTGCCGCCCCGGAAACCTCTCGACGGGACTCCTGCCGCTGTGGCTGGTGGGTTGCCGGTGACGCGACGAGGGAAAAGTCGGATGGTTGTCCGGTTTTCAGGATGCGTGGTCGGCCGCGGTGGGCGCTGAGCTCCACCTTGCCCGACGCTACCTCCTCGGTCTGAGGAGGCGAACGCACGTCGCGACCGTGACCTTGATCTCCCTCCTGGGACTTGGGTTCGCGGTCTTCGCGCTGGTGGTCACGCTGTCGCTCTTGGAGGGCTTCCAAGCCAGCATCCGCTCGGAGATCGTCGGCCGGGCGGCTCACGCTCGGGTGGTTCCGGGCATCGGCCGCCGTCTCCAGGATCCCGAGAGGTTGGCCTCGGTCTTGCAAGAAGCCGTGGGCCATGTGGAGATGGTTCAGGTTGTACGCGGAACATGCCTCGTATCCTCGCGGACGGATGCCGTTCCGGCAGCGGTCGTCGGCCGGTCTGACGCGCCCGCGGTTACGGTTGACCGGATTCTCGCCGTTCGCCTCGGGGTGGGCGCCGGTGATTTTGTGACGGTGATTTCGCCCCGACACCGCCTGACCGCGATGGGTCCGTTGCCCGTGAGGTGGAGGGCCGAGGTGGCCGATGTCCGGGCGCCGGAGCCCGGTAGCGAGGGAGGAGCAGTTCGGCTCCCGCTCGAGCTCGCCCAACGGTTGTTGTGGGGTGAGGCGGTGGTGGAGGCGATCGAGCTGCGCGATCCGGAGGATCCCTGGGGACTGGGCGCCAGGTTGCGGGAAGCGCTTGCCGAATCGGGGGAGCCCGTGCGGGCGGAGGGGCTCGAGGAGCTGCATCGTCCGCTCCTGCTTGCTCTGACCCTGGAGCGCGTGATGATCTTCGTGGCGGTCGGTCTGATGCTGGTGGTGGCCGCGCTCAATCTGCTCTGCAATGTGGCCATGGTGGCGGCGGAGAAACGTCAGGATCTCGCAGTATTGGCGGGCATCGGACTGCCGCCGAGTGCGGTGCGCCGGCTCTTCCTCTTGCTCGGCATCGGCATCGGGATCGCAGGCTCTACGGTGGGCGCAGTTACGGGTACGGTGGCTTCGATCGTCCTCGACCGCACCGAGGCGTTGGCCCTTCCGCGAGGAGTGTTCGTGGTGTCGTCGGTGCCCTTCATCGTGGATCCGGTCACGGTCGCGATGGTGATGGTTCTCGCCCTGGTGTTCGCCGCCGGCGCCTCGTGGTTGCCGGCCCGCATGGTGGCGCGGCGCGAACCGGCCGAAGGGCTCCGCTATGAGTGAGCCCCTGCCCATCGTGAAGATCCGTGGCTTGAGCAAGGGTTTCGGTTCCGGGACCGCTCGCGTCGAAGTGCTGAAGAACCTCGATCTCGAGGTGCCCGAGGGCCGGCTGCTTGCGGTGGTTGGCCCTTCGGGCGTGGGGAAGAGTACTCTCCTCCACCTCATCGGTCTCCTCGACCGTCCGGACGAGGGCCGACTGGAACTGGACGGATCTCGAGTGGGGGAGCTCGACGGGGAGGCCCGCGCGAGGATGCGCAACCGGATGATCGGGTTCGTTTTTCAGCACCACCATCTTCTCGACGAGCTCGACGCGAGAGACAATGTGGCGCTTCCGCTGCGGATATCGGGCGCCGGCGCGGGTCGGGCCCGGGACCGGGCCATGGAACTCCTCGACGCGGTCTCCCTGAGCGATCGCTCGCACCACTACCCCGACCAACTCTCGGGCGGTGAGCAACAGCGCGTGGCGGTGGCGAGGGCGTTGGCGATGAAGCCGCGGCTGCTGCTCGCCGACGAGCCCACCGGGAATCTCGATCGGGCCAACGCCGAACAGGTTTTCGCTCTGGTGCGTGAGCTTCATTTGCTGGCCGGATTGACTTCGATTATAGTGACCCACAACGAAGAAATTGCCCGCATGTGCGACGGGATCTTCCGCCTCGCGCCTGCGGGCGCTCATTTTGAAGATGTTTGAACGTTTTAACGAGCACGTCCGCCGGAGCCTGTTCTTCGCTCGCTACGAGGCGAGCCAGTCGAGCAGCCACGCGATCGGTTCCGAGCACCTGTTGCTCGGCATGTTGCGTGAGGCCGACCCGGTGTTGATCGAGCTCTTCGAGAACAATGCCGTCGACACCCGCAGACTGCGGGCGGAGCTGCTGGGCAACCGGGTGACGCTCGAACGTGTGAGCACCTCCCCCGATCTGCCGTTGGCGGAGGAAACCAAGAAGGCGCTTGCGTTCTCTGTCCACGAAGCTGAGAGCATGAGCCACGCGAGTGTCGGTTCCGAGCATCTCGTTCTGGGTCTGTTGCGTATCGAGGACTGCTCCGCCACCCAGTTCCTGCGGGCTCGTGGGCTCGAGCTCTTTGAACTGCGCGAGGAGGTCGTACGTCGGGGCCGGGAGATCGAGGCGGAGGCTTCCGCTCATGCCACCCCGCACATCGCGGAGTACTCGCGCGATCTCACCATGCTGGCGGCGGAGGACGGATTCGACCCGCTCATCGGACGCGACGACGAGGTCGAGCGGATGGTGCAGATCCTCAGCCGGCGGACCAAGAACAACCCGCTCCTCCTGGGCGAGGCGGGGGTGGGGAAAACCGCGCTCGTCGAGGGCCTGGCGACGCGCATCGTCGAGGGGGCAGTGCCGATGCTGCTCGCCAACCGCCGCATTCTCGCCCTCGATCTCTCTCTGCTGGTGGCGGGGACCAAGTACCGCGGCCAATTCGAAGAACGGTTGAAAGGTCTTCTCAAGGAGCTCCAGGATGATCCGGAGATCATCGTCTTCATTGACGAGATCCACTCGCTGATCGGCACGGGTTCGGCCGAAGGATCCTTGGACGCGGCCAATATCATCAAACCCGCCCTGTCGCGGGGTGAGATTACCTGCATCGGCGCCACGACGGTGCGGGAGTACCGCAAGTACGTGGAGAAGGACCGGGCGCTGTCGCGCCGATTCCAGGCGGTGTCCGTTCGTCAGCCGTCCGAAGAAGAGACGGTCACGATTCTCCGGGGCGTGCAAGGCCGGTATGAGGAATTTCACGGCGTGCGCTACACCGACGACGCGATCGGGGCCGCGGTGGCCCATGCGGGTCGCTACATCACCGATCGGTCCTTTCCGGACAAGGCAATCGACGTGCTCGACGAGGCGGGCGCCAGGGTCAAGCTCCGGCAGATCTCCTCGACCTCGTCGTTGCGGAGGGTGCAAAACGAGATTCGCGACGTGGTCGTGCGCATGAAAGAGGCCATTTCCGGCAAGCAGTTCGAGCGCGCGGTGGATCTCCGCGAGGAGGAGCTCAGGCTCCGGGAAGAGCTCGAAATGCTCGAGCAGACTCACGCGCAGGACCCTCCGGAGAGCTCGGCGGTGGAACGCCTGGACATCGAGGAGGTGGTGGCCTCGTGGACCGGAATCCCGGTGACCTCGATCAAGGAGGACGAGGCTGAGCGGCTTCGCCGCATGGAGGAAATTGTGCGCCAACGGGTGGTGGGCCAGGACGACGCCATCGAGGCCCTGGCGCGTGCGATCCGCCGCAGCCGTCTGGGTGTCACGAGCCCCAATCGCCCCATCGGCTCGTTCATCTTTCTCGGCCCCTCCGGAGTGGGCAAGACGGAGATGGCGCGGCAGCTCGCGGTATTCCTGTTCCAGGATGTCCGCCGGTTGGTTCGATTCGACATGTCCGAGTACATGGAGAAACACACGGTTTCACGGCTCATCGGCTCGCCGCCGGGTTATGTTGGGTTCGAAGAGGGAGGACAGCTCTCCGAGCAGGTGCGTCGTAACCCCTATTCGGTGATCCTCCTCGACGAGGTGGAGAAGGCCCACCCGGATGTCTACAACCTTCTCCTGCAGGTTCTCGAGGATGGGCGAATGACGGACAACTTTGGCAACGTGGTGGATTTTACCAACACGTTGATCATCATGACCTCGAACCTCGGAAGCCGGGAAATGGTCGCGGGAGAGCGCGTTGGTTTCAGCGGCGATGGAAGGGCGAACGAGTCCGGGCAGCTGCGTGAAGTCGTGGACCGGGAGCTTCACCGGCACTTCCCGCCCGAGTTCATCAACCGGCTCGACGAGATCGTCGTTTTCAACCCTCTCGACCGGGAGAGCATGCTCAAGATAGCCAGGCTCCTGCTCGAAGAAACTTCGGCGGTCCTGAAGCGCAGGAACGTCACGATCGACTTCGAAGCAGATGTGGCGGGCTGGCTCCTCGAACAGTGCGGAAGCGACCCCCAGGCCGGCGCCCGGCCGTTGCGTCGGTTGGTCAAACTGTGGATCGAGGACGAGGTAGCCGACTACTTGATTCACAATCGGAGCGAAGACCCTGTTCAACTGGTGATGCGACTGGCGGACGGGCATCCAAAGGTCGAGGCCGGCGGCTCCGTCTTACGGGAGCGGGTCGGAAAGTGAGGCGCCGAGCCCTTTTCCTCGTGGTGTGCTGCGCGCTGGCGATATCTTTGGCGGTTGCGGCGGAGGAACTCATCATCCGCGACATCGTGGTGGAGGGTGGGCTCACGCTGACCGTCGATACCGTGTCCTACTACCTCGGCCTCGAGCCGGAGGACCCGCTCGACCGGGAGGCGGTCGCCGAGGGTTACCACAGATTGTGGGAATCCGGACTCTTTGAAGACGTGCGGATTGAAATGGAGGATCACGGCGACGGGGAGGTGACCCTCTACATCGTGGTCCAGGAGCGGCCGTTCGTGACTTCGGTGAGCTTCGAGGGGAACAAGAAGATCAGTACCTCGGACCTCAAGGACAAGCTCGACGAGGCCGGCATCGACATTCCCCGTAACGTGCCGCTCAAAATGGCGCTGCTATCCCGCATCGAGACCGCCATCAAGGAAATCTACGATGGCGAGGGGTTTCGGTCGGCCAAGGTCAGCTATCGGACCGAGGCGTCGGGACAGAACAAGCGCAAGGTGATTTACGAAATCGACGAGGGCGGGAAGGTCAAGATCGCCGCGATCGAGTTCGCCGGCAACAACGTCTTTTCGGATTCCAAGCTCCGCGGAGTCCTCAAGAAGACCAAACAGAAGAGTGTGCGTCATATGTTCGGGGAAAAGCTGATCTATACCAAGGAGGGATGGGACGAGGACCGAGACAATCTCAGGTCCTTTTACCGTGACCGGGGATACATCGACGCCAAGGTCGGCGAGCCGGTCATCGAGCTGGTGGCGAAGAAGCCCAACGCTCCCACTCTCAAGAAGCAGAAGATCAAGATGCGGATCTCGATCCCGGTCGAGGAAGGTTTGCCTTACACGGTGGGGTCTTTCGAAATCAGGGGTTCAAAGGTGATGAAAGTGGAGGGGCTCACGAGGATCTTCGAGGTCACTCCGGGGAAAACCTACAGCCACAAGATCGTCGAAGATGGAATGGAGAAGGTCCGGGACATTTACCACAACTCGGGATACATCTACGCTTACACCAACCATACCTGGACCCGTAGACCGGACGAGGACCACGTGGTGGACGTCGTGGTGGACGTGTTCGAGGGTGACCGCTTTCGGCTCGGGAGGTTGGAGTTCGTCGGCAACACGACCACTCGCGACAAGGTGCTGCGGCGCGAGTTTCGCATCGCCGAGGGACAGTACATGAACATGGGCTTGTTCCGTGCCTCGGTCTTCAAGGTCAACGCCCTCGGGTACTGGAAGCTCGAGGAGGAACCTCTCGAGTTCGACTTCGACGACGAAAACAAGCGGGTCAACGTCAAGGTCAAGGGAAACGAGGTGGGTCGCAACGACATCCAGTTCGGTGCGGGTTACTCGGAGCTCGATGGTTTCTTTGTCCAGGGCCGATTCAACACCCGGAACTTCCTCGGCCGCGGCAACACCGTCGGAGTGTCGCTGCAGCTGGGCCGCCGATCGGATCTCTACACCATCTCATACACGGAGCCCTACTTCCTTGATCGGCGGATCCTCCTCGGCGGATCGATCTTCAAAACCAGCATCAACGCGGTCACGTTCTTCCGCGAAACCACGGGCGCCACCATCTCGATGGGACTTGGGGTCGGCCCTTTTTCATCGGTGAACGGTCTGCTCGCTTTTCAAAACGACTCTTCCAGATTTCAGGTGTCCCAGTTCGGCGTGGCGGGCGACCCCACCGGGGGCCACGATCGGCCGGTGGGGATTCCTCCGATCGACGGAGCGACCTTCGAACGCTCCTACCAGACATTTGTCGGGCGAACCCACTCGTTCACACCGGGGTACAACGCCGACACCCGCGATGATCCTTTCGACCCCAATCGAGGCCACAGATTCTACGGTCGCGTGCGGCTCGCCGGCGGGGTTCTCGGTGGCGACTTCGACTACATCCGGCCGGAGTTCGGCCACACGAAGTTCGTCCCATGGGGCAAGCGCAGCACGTGGGCCTACCACGCCGAGGCAGGCCAGTTCTTCACCTACAAGAACTCGGAAATTCCGTCATACGAGCTCTATCGTTTGGGAGGCGACCGTTCACTCCGCGGTCTTCCGTACTTTTCCGTGCTCCCGCGGCGAGAGGACGGTTCGTACTTTCTCGAGAAGGGCGTGCGGCAGGGAGGCGACCGCTATTGGCAGCTGAATCTCGAGTACCAGTTCCGAATCGGCGGACCGGTCAAGCTGGTCCTTTTCATCGACATGGGGAACACCTATGCTCCGGAGCAGGGTTGGGACCTCAGTCTCTGGCGGCGAACCACCGGCATGGAGATGCGGATCTTCCTTCCCATGTTTCAGGCGCCTATCAGGTTTATCTATGGTTACAATCTTGACCCATTCCCGGACGAGAAGGAGAGCGACTTCCAGTTCTCAATCGGGACAACGTTCTAGGAGGTTTGAAAGATGTTTCGTATGACAGTGCGTTTATTGGTGGTAGCGATGATGGTGGGTGCGGCGGTACCGGTGGCGGCGCAGACGAAAATTGCGGTGATCGACGTGCAGCGGGTGGTGTCGGAGTCCGACCCGGGCAAGGAGGTCATCAGCAAGCTCAAGACGATCCAGGATGCCAAGATCCAGGAGGGTCAGATGCTCCAACAGGAACTGGCGAATATCCAGGAGCAGTTCAACAAGCAGCGCTTCACGGTCTCTGAGCAGAAGTTGGCGGAAATGAACAAAGAGATGGAGGACAAGACCATCGCGATCCGCCGCTTCGAGGACGACGCCAAGCGCGAGCTGGACGAGGCGCGGCGCCGCGAGCTTGGCGGACTCGAGGGGAGGATTCTTCCAATCATCAACGAGATCGGCAAGGAGCGGGGGATCACCTTGATCTTCAACAAGTTTCAGTCGGGCCTGGTGTACGCCGACGAGGCCGTCGATATCACCGATGACGTGATCCTGCGGTTCAACACCGCCCAGTGAGTCCGTTCCGCAGCCTCGCGGACCTTGCCAACCTCCTCGGCGCCGAGGTGGTCGGTGACGGCAACCGAAGAGTATGCGGAGTTCGGCCTCTGGAAAGTGCAGGGAAAGATCACCTGAGCTTTCTCCACAACCCGAAGTACGTGGAGCAGGCGCGGCTCTCCGAAGCCGGCGCGATCCTTGTTGCCGATGCCGCGCTGTTGCCGGAACGGGATGTGCTCGTCTGTCCCGAACCCTACCTCGCCCTGGCTCGCGCGCTCGAGCTCTTCCAGCCGGATGAGCGGCCGGAGCCCGGAGTCCACCCCTCTGCGGTGGTGGCCGATGACCTCGTGCTCGGCGAGGGGGCCAGCGTCGGACCCCTCGCCGCCGTGGGGACCGGTGTTGTGCTCGGAGAACGCAGTGTGGTGGGGCCCGGCTGTATGTTGGGCCGAAACGTGGAAATCGGTGCGGACACCCTCCTGCACGCCCGGGTGGTTGTCGAGGACTGTTGTCATATCGGCGACCGGTGCATTCTCCACTCCGGAGTCGTGATCGGCGCCGATGGTTTCGGTTTCGCGACCGTCGACGGCATCCACCACAAAGTGCCCCAGGTGGGGATCGTGGTCTTGGAGGACGATGTCGAACTCGGGGCCAATGTCTGCGTCGACCGGGCGACGATGGGCGAGACCCGGATCGGCCGCGGCACCAAGGTCGACAATTTGGTGCAGATCGCCCATAATGTCCAGGTCGGCGAACACTGTTTGATGGTGGCACAAGTGGGCATTTCCGGCTCAACCAGCATCGGGCATCACGTGGTCTTTGCAGGCCAATCAGGTTGTTCCGGCCACCTCACGATCGGCGACGGCGCCGTGCTTGCCGCTCGGGCGGTGGCCATCAAGGACCTTCCTGATGGGGCTTTCGTCTCCGGCTACCCCGCTCGGCCCCATCGCGAGTGGTTGCGGGCCAACGCCAATTTGCAGCGCTTGGACGAGCTGCGCCGGCGGGTGAAAGAACTGGAACACCGGCTAGCCGAAACGGAGGAGCCCACAGAGTGAATGAGATCACCGATATCCTGGCCGTGCTGCCGCACCGGTACCCGTTTCTCCTGATCGACCGGGTGCTCGAGATGGATGAGGAGAAGATACGAGCGGTGAAGAACGTCACCTTCAACGAACCTTATTTCATGGGCCATTTCCCGGGAGCGCCGGTGATGCCCGGTGTGCTGGTGGTGGAGGCGATGGCGCAGGCCGCCGGTTTCATGCTGCTCGGAGCGGTCGAAGACCGTGACGACAAGCTCATCTACTTCACCGGCATCGACAACTGTCGTTTCAGAAAGCCCGTGGTGCCCGGCGACCAGTTGGTCTTCGAGGTGGAGGTGATGTCGAGACGGCGCAGCTTTGCCAAGATCCGGGGTCGGGCGTTGGTCGAGGACCAACTGGTCTGCTCGGCCGAGCTCATGTCCGCCATGGTTAGTCGGTGACCGCGATGGAAATCCACCCCTCAGCAATCGTTGATGCCGGGGCAGAACTCGCGGACGGAGTGGTGATCGGTCCCTACGTCGTCATCGAGGCCGAGGTCGAGATTGGTCGGGAGTGCCGGATCGGCCCCTTCTGCCGAATCGCCGGTCCCACGACCATCGGCGCGCGCAATCGTTTCGAGAGTCACTGCTCGGTGGGTGCGCCGCCGCAGGACCTGAAGTACGCCGGCGAGGCGACGCGGCTGGAGATCGGCGACGGTAACGTCTTTCGCGAGTTCGTAACGTTGCATCGCGGGACCCCGGAGGGCGGCGGCGTCACCCGCATCGGCGGCGACAACCTCTTCATGGCCTACGCCCACGTCGCCCATGACTGCCAGGTCGGTTCCGAGGCGATCTTTGCCAACAGCGCGACCTTGGCCGGACATGTCGAAATTGGAGACGGTTGTACGATGGGCGCCTTTTCGGCGGTCCATCAGTTCTGCCGGGTCGGTGAGCATGCCTTCCTCGGTGGCTTCACCGTCGCGACGAAGGACTGCCTGCCCTTCATGCGAACGGTGGGCAGTCGCCCGGCCAAGTGCTACGGACCGAACACCATCGGTCTCGAACGCAAAGGCTTCTCTGCTGATCGCAGGAGCGCGCTCAAGAGTCTCTGGCGGCAGCTTCGCAGCCCCAAGCTCACCACCTCGGAGGCGATCAAACGCGCCCGGGAGGAGCTCGGCGGGCAGGAAGATGTGGAGTTCGTCCTCGAGTTCATTGCCAGCTCGTCCAGGGGAGTGATCCTCTCTCGAGGGTGAATGGGTCAGGAGGTCGAGATATTTCAGGTTCACAGCGGCGCCCGCCTGCGGCTGCGGGTGAAGGCGAGTGCCCGTCGTGAACGTCTGGTTGGGGGCTATGGCGGGGCCTTGAAGATCGAGGTCAACGTTGCCCCCGAACGAGGGAAGGCGAACGATGCGGTCCTCCGTTTGCTGGCGGGCGAACTCGGTGTGCCGCTGCGAGCGTTGGAGATCACATCGGGGCTCTCATCGCAGAATAAGGTGGTGACCATTACGGGGTACGACAGCACCGAGATCGCGTCCCGTCTCGAGAGGCTGGGACTCCCTGCCAGGAAAGGGCCAACGGCGGGGAATAGAGGCGTAGCGCAAGGGGGTTAGTGAGAGCATGACTGCTGACATCGATTTTTCTATGCTGTCCGTTCGGGATGCCCTCGACCTCGCGATCCTGGTCGAGGAAGAGGCCCATGAACGGTACCAGGAGCTCGCGACCAATCTCGAGGTCCACCACACCGCGGATGCGGCCCGGTTCTTTCGCTTCATGGCGGGCTGCGAGGCGAAACATGGAGAAGAGCTGAGCGCCCGCCGTAGGGAGCTCTTCGGTGACGAGCCCGTGGCGGTCGACCGCTCGATGCTGTGGGACGTCGAGGCGCCGGGGTTTGAAGAGGCTCGGACCTTCATGGACATCCACGCGGCGCTCGAGGTGGCGCTGGCAGCCGAGACCAAGGCTTTTGAGTTCTTTGACTGCGCCCTGCCAGAGGTCTCCGATTCTCAGGTCAAGGAGCTCTTCAGCGAGCTTCGGCAGGAGGAAGTAGAGCACATGGAGATGGTGCGCGAGCAGATGGCCAAGGCGGGGCCGGCGGACATCCATGATCCTGCTGACTACGCGGACGAGCCCGTCGGTCAGTAACCCGCGCCTCTCACCGGATTTCGCCGCAGGGTAAACTGGATCATGGTGTGGTGGTTGGTGCTCCCTTGACGGGTGCGACGCCCGCTTGGAGAGCGTGGCATGACCCCGGCGAGGAGATCCGGGTCGGCGTATCGTCGTGCCTTCTCGGACAAGAGGTCCGCTACGACGGAGAGCACCGGTTCGATCCATTCGTCGCCGAGAAGCTGAGTTCGTGGGTGTCGTGGGTTCCAGTCTGCCCGGAGGTGGAGATCGGACTCGGCGTGCCTCGGCCGGCCATTCGCCTCCAGGGACGGCCCGGAGCCCCCCGGCTGCTGGAACCAGCCTCCGAAAACGATCTGACCGACCGCATGCGCAGGTTTGCTCAGGAGAGAATCGAAGGCTGGCAGAAGCTGGGGCTCGACGGGTGCGTCCTCAAGAGCCGGTCACCATCGTGCGGGCCGCGGCGGGTCAAGGTGCTCACGAACGAAGGTCGCGTCGTGCGACGGGGCGTCGGGCTCTTTGCAGGTGCTCTGGCGGCGCGGTGGCCGGACCTGCCGGTGGAGGAGGAGGGCCGTCTTGGAGACCCCGCGTTGCGGGAGAACTTCGTCGAGCGTCTGCTCTGCCGACACCGCTGGCGGACCCTGCTCCGACTCGGGCCCTCCTCGGAACGGCTGGCGGCCTTCCACGCCGCCCACGAGCTGCTTCTGCGGGCGCACAACGAGGCGGGATGGAGACGTCTCGGCCGTCTTGTTTCCGGTAGCTCCCCCTGGGCCTACGGCGTCGAGCTGCAGGCAACGATGCGGTGGAAGGCGACCCCGAGACGCCATGCCCGGGTCCTGCATCGCGCGCTGAAACGTCTCGACGGGGTGCTCGACCCGGCTGACAAGCGGGAGGTCGAGGAGCTTCTCGAGCACTACCGATTCGGCCGTGCCTCCCTGGCTGAGCTTCGCGGGCTCCTCAGGATCCACGCCGTCCACCACCGGGTTCCCTCCCTCGTCGACCAGCTCTACCTTGATCCCCATCCCGCCGAGATCGCCCTGAGCGAGGAGGCGTTCGGACGCTGAGGAGGGCAAGAGGGGATGAGGAGAAGTGCGGGTTAGGTGAGGCCTTGGGATGAACCTGCGATCGAATGCTGCGTGCCCGGTACAATGGCCTTGTGAGGAGCTCGACAACACATCGCGCCCGGGGTCGTGTTGTCGGCAGCTGTCGTCGTCCTCTTGTCGGCGTCCATCGGCGCGCAGGAGCGACCCCCGGTGGATGCCGACAACAGGTTGCCGGACGATCAAGAGAGCAACCTGACGGTTTTTTCTCTTCAATCCGAGTTCTCGAGGACATCTCGGACTCGGTCGTCCCTATCATCAGGTGGATCAACCCCGGCCGCAAAGCCTGGGTTCAGGTGCCACCATCCGGGTTGAACCTGATGCTTCCCGAGGGCCGGTACCGAGTTCAAACCAGTCAGTATTACGAGGGAAGCTTCATCGAGGCCACCGTTGCGGCTGATCGTGTGACCACGGTCGACGTCGTGTACTGATCAGCCACGAAGACGCGACATCAGAGCCAAGGCTCTGGATTTGCGCTACTGCTAGCCGATGCGATCTTCTTTCGTTGCGCTCCCCGAGAGAGCCCTCTCGAACAATCTTGGGACTCAGCGCGCCATGTCGCCGCAGCTCCCATACTCCCAAGATTGTTAGAGGCACGTCCGGTCATCGTGTTTTCCAGGGCTTCGGGTTTTGCGCTGCTGGTTGGTGAGGCGACCTTCTGTCGTCGCGCTTCCCGAGAGGATGCCAGGCACGCCGCGGTGACGACGAGGACCTCGTCACCGCGAGATGCCAGGCACCTCCGAACGAGCGCGCCCTCGCCAGTAACTCAAAACTCAAAACTCAAAACTCAAAACTGAGAACTCGTGTCCTATTCCTCTCCCATGAACGGATACGAGAAGTGCTTGGGCGGCACGAAGCTCTCCTTGATGGTGCGCTGCGAGGTCCAACGGATGAGGTTGAGGTAGGAGCCCGCCTTGTCGTTGGTGCCCGAGGCGCGTGAGCCGCCGAAGGGTTGCTGGCCGACCACCGCCCCGGTTGGTTTGTCGTTGATATAAAAGTTACCGGCGGCGTGGCGAAGCCTGGCCGTCATCTCGACCGCCGCCGCGCGGTCGTCCGAGAAGATCGCCCCGGTGAGCGCATAGATCGAGGTGGTGTCGAGGAGCTCGAGGGCGTCGTCGAGGTCGGCGTCGTCAAAGACGAAGATGGTGAGAACCGGGCCGAAGATCTCCTCTTCCATGAGCTTGAAGTGGGGATCGGTGGTGAGGACTACAGTGGGTTGAACGTAGTAGCCCTCGGAGTCGTCCCACTCGCCGCCGCACAGGATCCGGGCGTCGGAGGAGTCCTTGGCGTACTGGATGTAGGCGGTGATGTCGCGGAAGGCGCCGGCGTCGATGACCGCGTTGAAGAAGTTTCGAAAGTCGGTGGGCGGTCCCATCTTGATCTCGGAGACCTGGCCGAGGAGCAGCTTCTCGACCAGCGGCCAGATGGATCTCGGGATGTAGGCTCGCGAGGCCGCAGAACACTTCTGGCCCTGGTATTCGAAGGCGCCGCGAACGAGGGCCGTGGCCAGGGCCTCGACGTCGGCCGAGGGGTGGGCGAAGACGAAGTCCTTGCCGCCGGTCTCGCCGACGATGCGGGGGTAGGTCCGATAGGTCGCGATGTTGTCGCCGACCGTCTTCCACATGCCCTGAAAGACGGGCGTCGAGCCGGTGAAGTGGACCCCGGCGAGATGGGGGCTGGCCATCACCGGATCGCCGACCTGGCCACCGGATCCGGGGATGAAGTTGATGATGCCGGGCGGGAAGCCGGCGGCGTCGAAGAGCTTCATCAGGTAGTGGGCGGTGAAGACAGCGGAGGAAGCCGGCTTCCACAGCACCGCGTTGCCCATCAGTGCCGGTGCGGTAGGGAGGTTGCCGGCGATGGAGGCGAAGTTGAACGGGGTCACCGCGAAGACGAAGCCCTCCAGCGCCCGGTACTCCACGTAGTCCCAATAACCCGGCGCCGACTCGGGCTGCTGCTCATAGATGAAGCGCATGTAGTACGGGTTGAAGCGCCAGAAATCGACCAACTCGCAGGCCGAGTCAATCTCCGCCTGGAAGACGGTCTTGGACTGGTTGAGCATGCAGGCGGCGTTGAGGGTGTCGCGCCACGGTCCGGCGAGCAGCTCGGCCGCCTTGAGCATCACCGCCGCACGGTGTTCCCATGGCATCTCGGACCACGTTTTCCACGCCTCGTCCGCGGCCGCGACGGCCATCTGGACCTCTTTCTCTCCGGCCTTGTGGTAAATGCCGAGAACGTGGTTGTGATCGTGTGGGCAGACCGCCTTGGCGGTGTTGCCGGTGCGCACCTCCTGACCGCCGATCACCAGGGGGATCTCGATCTCTGAGGCCATCATCTCCTTGATCCTGGTCTTGAGAGCGG
Source organism: Thermoanaerobaculales bacterium (assembly GCA_048061535.1). Lineage (GTDB taxonomy): Bacteria > Acidobacteriota > Thermoanaerobaculia > Thermoanaerobaculales > Sulfomarinibacteraceae > Sulfomarinibacter. Next base: position 7,534 of record JBGMRN010000027.1, on the reverse strand, counting down.
CTTTCTCCGGGGAACCCGGGCCATAGGCCCTGATGGGGTCGTTGACGGGCGTCGGGATGGGGATGATTCCGTTGGGCATGCTGACCTCCGCGGGTTTGTTCGGGTGCGGTGGCGGGGGAGCCGTGCCGCGGCGGCATCGTACTCGCGTGGAGCGGTTTTCGCAATGCGAAAACGTATACTCCGGTGATGACCGCATCCTGCCCCTGGTGCCTGGAGCCGTTGCCGGCGCGGTTGGCCGAGCCCTTCTGTCCGCACTGCGGGAGGTCGTTGGGTGAGGACGCCGAACTGAAGGCGCTGGACTTGCGTTTTCAAACAGTGGAGGCCGTTCAATGCAGCAACTTCAAGGCCTTGTTGATGTGGGGCGTGCCGGTTACGGCCGTCATCGCCGTTGCCATGCCGTTCGTGCATCTCGGTGCGGTCGCGGTGGTGCCGTTGTTGGTTGCTCTGCACTTGGCAGTGGCGCGGATCACGTTGGCTCGGCGGGCGCAGAGACTGCTGCGACCGGTGCGGCGGCTTCTCGGGCGCTGGCTGTCCCGGTTTGCCTTTCTGTGGATTGGGATTCCGGGGTACGGTTCGATGACGGTTCCGGTGGTGGGGGTACTCACCGGGGTCGCCACCTTTGTTGCGCTCACCTCAATCGTCCAGCTCTCCACCCAGTGGAGTGTCGTGCGGGAACGAGCGGGTCGCCCGTTGGTGTGGTGGGAAACGGCGATCCCGGTGGTCCTGGGAGTTCTGTCCTTGGGGCTATTGGCTGCCTTGGCGGCGATTGCAGTCGCCCTTGGGTGGTCCTTGGCGGCGCTGATGGAGTGGGTTGCCGCGCGTTGAATGCGCAAGAAGAGGGAGGGAGAACGCAATGGAATCACTGATGACCTACATGGCGGCTTTCGGCATCGCCGCGGGTGCGGGCGCCAAGGCCTTTATTCCAATTCTCCTCCTCGGCGCGTTCAGCTACACGCCGTACTTCGAGCTCGCGGATCGCTTCGTCTGGATCGCCGACCCCCTGGTGATGGCGGTGCTCGGGGTGCTGGTGGTGATCGAGATCCTGGTCGACGCCCATCCCGACCTCGGGCGATTTTCGGATGCTGCGGCCTATCTTCCGAAAGCGGTGGCGGGCTTTCTCGCGTTCGCAGCGGTGACCGGTCGGCTCGACGGTGAGCTTGCCAGCCTGAGCAGCTCCGGCGTTCTCGGCGGAGGCACCGCCGCCGGCGTCCACTGGCTGCGGAACCGTGTGCGCCGACCGTTCCGTGATTTGGCCGAGGATGCTCACGAGTCGGCGGGAAAGCTGGCCTCGGTGACCGAGGCCGGAGCGTCGGCCGCCTTGGCCGGAACCGCCCTGGTTGCGCCGCCGTTGGCGATGGTCGGGTTGGCCGGCCTCGTTGTCGGCGGCGTCGCGATCTCCCGCGCTGCGGATCGGCGCAGGGCGGAGTGTATCCACTGCGGTGAGCCGATCCGTTCGGGTGCGGTGGTCTGTCCCGCCTGCCGGCGCGAGCAGGTGGCGTCCTCGACAGCCGGCCGGGATTGAACCAGTCTCCATTCCGGAGATCCGCCGTGCTAAGCTGGATTGCTTCTTGAAGGGAGGCGGCGGGGTGGAGTTCAAGGTCGGCGACAAGGTGGTTTATCCGAGCCAAGGAGTATCCGTGGTGGAGAGCATCTCGGACGAAGTTCTCGCCGGCATGGAGATGAAGTGCTACTACCTCCGTCTGATGGGCTCCGACTCGAAAGTGGTGGTTCCGGTCAACAACTCGGAGAGGGTAGGCCTCCGCCCGCTTTCCGATATGGCCAGCGTCAAACGAGCCATGAAGCGCCTGCGCGCCGGGGAGGGTGAGGACAACCACGACTGGAAGGACCGGTACCGCGCCAACCTGGAACGCATCAAGACGGGCAATCTCGACGAGATTGTCAACGTTCTCCTCTGTCTCGCCGAGGTTGCCGGTCGCAAGACCCTCAGCTTCCGCGAGCGGAAGATGTACGACCATGCCCGCCAGCTCCTGGTGGTGGAGGTTGCCCAGATCGGCGGCCGCGCCGTCGAGAAGGTTGAGAGCGAGGTTGACGACGCCCTCGGACATGTCGTCAAGCATGACGAGGAGTGATCTTCTTGCCGCCGGGCGCCATGCAGAGCGCGCGCCCTGGCTCTCTCGTTGTGCCGGCTCGACGGACTATCCAGAGCGACCTCAACGACGCTCGGGTCGGTAAACCGCCGGAATGCTCTCGCGATGGGAGCGGGTAATAATGGGCTGACGAGACCCTCGAGAAATCTCCTATGGCGGCTCTGTCGAGCGCCGATGGTATCCTCGACCACGTCGGGAGGCTGAATGAACCATGTTTCGGCCAACATGAAACCCTGGTACGCCAAGCTGCATTGGCAGGTCCTGATCGCCCTCGTGGCGGGCGCCGGATTCGGGTGGGTTGCCCCGGGGGCGGCGGAGAAGATCGGATTCCTGGGTGACCTCTTCCTGCGCTCGCTGAAGATGATCATCATCCCCCTCATCTTCACCTCGTTGGTCAGCGGCATCGCCAGCCTGGGAGACCCGCGAAGGGTCGGTCGGATAGGTGTCCGAACCCTTGTCTACTACACCCTCACCACGACCCTGGCGATCAGCGTCGGGCTGACTCTGGTCAACATCATCAAGCCGGGGGCCCACCTCGATCTCGGCGGCGTTTCCGAGCTGCCGGAAGGATTCAGCACTGCGACCCAGACACTGCCCGAGTTCCTCCTCAGAATGGTGCCCGACAACGTGATCGCGGCGATGGCTCAGGGCGAGGTGCTGCCGGTGATCGTGTTCGCAATCCTCTTCGGCCTCTTTCTCACCCTCCTCAACGGGCCCAACGTCGAAACCGTACACCGGGTGATAGAGGGGGTGCTCGAGATCATCCAGGCACTGACCCTGGCGATCGTCAAGCTTGCCCCGGTCGGGATCTTTGCGCTCCTCGCCCGCGAGGTCGCCCGCAGCGGTCCCGGCATCATTTGGGATCTGCGCTATTACTTCCTTACCGTCGGAGTGGGTCTGCTGGTGCATGCATTCGTGACTTTGCCTTTGATTTTGCTTGTCCTCGGCCGCCGAAGCCCACTGGCATTCGGCCGCAAGGTCGTCCCGGCCATCGCGACCGCCTTCTCGACGGCGTCGTCGTCGGCCACCCTGCCCCTGAGCATGGAGTGTGCGGAGCGCGAGGCCGGGATTCAGAAGGGCGTGTCCAGCTTCGTTCTGCCGTTGGGCGCCACTGTCAACATGGACGGCACCGCGTTGTACGAGGCGGTCGCCGCGCTCACAATCGCCCAGATGTACGGCGTGCCGCTCGATTTGCCGCAGCAGGCCCTGGTGCTCCTGACCGCCCTGCTGGCTTCGGTGGGTGCTGCCGGCATCCCCATGGCGGGTCTGGTGATGCTGGTGGTGGTGCTGCAAGCCATCGGTCTGCCGCTTGAGGGGATCGGCACGATCATCGCGGTCGACCGGGTGCTCGACATGATGCGTACCGCCACCAACGTTTGGAGCGATCTCGTCGGTACCGCCGTCGTCAATCGATTTGAAGGGGGCGCCTCATGAGACGAGCCATCCCGGGTGTGGTCGTCTTTGTGCTGGCATGCTCGGCTGTCGTCTTCGGCCAGGTCTCTGAGAGTCTGCGCGAGCAGCTCAAGATACGGCAGGTCCTCCTGGACGGGCAGATGCAGGACCTCGCCAAGGCCCGCGATCAGATGCGGGAGACGTGGCTCAGAGTCGAGCAGGGTTCGGTCAACCTGATGCGGGCCCAGCGCGAAGGTGAGAGTATTGACAGCCTTCGACTTCGCGACGACGATCTACGGCAGGCAGAGGCGGAGCTCGCGGCCCACCTGGATCATTTCAGACAGGCGCGGCGGGCGATGCTCGAAAACCGCACGTTGATGGTCGCCACTGCCGAAGAATTGCGCCGAATCGAGGGCGAGAGTAGCGCCGGCAAGGCGCCGCTGACCGGCACTTGGAGGCTGGTGGTGGATCCCGGGCAGGAGGGGACGGCCTTTCTGCTCCAACAGGGAACTCTGGTGACCGGGACCTATGCCTTGACCGGGGGGTTCTCAGGCTCGTTCCGGGGCACGTTGGTGGCCGGCAAGGTTCGGTTGGAGCGCATCGACTCCCAGATAGGCTTTGCCGCGATCTTTTACGGGCGTTTGATCGGAAAGGGCCGCAACGCCAGGTTGCAGGGACAATGGGAGGCGACGCAGCTCGCCAGCGGTCTGCCCTCATCGGGTAGTTGGTCGGCACGGCGCGCGCGCGAAGAAGCGGAGTAACCCAGGACCTTCAGCCAGTGCCCGTCCTGAAACTCTGGAGGGGGCAGTGAGGTTCTCGATGCGGGGAGTGTATTTGTCGTGCCAAGCCTATCCCCTTCGCTCCGGCGGAGACGGCGGTGCCGCTGAGGATGCCGGCATCCTCCCGGCGACCCGAACACCGAAATCACCTCTACCTGAGCGAAGGGGATAGGTATGATTCGTGCTATCGTACCCCTCCGTGGAGGAGTTGGCTTATGCACCGCAATCCCTGGTTCACCCTGGTTCTCGGTCTGATGGTAGGGCTGGTCTTCGGCTATGTCTTTGCCGAGCGGCAACCGGTTCCCCCCGGTAAGGCTTTGATGCTTGGTGTTCGGTCGGCGGGCGCCCAGGACGAGGCGCTCCCGGAGGGACATCCGCCCGTCGAGGCGCCGAACGCGGCTGAGGCGCAGCGCCTCGGTCAGAAGACCGCCGAGATCGAGGGCCTTCTTGCCTCCAACCCGAATGACGCGGGTCTGATGGCGGCGATGGCCAACGTCTACTTTGACGTCGGCCGGTGGAACGATGCGCGCGTCTGGTACGAAAAATCGTTGGCGGTTACCCCGGATGATGCCAACGTCATTACCGATCTCGCGATCTCCTATCGCAACCTCAAGCGGCCGGAGAGGGCCATCGAGCTGCTCGATCACGCCCTCGAAATCGAACCCGATCACTGGCAGGCCTGGTACAACAAGGTGATCGTGTTTCACTTCGACCTCCACGAGCACGAGCAGGCGGCGGTGGCGCTGCGCAAGCTGCAGGAGCTCCGCACCGTCAACTCGTCGATCCCGGATCTTTCGGGGTTGGAAAAGGAGATCCTGGCGGAATGAGGAAATAGGAAGTCGGAAATAGGAATTTATAATTACGAATTGAGAACTGAGTTTTCAGGATTCTGGGATGCAGCGAATTCTCTTGTGGGTCGTGGTGCTGCTGGTGGTGTGGCGAGTGCTGAGCGCCATCGGTTGGCGGCAGGCGGGAATGGCGCCGGGCGCGGACAGCTTCAGTCGGTTTTCTCCGGAGGCGCGCCGCCGGCGCAGGCAGAGGGCCGGCGTGCGGGGCGGTGCGGAGGAGCTCGTAGAGTGTCCGGCCTGTGGAACCTTCGTTCCGGTCGGACGGGCCTTGCCGAGCGGGGGCGGCCGCCTCTATTGCTCTGAAACCTGCCGCCGGGCGGGCGCGGACGCTTCGCACGATGATGGCGGGTGAGCCCCGGACGCAGCTCGCGGCGGCCGGCGCCCGTCTGGCGGGCGCCGGGCTGATTCGGGAAGCCGAAGGGAATCTCTCGGCGAGAATCGACGCGGAGAGCTGTGTTGTGACCGCCACCGGTTCGTCCACCGGAGGGCTCGATTTCAGGGAGTTGGTGGAGGTTCGACTGCACGGGGGGGAGATTCCGGCCCGCGCGACCTCCGAGGCTCGCCTCCACTTGGATCTATATCGTCGCCGGCCGGAGATCATGGCGATTGTCCATGCCCATCCTCCGGCGGTGCTCCGTTTGGCTGAGAATGGGCGGTTGCCCGACGCTTCGGAGCTCGAGGACGACGAGCAGCTCTTCGGCCGCCCGGTCGAGGTCGCCTACTTCCCGGAGGGAAGCTCCGCCCTGGCCGAAGCAGTGGCCGCTGCCCTTGCCGACGCCTGTGCCTGCGTTCTCCTCGATCATGGTGCGGTGACGGTGGGAACGACCGTCGAGCAGGCTCTCAGACGGATGCTTTCTCTCGAGCGTGCGGCCATCCGCTCGGCCGGTTGCTGAGATGGAACGGGAGCCGACCCTCTTTCCCGACGATCTGTCCGGCGCCCCGTTGGCCGAGAGGATGCGGCCCCGCCGACTCGACGAGGTGGTCGGCCAGTCGGCGCTGGTCGGCGAAAACGGGGTCATCGGAACGTTGGCGGCAGCGGGGGAGCTGCCGTCGATGGTTTTCTGGGGGCCGCCCGGCTCCGGCAAGACGACCCTCGCCCGGCTGCTCGCCGACGAGGCCGGCGCGGAGATGGTGACCTTCTCGGCGGTGCTGTCCGGGGTCAAGGAGGCCCGGTCGGTCATGGCGGAGGCGCGCAGGCGTCGCCGCGCCGAAGGGTGCCGCACCGTCCTCTTCGTGGACGAAATCCACCGCTTCAACAAGGCCCAGCAGGACGCCTTTCTGCCCTTTGTCGAGGAGGGTGACATCGTGCTCGTCGGCGCGACCACCGAGAATCCATCGTTCGAACTCAATCGAGCCCTGCTTTCCAGGGTCAAGGTCTATATCCTGGATCCACTCTCCAGAGACGACCTGATGGTGATCTTGCGCCGAGCCCTCTCGGACCCGGAACGAGGTCTTGGAGAGACCGCTCCGCGGGTGGAGCAGGGGGCGATCGAGCTCATCGCCACCATCGCGGCAGGCGATGCGCGACAGTCGCTCAACCACCTCGAGCTGGCGGTCTCGGTTGCCCAGGCCGAAGGCCTTGACCGCATCGACCCGGAGTTGGTGGAGCGAGTGGCCCAAAAGGTCATGGCGGTTTACGACAAGGGTGGTGAGGAGCACTACAATCTCATTTCCGCGCTGCACAAGGCGGTTCGCAATTCGGACGTCGATGCCTCTTTGTACTGGCTCGGGCGCATGCTCGAGGGGGGCGCCGACCCCCGGTTCGTCGTCCGTCGCCTGCTTCGTATGGCGTCGGAGGATATCGGGATGGCGGACCCGCGGGCCCTCCAGCAGGTTTCGGCGGTCGCCCACGCCGTCGAGCATATGGGCATGCCTGAGTGCGAGCTCGCCATCGCCCAGGCCACGGTCTATCTGGCCCTTGCGCCGAAGTCCAACGCCCTGTACACGGCCTACGGCGCAGTCAAGAAAGAGGTAGGCCGGCGTCCCGCTCTGGCGATTCCCCTGGCCGTTCGCAACGCCCCCACCGAGCTGATGCGCGAGTCCGGATATGGCCAGGGTTACCGATACGCTCATGACGAAAAAGGCGCCGTGGCCGACCTCGAGTGTCTTCCGGAAGAGCTCGTCGGCAGCCGTTTCTACAAACCGACTGACTACGGCTGGGAAGCACGGATCCGGGAGCGGATCGAGGAAATTCGACAGCTCCGTGCTGAGCGGTTGAAGAATGCCTGATCTGTCCCCGGCCCGTCTCCGTGCCCGATGTTCAGATAGGTGCTTCCGATATCAGCGGGGCCTTTCAACCATCGCCCTGCCCGTGAGGATGCCGGGAACCTCCTAACCCGCATATCTCACCACCTTTCTACTGTGGGGCACAATACACAGCGCGTGTCTGCGCTTTCTCGATTTGCTC
>JBGMRN010000026.1:0-24354 GCA_048061535.1 Thermoanaerobaculales bacterium | reverse complement strand
CCGGCTGGATATTTTCAGCGGGGATGATGCCACTGCCATGGAGCTGATGCTGCTGGGTGGCAAGGGCAATATTTCGGTGACTGCCAACGTGGCACCACAGGCCATGCACGATATGTGTGCTGCGGCACTTGCGGGTGATCGTGAAACGGCCAGTGCTGTGAATGCGCCACTGGAGAGTTTACACAAACAGCTGTTTGTTGAATCGAATCCTATTCCGGTCAAGTGGGCATTGTCCGAGATGGGCCTGATACCCGCCGGCATACGTTTGCCGATGACACCGCTGGGCAGTGAGCACCATGAAACCGTCCGATGCTGCACGCGCTGGTTCGCGAGCCCGGCCTCTCCGTGGGAGAGCTGGCCAGGGTGATCGGGATGACACCCCAAGCCGTCTCCAACCAGCTCCGGCGTCTGGTCGACAGAGGCATCGTGACACCACGGCGGAACGGGAACAACATCCACTACCGGATCGTCGATGCCTGCACCGCCACCCTTCTTGATTATGGTCTGTGTCTCGCCGTCTGCGCCGCTGAGGTGGGTGTGGCACCCAGCGAAAACATCGAGGTCGGCGCTACGAACGGCACTGAAACGCGGCAAAAGGACTGACGGATGTCGACCTTTGTCTACATGAAGATGCTCGAGCAGACCCCGCACAGCTACGACCGGGGAATGCGTATCCTGACCGCCGGTCGAATCGATCGCATCAAGCGGGAGATCACCACGAGCTGGGTCGGTGCGGGCCAGGAAGTCCTGGAGATCGGCTGCGGTACGGGAACGCTCGCCTCGATGCTGAGCCAACGCGGTGCGCGAGTTGTCGGCATTGACGTCTCCGACAGCATGTTGGCCGTCGCCCGCGCCAACGCTCCGGACGCCGAGCTGCTTCACATGACGGCCGTGGAGATCGATACACTGGGCCCGGACCGCTTCGATTGCGTGGTCGCCACCCTGTCGTTGAGCGAGCTCTCGGAAGAGGAGATGAGCCATGCGCTGCGGGCAACCGCCGATGTGCTCAAGCCCGGCGGCAGGCTCGTCGTGGCCGACGAGGTGCGGCCCCGGCGCTGGTGGAAGCGGGCGTTGGCCTCGCTGGTCCGTTGGTTCCTCGCCGCGCTCACGTTTGTGCTCACCCGGAGCACGACGCGCGCGCTCGACGGGCTCGAAGCCCGCCTTGCCGGGCTCGGCATGAAGCCCGTACACCGGGAGACCTACCTGCTGGGAACACTGGCTCTGGTCGTGATGGAGAAAGCATGATGTGGGATCTGCTGAAGGATCTCTGGCTTCTCTTTGGCCGGATGTTCCCCATGCCTACCAAGCCAGGATTGCGCATGGTCGGCAAGCCCGGCCGTTCCTCGCCGGTCCTCGTCACCTGCAACTTCGACCTGACGGTCCGGAAGGTGATCCGCGCGCTCGAACGGGACGAGGTCGATGCCTGGCTTCTGGTCGCACCGACCCGCGGCATCAACGTATGGTGCGCCGCGGGCGCCGGGTATTTTACGACCGACACTGTGATCTCGATTCTCAAGACCAGCGACATTGCCGAGCGTGTTGACCACAGGAGGCTCATCCTCCCTCAACTGGCCGCGGCAGGTGTGAACATCTGGGCACTGAAGAAACGTACGGGCTGGAAGCCTCGCTTCGGTCCGGTAGATATCCGATCCCTGGGTAGCTACCTCGAGAGCGGCAGCAAGCTGACAGAGCCGTCACAGCACAGGGTCGCCTTCGGGGTTCGGGACCGTTTCGTCATGGGGACGAACCTGGGGTTCAACTCGCTGCTGTTCTTGATCGTCCCGATGCTCGTCGCTTCGATCTGGCTGCGCGGCTTCTGGTGGAGATCCATTCTGCTGGTGTTCGCGCTGGCCGTCCTCAACAGCGTCCTCGTGTTCCGGTTGCCCGGCAAGCCGGGAATCCAGAAGGGGCTCGCCCTCGGCCTTGGAGCTGCGGCGGTCGTCGGTCTTCTGTCGCAAACATTATGGAGTATGGCTGTCGGTCCATTCCTGGGGTGGGCGGCCTGGATCGTCGTCCTCGCAACCTACCTCGGCTACGACATACCGAGCTGGTCTCCGCTGTGGCGCGCCGATGTGAAGGAGTTGGTCCTCGGGAAGCGGCACACCCACATCGAGATCGTCGAGGACAGGTGCGTCGGATGCCACCTTTGCGACGTCGTCTGCCCCGTCAGCGTCTTCGAACGGAATCCAGAGACCAGGAAGTACTTCGTCGCCAGCGTCGACGCCTGCCAGGCATGCGGGGCCTGCGTCGAGAGCTGCCCGACCGAGGCGATCGTCACTAACTTCCGCGCGGCGACCTGCGCCTGCCCCACCTGCACCGTGATCAACGGCGTCAGCACGTTGAAGAGCAAGGCCTCAACTCTGCAAGTGACGATGGCGCCTGTCGCCATAGGTCGTCGTTGTGATAGCGGTGAGACAGTCAAATCGAGTCAACCTGGCTCTGAGCCCGCCTCATCAAAGTGTGGCCCCGGAATGTCCAGTGGAGATACCCAATGAAGAAACGCCTGACCATCTTGGTCGCGGTGGCCGCGGCTGTCACGATCGTCTTGTGGCTCAAACCGAGGGCCGCGCGTGAGCCGGTGGCCCCGGATACGCCCGCCTCAGCACCAGCCTCAAGCTCCGAGCTGACCGACACCTCCGCGGTGCTGCTCTTTGCCGACCCGCGTGAGGCAGAAGAAAGCTGTGGTTGCGCCGAGATCATCCAGCTCGTTCGTGGCGCCAAGGACATTCCAAACATCGCTGTTCGGGAAATCGACTCACGTCACAGCGAAGAGGATGCCCGCCGCTACGGGGTTCGGATCTCTCCTTCCGTGGTCATCCTAGACGCCGCAGGTGAGGAGCGCGCTCGCTTCGAGGGCGAGTCTCCTGCCGTGATCCAGGCCCTGAGAACGGCTCTTGACGATCTCCGGCACCCTCGAGCATCGGCGGCAAGCGGTGAGCCACAGTGAGCTACTTCCTGGCTCAACTGCTCGGTGACGGCGGTTTTATTTCTTTGCCCGTCGCGCTCATAGCCGGCGTGATCGCCGGTGTGAACCCTTGCTGCCTCCCAATCTATCCGACGGCCGTCGGGACCTGCGCGGCGCTGCGGCGTGATACCGTCCGGGCCAACCTCGGGATAGCCGCTACCTTTGTCGTGGGCGTGAGCTTTGCATCGACCACCCTCGGCATTGTCTCGGGGCTGGCCGGGCATATGTTCATGGGGCTTGGCTCCTGGCCAGCCTATGCCATCGCGGCACTGCCCATAGTTTTCGGGCTGCATCTCCTCGGCACGATCCGCGTGCCCCTTCCCACAGAGACCCGGCTGACACCGAAAATTGAGGGAGTAGCCGGCGCCCTGATCGCGGGCTCGCTCATCGGGCTCATCGTGACGCCTTGCTCCACTCCCGTGCTGGCCGGCCTACTGGCCTACGTGGCAAGCACCGGCAATCCCGTCTGGGGTGGCCTGCTTCTCTTTGCGTACGGACTCGGCCTCGGCGTACCGGTTTTGTTGTTGGGAACCGCCGCCGCTTCGTTGATGACGCGCCTGTCGACGACGCGCGTACGCCTCTGGGCAGAGCGAGCCTCGGGCGTAATGCTGATCGGCGTCGGTCTTTACCTGATGTGGATCGCGTGAAGCTGCGCCCGGCCTTCTTGGTGACCCCGCACTCGACAAGCCGGATGTCAACGAGTACTAATATGACTACAAAGTGCGCTGGTGGGAGCACTCTCACCAAAGGTGTTGACAGGAGATTTCGAGGATGCATACTCAGAGAATTCGCCGAGAAAGCAACGAAAGACAGGCTTCTCGCCGCCCGACAGACAACGTGCGCTTTGTTCGGCACAGGCTCCCAGCACAACGACGGTCAGGGAGGTTGAAATCGGATGTTCAGCTATATCTGGATGAGAATCCTGGAGACGCAGCCAAAACGCTATGACCTCGGTCTCTCCATGCTCTCTCTCGGCTCGTCGGCTCGCATGAAGAACAGGCTGGTCGATGAAAACGTGCATGCCGGCGACCGCATCCTGGAGATCGGCTGCGGCACCGGGACGCTGGCGATTCTGGCTGCGCTGCGAGGCGCCCGGGTGCTCGGCTTCGACGTCTCCTCGCCGATGCTGGAGATTGCTTCAGAAAAGGTCGATGCGGCGGGAATGTCGGAAAATGTTGAGCTCGTGGAGATGGGCATCTCGGGCATGGACAAGCTCGCGAGCGGCGAGTTCGACCTGGTGATGTCCACACTCGTTTTTTCGGAGCTGTCCAACGATGAGCGGAGCTACGCGCTCGGTCACGCATACCGGCTACTCGGACCCGGCGGACGGCTCGTCCTCGCCGACGAAGCCTTGCCGAGAAACCGCTGGAAAAGACTGCTCTACCTCGTCCTGCGGCTCCCGTTGCTGCTGGTGACGTTCGCCGTCACTCAAACCACCACCAAGGCGATCGACGGGCTCGCCGAGCTCGTATCACAGGCTGGTTTCAAAGTTGAGTCCGAGGTGCGAAGCCGCCTTGACAGCGTGGTCTACCTGACCGCCATCAAGGAGTGGCAGTCGTGAGCACCGTGTCCGCCTGGCTTGTCGCCCACCTCTGTCGCTGGTTGCCCGATGCCGCACCGACCGGACTCGTCCCCATCGGCAACCCGGACAGATCGTCGCCGGTGATCGTCACCGCGAATTTTTCTCTCACGGTCAATCGGGTGCAGCGAGCCCTGGAGGGTCACGACGTCTGGCTGCTGATCGCCAACACCGACGGCATCAACGTCTGGTGCGCGGCGGGCGGGCGGATCTTCACCGCTCAACGGGTGATCGACGCCATCAAGGTGTCACGGCTGGAACAGAAGGTCGATCACCGGCAGGTCATGCTGCCCGCACTTGCGGCTCCGGGCATCGACCTGCATCTGGTGAGAGCGGAAACAGGGTTCCGGCCTCGTTTCGGGCCGGTGTACGCGAGGGACATTCCCGTCTACATCGCCGGCGGCAAGAAGAAGACGGAGGCCATGTGCCGTTTTGATTTCGGGCTCGCCCACAGGCTCGACATGTTCCTTCCCATGAACCTCCCCATCTTCCTGGTTGGGGCCGCGGTGCTGGCAGTCTTCGCGCGGCAGTACCTGGCGGGCTTCACGGCACTGTTCTGGGGTGCCTTGGCGGCCCTCTACCTGTTGCTCGACGTGATCCCGGGCAAGACCGGATGGCGCCAGGCGTTCTTCTCCGCAACGGCCGTTGTGCTCGGCTGGGCCGCCTTGGATTGGTTCCGCCTCGCCGATCCGTTCGCCCACTGGGGCTGGCAGCTCGCAACCTTCGCCATCTTCTTCGCCGCCGGGTTCGACCTTTCCGGCACCGCGTCCGCTCGTCGATCGGACGCCGAGCTGTTGATGCACCGACTTGGGTTTTCAAGCTTCGGTTCGTTGTTCAGCGAGAAAGAATTGGGGGAGATCCACCTCGATCGAGAGCTGTGCCGGGGCTGCGGCAGCTGCTTCGAGATCTGCCCGGTCGGCGTGTACGGCGGGCTTGATGGCGATCGCAAGAGCACTTTTGCCGACCACGGCGCGTGCTTCGCCTGCGGCGCCTGCGTCATGCAGTGCCCTTCGGGTGCGCTGTCGCTGTCCCACTGATCCGTCTCTGACGGAGGAAGCAAGCCGAAACGCGTTGGCAGGCCGAAATGCGACGCTACGAGCGTCCATCAAACGACCGCGGACATCGTGAGCCATGGGCTGTTCGTCGATCCACCGGCGGGCGCAGGGAGCAGGAGAGATGCCGCGGATTCAGCGGCAGCGGGGAAGAGGTAAGGAGCATCGAGGCCGCGACACTGGCTTGACACCTCCACGTCTCCGGGCAAGGATCTTCCGAGGCCACCGCCTCCGAGGAGCATCGATGGAAACCGACGAACCGGTCCTGATCGACTACCAGCGTGGCCCCGTAGAGGTCTGGGGGCGGCGCATGAAAATGGAATACGTCGGCATGGCGTCGGTCTTCGCTGTGATCGTGGTGCTGGTCTACGGCGGCCAGCCGTGGCCGCGCTCGCTGATCGCGATGATGGGCAGCTTCTTCCTCTTCCTCGGGCTGAAGAAGAAGAGCCGCGACCACCTGATGTGCTCGTTCCTGCTCTTCATGGCGGCTCTGCTTGCACGCCCTGCAGTCCTGATCGCGGATTGGGCCCTGCCTCTCCTGCTTTTCGGGGCCACCGTTTTCTCGCTCGAGCGCTACATCGAAAAGCGGCCTTCGCAGGTTTACGTCCTACCGATGGTTCTCGCGGTCTGGGGTTGGGTGGACGGGTTCTGGCTGCTCGGTCTGCTCTTTGCTGCGACCTACCTCTTTCACCCCCGCGCCGACCGACCCGGCTGGCGGCGCAGGCTGGCGCTGACCGTGGTGGTGGCGGCGGCGGCCGGCGGGATCACAACCGTTGCGCGCCTCGTGGGGCCGAACGCCCCCATCGACTACTGGCCTTCAGCGCAGGTCGTGCTCGGCTCGACCCATCTGACGGCCACCGCTGCACTCGTTCTCGTTGCTCTGATTGCGGTGGCGGCCTACTGGCGGCGTTTGATCGTTCCGCACCGGATCAACCCACTCTTCTTCGCCGCTCTGGCGCCCTGGGATGTCCGGCTCGCCGCGATCTTCGGGATGGTGGCCGCCGTACTTCTCGCCGCCACCATCTTCCGCCACAGCATCGATTCGGATCGGGCGAGGCCGTTCTTTAAACACGCCGAGTGGCACTTCTTCTGGTGGGTGTTGGCGCTGGCGGTGTGGGCTCTCGCCAAGACGTGATTACTGCGGCATGAGGTCCGAAGTCTGAGAACCGGTCGACCCGCATTCGAACTCGGCGCGGTTCTTCTCGAACCACTGCCTGGGGCTGGTCACGTGGAGCGTCTCTTTGTCTCCGTGAAGCTCCGCGGCAACAACGAGGATTCCGTACCTGCCGTGGATCAGCCCGTGGGTTTCGCCCTGCCTGAAACAGAGATCTGCCCGGAGTCTCGCCTTCCCCGCATCGATTTCCACCCCGATGATCGCGATGCGCTCCACGCCGAGTTCGACACGCCCGACCCTTTGAGATCCTCGGTCTTTAGCCCGGATATCTCACCAGGTTCTGTCGCGAGGGCGGCGAGGTGTCGTGCCCAGTGGGGTTTTCGACCTGAGGGGCGCGGAGTGCGTACTCGACAGTACGTCGAGCACCGCGAGGCGAGAAAACACCGCCGGGCACAGTGCATCGCCGGCCGCAGAAGAAAGCTGGTGAGATATGCGGGCCATCGCCCAACATCGAGTATCAGAAACGCACGCGGATGAAAAGGCTGACGTCGTTGATTCCGATTTCGATTTGGCCGAAGAAATCCTCGCTGTCCGCATCCGCCACGACGTTAGAGCCGTTGAGGGCGGCGCCGAAACCGACGTTCTTGAAGGTGCGGTGTTCGAAAGAGAGTCTGCCGATGCCCTGCCAGCCGGAGTAGTCGCCGATGGCGAGGGAAAAATAGCCCAGGCCGACTTTCATCCTCCACTTCGCAGACAGCATGCGACGGTACTCGAAATTGACGTACGGCAGCGGCACGGTGAAATCGGCGGCACCCGATTCCCCCACCAGATCCCCTTCTACGGTGAGCGAGGCAAGGATCGAGAGCGTCCTCAGGCCGAGACCGAAGCCGGCCGCCCACCGCTCCTGGACCCACGGGTAGTAGGTGTAGTCCAGGGCGTAGGTCTCGTAGTTGTAGACGAGGTCGATGATCGCGTCGACCGGTATGATCTCGCCGTCCCATTCGATCTCGGTGAGGGCCTGGGAGCTTGCATTGCGGCCAACCGCCTGCCACCGGATGCCGAGACGGTGCTTGCGGCCCACTTGCCACTCGAAGGACAGAGAAGGGGTCATCTTGGTGCGGTCGAGACCGAGATCGTCCTCGAAGCTGAGCACGGTTCCGATGCCGAGCTCCTTGGAATCGAAGCGAATCGTGGTGTCCGTGCTCACAAAACTGCCCTCGAGCCGGAAGTTGAACTTGTCGAAGAGGGGTTCGAAACCGGCCTGTTGGGCCAGGGCGGGCACCGCCGCAAACCCCAGGAAAAACACGGTGATGATCGTCATGATGCGACGCAACGGGATCCTCCATTCGGTCATCGACGCGACGAGGCCAAGACCCGGCACTGACACAGTATAGGACTGACGAGCATCATACCTATCCCCTTGAGTCAGGTCACTGCGGCTGGGGGAAATAACGATACGCACAACGGAGTCAGGAGTGTGCCTGGACGCGGATCCGGCGCGCGGCCTGCGGTCATTGGTTCGGGCACGGATACGGACGGGGGACGCGGACACGGGTGCGAACGCGGGACCGGTAACTGTCTGCCCGAGTGTTACACTTTTCGGCGCAATCGGCGAGGAGGTCGGTGATGTTCCGCAAACCCATGTTTTGGGCTGCATTCGTCCTGGTGTCGATCCTCTGCACGGCATGGGCGGTGATGCACTTCGCCGAAGCCTTCCCCCTCGTCAACCTCGACGTGAAGATGGACCGGACGGCCGCCCTGGCTGCGGCGGAAGGTCTCGCAACGGAGCGCGGATGGGGCCCCGGAGATGCAAAGCAGGCGGTCGCCTTCCGGCACGACAGCGCCGTGCAGAGCTTCGTCGAGCTCGAGGCTGGAGGCAAGGCCGCATACACCGAGATGCTGGGGAGCACCCTCTACTCCCCCTACCGGTGGGTGATTCGGCGATTCCGTGAGGGTGAGACCAATGAGAGCATCGTCCGCTTTCGGCCCGATGGGACGCCCTTCGGCTTCCGGGAGAAGCTCCCGGAGGACGAACCGGGAGCGACTCTCGAGCCGGAGGCCGCACGGGAGTTCGCCGCCGCGGCGGTCGCTGACGACTGGGACGTGGACCTCAACGCGTATGAGCTGATCGAGGCCTCCCAGGAGGTCCGCACCGGCGGACGCATCGACCACACGTTCGTCTACGAACGCCCCGATGTTCAGATTGGTGACGGCCACTACCGGCTGCGGCTGGTCGTAAGCGGCGATCGCTTCACCGAGCTCACCCACTTCATCAAGATCCCCGAGGCGTTCGGGCGGCGTTTCCAGGAAATGCGTTCGGCCAACAACGGCATCGCCACCGCCTCGGCCTTCGCCATCGCTATCCTCTACGTGGCCGGCGGCTGTATCGTCGGGCTGTTTTTTCTCATGCGCGAACGCTGGGTTGTATGGAGACCCGCACTGAAGTGGGCGGTGTTCATCGCCTTCCTGCAGGCGCTGGTTGTCCTCAACCAATGGCCTCTCCTGTGGATGGGCTATGATACCGCCGTTTCCCCGACCACCTTCGTCCTCCAACAGATCGGCGTCGCGCTGGCTCAGCTGATCGGTATGGGAGCAATCCTGGCGCTCTCTTTCATCGCCGCCGAGAGTCTCGGGCGACGCGCCTTCCCCGAGCATATCCAACTGTGGAAATCGTGGAAGGGAGATGTCGCGGCGTCGAAGACCCTACTCGGCTACACCGTAACAGGCTACCTTTTGGTTGGGATCTTCTTCGCCTACGAAGTGGGTCTCTACTTCCTCGCCGGGCGACATCTCGGTTGGTGGTCGCCATCGGACGCTCTCACCGACCCCAACGTGCTGGCCAATATCTTCCCCTGGCTGACCTCGTTGGCGGTTTCGTTGCAGGCCGGTTTCTGGGAGGAGTGCCTGTTTCGCGCCGTGCCCATCGCCTCGGCCGCCCTGCTCGGCCGGCGATTCGGCAAGCGCTGGCTGTGGATCGGCGGCGCCTTGGTCCTACAGGCGGTAATTTTCGGCGCCGGCCATGCCAGCTACCCGGCCCAGCCCGCCTACGCCCGCCTGGTCGAGCTGATCATCCCCGCTCTGGGATTCGGCGGCCTGTACCTCCTCTTCGGCCTGGTGCCGGCCATCGTCCTCCACTTCGCCTTCGACGTGGTGTGGTTCGCGCTGCCGCTCTTTGCAGCCGACACGCCGGGGATCTGGGTCGATCGCAGTCTGGTGATCCTGCTCATGCTGATCCCGCTGTGGGTGATATTGCGCGCACGCTGGCGCGCCGGAAGCTGGGGCGAGGTGCCCCGGGCCGATCTCAACAGCAGCTGGTCTCCGCCTCCGCCGGCGCCCGTCGAGGAAAAGGGCCCGGTCGAAGACTCGACCGGCCTGCGCATGAAAACACTGCGCCTCCTGAGTGGTCTCGGCGTCGTAGGGATCTTGACCTGGGCCCTGATCGGCGCCTCCCCCACCGACGCGCCGGTCCTCGAGCCCGGTGACCGGGAGGCCCGGGCGGTCGCCCGCGAAGCTCTGGCCGACCGCGGGCTCACGATGGAGGCGCCGTGGCGGGAGCTGAGCACGGTCGAGACACCGTTGGACACTGCGGACCGCTTCGTCTGGCGCGAAGGGGGTCCAGAGGCCTACCGCGAGCTGCTCGGCCGCTACCTCCCGACGCCTCGGCGGCTGGTGCGGTACGCCCGCTTTGAAGGCGACGTGGTCGAACGCGCCGAGGAGTACCGCGTCTATGTCGGTCCCGACGGTATCGTCCAGCGAGTGGTGCACAAGCTTCCCGAAGGCCGCGCCGGCGCCGAGCTCGAGGAGGACCAGGCCCGCGCCATCGCGCTGGCCGCCATTGAAACCGCCTTCGGTCTCGCGGGCGAGGAACTCGTCGAGGTCTCGGCCGAACCATCGAAGCTCCCGGAGCGCCGCGACTGGAGCTTTGTTTTCAAGGACCCGGGAGGATATCCGATGGATCTCGGCGAGGCGCGGATCGTGGTGTATATCGCCGGGGACGAAGTAGCCATGACCGGTCGCTATGTTCACGTTCCCGAGGAATGGGAACGGGCCGAACGCAATCGGCGGAGCGTCACCAAGGTCGTGCAGATAGCGTGCACCGTCATCCTGGTGTTGCTCTTCGTCACCGGAGCGGTCGTCGCGGTGGTGCGGTGGAGCCGCGGTCACCTTGCGACCTCGACCTTCGTTCGCTTCTGCGGCCTTCTCGCAGTCATGGGGGTCATCCAACTCGGTAACGGGTTCCGGCCCATATCTTCGAAGTTCCTCACCGCCCAGCCCTGGCCGTTGCAGACGACCATCGTGGTCATCGGTGGGCTGATCGCCACTCTCGGGATCGCCGCCGTGACCGGCCTGTTGGTGGGACTCGCCCACCGCTGGCTGCCACCGCAGCCCGGCGAAGCCCGTGGCGCCACGATCGCCGCCGGACTCGGCCTCGGCGCCCTCCTCACGGGGGTCGCCGAGGTGGCGCGGGGCCTGGCGCCCCAGACGATGCCGTCCTGGCCGAATTTTGGAGGCGCCGCTGACTCCGCCCCCGCGGTCGCGGCGGCTTTCGGACCGGTCAGTTCCTGGATCTCGAGCGCTGCGCTGCTCCTGTTCATCGTGGCGGTGATTCATGCCCTGACCGACGGCTGGCGGCGGCGCCGGGCATTGGTCTCGGCGATGCTGGTGTTCTTCGGCCTGGTGATGGTCGGCGGCGACGGAGTCGAGAGCGTTCCGCTGTGGATGGCGGAAGGTCTCATCACCGGCTTGGTTCTGCTGGCGGTGTGGATCCTGGTGCTGCGCCACCATCCGGCCCTGGTTCCCCTGGCGACCGCAGGCGCCGCGATCCTCGCAACCCTACGGGTGGCCTTCCAGGCAGCCTACCCGGGCGCGCTGCCCGGTTCGCTGGTCGGCGCCGCCATGGTCCTGGTTCTGGCCATCTGGTGGTTCAAGCTGCTCGGCGCGGACACGGCGGACCGGCCGCCCGATCAACCGGCGCAGAACCGTGAGGGTGCTACGGTATCGGCTATGGAGGGATGAAATGCGAAATTCCGTAATTCTCCTGGTGCTCGGTGTGCTGTTGTTCCTGGTCTGCCTGACCGCTGATGTGATCGGGCTCGGACCCAGCCCGGGTCTGGGCTGGAAGCAGATCCTCGGCGCCGTCGTCGGCGTCGTCATCGCCGCAATCGGCATGATTGGGATACGCCGACAGTAGCAGTCGTCCTTTCCCCGACCACAGCCAACGGCATACGAGGAAGCGATGGAACTAGTCCAGTCCAAAGACCAACAGCACAGTCTCAACGAACTCGAGGCCACAGCCATCTGCGGCAACGACATCACGTCGTCGTGTCTCTACGTCTCCGCATTGACGATTCTCCAAGCCGGCAGATGGGCGCCCCTGGCTCTGCTGATCGTCGCCGCGGTTCTCTTCCTCTACCGCAAGATCTACGCCGAGGTCGTGGGCGCCCTGCCACTCAACGGCGGCGCGTACAACGCGCTGCTCAACACAACCTCCAAGAAGGTGGCTTCGCTGGCGGCGTGTCTGACCCTGCTCTCGTACATGGCCACGGCGGTGATCTCGGCCTCGGAGGCGATGCACTACGTGCACGCTCTGTGGCACGGCCTGCCGGTGATCGCAGCGACCATCGTCCTGCTCGCAGCATTCATGGTTCTGAGCATAATGGGTATCGGCGAATCGGCCAGGGTCGCGGTCTTCATCTTCATCACCCATATCGCCACCCTTCTGCTGTTGCTCGGAGTGGGCGCTTTCTTCGTGCTGCGAATCGGTCCGGACACGCTGATGGACAACCTCTCGGCGCCGATGGAAATCAGCGTCACCCAGGCGCTGTTCTTCGGGTTCGCCGCGGCGATGCTCGGGATCTCCGGCTTCGAGAGCTCCTCCAACTTCGTCGAGGAACAGGCCCACGGAGTCTTCCCCAAGACCTTACGCAATATGTGGGGAGCGGTCAGCTTCTTCAATCCATCCATGGCCCTCCTGGCCCTCGCCCTCGTGCCGATCGCCGCCGTCCCGGCAAACCGGGAGGCGCTGCTTTCGCACATGGGCCTGATTGCGGGTGGGAGGTGGCTGTCCATCCTGGTCTCGGTGGACGCTGCACTGGTTCTCTCGGGTGCGGTGTTGACGTCTTACGTGGGGGTCACCGGCCTGATCAAGCGCATGACGCTCGACCGCTGCCTCCCCCAGGTCCTCCTCAAGACGAACCGCATGGGCACCACCCACCTGATCATCATCTCCTTCTTCCTCCTCGCCGTTTCGGTCCTGCTGCTCACTCGCGGCGAGCTCGGCGCCCTCGCCGGGGTCTACACCATCTCCTTCCTCGCGGTCATGGCCCTCTTCGGCATCGGCAACATCCTGCTCAAGGTCAAACGAGCGCGTCTGCCGCGGCCGACGATCGCGTCCTGGCCTTCGGTCTTCATGGCAATCGCCGCCGTGCTGGCCGCCCTGGTCGGGAACATCCTCATGAACCCGGCCTACCTCAGGGTCTTCCTCGGCTACTTCCTGCCGGCAATCCTGGTCGTCGGCATCATGCTGAGCCGGATTGAGATCATGCGCGTGCTCCTGTTCGCGATCCGGGCGATCAGTGAGGCGATCCAGGACCGCACCTCGCGGGCGGCAAAAGCCATCCGCGCCAAGATCGACCAGATCAACTCACAGCGCTTCGTCTTCTTCACCCGCGGCGACAGCATCGCCAACCTCAACGAAGCGATGCTCTACGTGCGGCGCAACGAGCACACCAACCGGGTCCGTGTGGTCATCGTCTTCACGGACAGGAAGGAAATCCCGCCGCGGTTGAAGCAGGACCTCGAGTTCCTCGACGAGGCTTACCCGGAGATCGACATCGAGTATGTCGAGGTCGAGGGCGAGTTCGGTCCCGAGCTCATCCAGCAGCTCTCCAGCAAGTGGCGGATCCCTCAGAACTTCATGTTCATCGGTTCGCCCGGCGACCACTTCCCCTACCGGCTGGAAGAGCTTGGTGGAGTGCGGTTGATCATCTGAAGAATTCGGAATTCGGAATTCGGAATTGCCGGCGCGGGGAAGGACCCGAGTAGCTGGAGCGTTCTGCCCGCGCCCGGTTGTGACGACCCGCAATTCGCCAGGCGAATTGCAGCTAGCCCGCTTTTCTCACCGCCCCCCCATTCACTCCTTTCCAGACGGTCACTCACGCTGAATGGGGGGGCGGTGAGATATGCCGGCTAGCACTCTGTGATATTGATCGCGAGGCCGCCTTCGGATGTCTCCTTGTACTTCGACTGCATGTCGAGTCCGGTCTGGCGCATCGTGCGGATGACCTGATCGAGGGACACAACCCCCTTGCTCTCGGTCCGCAGGGCGATACGGGCTGCGTTGACGGCCTTGACCGCCGCCATCGCGTTTCTTTCGATGCACTCGTTCATGGTCCGACGGATATGCTCCAATCCGTCGTCGATCTCCTCCGTCGTGTGCCAGGCGTGCTCGTTGGCGAAGACGACCTGGGCGATGGACATGTCGGTGTCGCGGGCGATCTCGAGCAGCTCGTCTCCGGAGGAAAACGGGTGCTCGACCTCTACCGGGTCTTTGATCAGGCGCCACACAGATTGGCGTATTCGGCGAAGTCCGGGTTGTGGAGCGAAGTCTGCCAGACCTCCCAGTTGCCGGCCTTCTGTTCCTTGCTGATCTTTCCGAGTTCGTTGTTGTTGTTGAGGAGGATATGGGTGATGTCCATGCCGTACTTGACCGCTGTCGTGATCTCCGATTCCCCGAATTTCCTTTGAACCCGTACCTTTTGCAAGCTCCCTGCTGCGGCCGGCGAGGCCCACCGTCGGCAATCTTTGACAGCCGTTCTGAAATGGCGCAGGATTCGAGAATGAAACGGCATCTGGAGGGAACCGGAGGGGGAGCGACCCGTAAGCTGTTCATCTCGGCGGTCCTCTGCCTATCGGCAGCAGCAGGCGCGGCGCAGGAGCTCACGCCGCGCGCCTACTGGCCGGCGCCCAAAGGGACCAGAGTGGCGGTTCTGGGATATATGATTCCCATCAAACCCAGGTGGTTGCAGGTGCTCGAACTCGGCGGCCGGTTCTTCGGTGACAACGACAAATCCTCGACATTCGGGTTTCGAATCCTGTGGTTTCGCGGGTAAAATACTTGTGTTTCCGGTCAAGAGGCCGCTGGCCCTCACCATGAATCGAAAACGGCTGGAAAGGCCGGGAGATCGTTCAGGCCCGGCGAGGTGAATGATGCAGCGCCACCTTAGAATCCGCTTCTTCTCCTCATTTGAAGAGGAAAACGCGGCGGAACATCGACGGCTCGCGAAAATGACTCCGCGCGAGCGTTGGCGAGAGTTCGCGGTGTTGCAGGAACGTCGCTGGGGGAAGTCGTGGGGAAAGATCCCGATGGTCAAGCGAGTTAGCTGGGAACGATTGGGCTGGTAGGGAATCGCCTGTGGTGTTGACCGCCGATATGAAGGACCTTCTCGGGCTGTTCCAGCGGCACGGCGTCGAATATGTCCTCGTCGGCGGGTTTGCGGTGAACTACTACGGTTACGTAAGGACAACTCAGGATATCGACCTGTTGGTCTTCCCATCGGCCGACAACGCTCAGCGGGTCATGATCGCGCTGTCAGAGTTCGGATTCGGTGACGCTGGAATTCCTCAGGAACTCTTCGAACGCGAGGGAGCTGCGGTCCACCTCGGAATTGAGCCGAACAGGATCGACATCCTGACCAACCTCAAAGGTGTGTGCAACAGCATGATCTTCGCCGGATCTCAAATCGTGGACGTGGACGAGGTTCCCGTCAGAATCATCTCGCTCGAACATCTTGTGGAGGTCAAACGGAGCTCTGATCGGCCTCGCGATCTTGCTGATGCCGATGAGCTCGTCAAGATCAACACATAGCTCGTCAGGAACCGCTCACCTCCAAATGGCCGCCGAGATCAGCCGGCGCCCAAGCCCGGAAGTGAAAAACCGAGAGTACGTCTCAGACCACTCCTTGCTGTCATTGACGATCTTTGCAGAGCGGCGCAAAATGCGAACATGACGGGACATCGGAGCGGAACCGGAGTGAACTCTACCCGTACCCTGTTGATCGGGGCGGCGTGCAGCCTGTTGGCGGCGACCGGCGCGGCGCAGGAGCTCACGCCGCGCGCCTACTGGCCGGCGCCCAAAGGGACCAGAGTGGCGGTTCTCGGGTATTCGTACTCGACCGGGGACGTCGTCACCGATCCCTCGCTGCCGGTCTTTGGCGTGGATTCGAGAATCAACACGGGCATTCTTGCCTACCTCCAGACCTTGAGCTTGGGGGGCGGACGGCAAACATCCTCGTCGAGCTGCCCTACTCGTCGGGCAGGACGGTGGGTACCCTGGAGGGAAAGTCGAGAAGACGCGAAGGTTCCGGAGTTGGGGATCTCGGAGCCACCCTCTCGGTCAATCTGCTTGGCGCTCCGTCGATGACCCCTGCGGACTTTCAAGAGCTGCGCGCCGATCCACGCCCTATCCTCGGCGCGAGCATCAAGGTAATGGCCCCCACGGGACTATACGAGAGCGACAAGCTGATCAATGTCGGCGCCAACCGATGGGCGGGGCAAGGCAGAGCTGGGATACATGATTCCCATCAAACCCAGGTGGTTGCTCGAGCTCGAGCTGGGAACGTGGTTTTTCGGCGACAACGACGACTTCCTCGGCGTGAGCAGGGAGCAGAAACCCGTTGTCGCCGCCGAGATCCACCTCGTGAGGCGATTCAAACCCGGGTTCTGGGCGTCGCTGGACCTCAATTACTACACCGGCGGTCGCTCAACCGTCGGCGGTAAGCTGAAAGCCGACTTGCAGCGAAACTCGAGGATCGGGGGAACCGTCGTGGTGCCCCTGCGTGGTCGCCACGCTCTCAAATTCGGTTACAGCACCGGGGTTGTAACCGAGTCGGGTGGCGACTTTGCGATGTTCCTGTTGAGCTATTCGGTGCTCTTCTGATCGGAGTCGAGGACCCCTCGTTTGCCAACCGAAGCTGGTCGCGCCATAGTTGGATATAGTCGCCGACCCGATCGAGGAAACGGTATGAGAATCCTGCACATCAGCGACCTGCACATCGGCAAGGAGGAATCTGACGTCGACGAGTGGCGTCAGGCGGAGAAGCTCGTGCGACTGATCAAGCGCGAGTGGGGCAATGACGATGACAAGCCTCTGGTGCTGATCACCGGTGACATTGTGGATGACGGTCGCGAGGTCGAATATGTGGAGGCACGCAGAATCCTGGGTCCGCTGTCGCGGGCCGGATTCCAGGTCGCGCCGCTGCCCGGCAACCACGACTACGGCTGGAACGGTACCCATGCCCAGGAGAGGCGCTTCAAGCTCTTCAAGAAGTACCTCCTCGGAATCAGGACCCGGGTCACCTACCCGGACGTCCCGTACGCCGACAACGACGTCTCGGTCATCACCCTGAACTCGATGAAGGCCGAAACCGGGTTTTGGGACGGGCTGCTGGCCGACGGCGAGCTCGGCAAACGGCAGCTCGGCGAGCTCGACGAGCTCATCACCACCCTCCGCGACGAGCGCAGCAAGAGCCACAAGATCGTGGTTGCGATCCACCACCACCCATTCCTTTTCCCGGACGACCCCCTCTTCAAGCAGGCCAAGGAATGGTTCGGCCACCGCCTCAAAGACGGCGCCGACCTGATGAAGCTCCTGCCGGGGCGAGTCGACGCGCTCCTCTTCGGGCACGAGCACCGCCACGTGGACTTTTCCAAACCCTTCGACGACCACATCTTCACCGAGGAGTACGACATCCCATGCATCCTCGCCTCGGGCAAGAGCACCGATCCCGGCCTGCCGGCTCGCGTCCTTACTTTCGAAGGGCGGCGCAAACCGCGCATCGACCCGGCCCCGTGGCGACGGTGATTGAACGGCGAAATTCCGAGCGCGAAATGCGGACTAGTGGCGGATTCCACAGAACTTCATGTTCATTCGCTCGCCGGGGGATCACCTCCCCTACCGGCTGGAAGAGCTCGGTGAGGTGCGGTTGATCATTTGATGATTTCGGATTTCGGATTTCAGATTTCGGATTTGCCGCCCGTCTCCGCACTGTCGGCGAGCATGGTTTCGAGGTCGGTGAGATTGCAGAACACGACCTCGAACCCCCCTCTTCTGGCAGTTCTCGGCGGCTCGACCTGAGGCGAGACAACGACGTTGACGCCTTGAGGATGGAGCTTGCGAAAGGCGGCGAGGTTCCGCATCGACCACGAACTGGAATTCCACTTGCACTCGATCGCGTCGCACCGACCACGGCCGCCGGTGATCACGAAATCGACCTCTCGTGTCTGCTTGTCGCGCCAGAAGCGAATGCGCTCGGCGCCAATTATGGCTGTCATCGTTTCCAGGACGAGATGCTCCCAGAGGTTTCCCAAGTCGGAAGGTCGCAGCTGGTCCCATCCTCGGGCGAAGCTGACAAAACCAGTGTCAAAGCCGTAGGCCTTCGGCTGCCGCAGCAGCTCCTGCCGCCCCCCGGCGTGGTACGGGTGGATCAGGGTCACAACATGTGTGATCTGGAGGGCATCCAGGTAACTCATGACGGTCGGTCGGCTCAGGCCACAGTGTTTCGCCAGGCTCGTGATTTCCATCAGCCCACCGCTTGATCGCAATAGGGTGTGGACGAGGAGGAGGAACTCACGCCTTTTCGCAACCCTGAAGAGCTCCTGGACATCACGGCTGAAGTACGAATCGAGCCATTCTGAGAAGAACTCGGGGTCCTTCCTGTCGGCGAGCAGGGACTCCGGCAAACCTCCGTGAAACAACCGCTTCTCCAGGCTTCGTACGCCAAAGGCGGGGAGCTCCCGGTGAAGGACCGGGAGCAGGTGAACATGGCGTTTCCGCCCGGTAAGGGAGTCCCTGAACTTCATCGTTGCTGCGAGGGTCGACGAACCGGTGGCCAGAACCTTCAGGTGAGGGAACTCGTCGGCTGCAATCTTCAGGAGCCTGCTCGGGTCCGGAAGCTGGTGGATCTCGTCAAAGACGATCACTCGGCCTTCGAACGAGGCGAGGAATCTTTCTGGATCTTCGAGCCGGCGTTGTGTGCTGGGTAGGTCACAGTTCAGGAGTTCCGCATCGGGAAATTGGCGAGCCAGCGTGGTCTTTCCCACCCTGCGAACGCCCGACAGCCAGACGATCGACATGTTTCCCCAGGCCAGCTCGATTTTGTCAGTCCAAAAGCTTCTCGGAATCACAATCAGATTTTACATTTAGTACGACCATTTGTAAAGAGTCATGCGCTCCCAAGCTGGGTTCTCAGTCTGCGAGCTACTGAGCCTGGTAGGCGGTCGGTAACATCCCGGCCCATCGGCGGAAGGCGCAGGTGAAGGCGGTGAGACACAAGCGCCGAAGGCGCGTAGTAACCGTACTGCAAGTACGCGCTCCGCGCCCCTCAGGTCGAAAACCCCACACCTCACGACATCTCGCGGGCCTCGCTACGAGAGCTGGTGAGAAAAGCGGGCTAAATTCAGGCGTTCGGCGTTTGATTTGAAGATTGACATACTTAAATGAGTCAGATACGCTTCGGGCATGAAAGCCGTTCGCACCGCTCGTTTGCGCCGGGGAGTCTCCCAGCGGAACCTTGCCCGGAGGGCAGGTCTCTCGTTCCGCGGGTTGCAACTGCTCGAAACGCCGGGACACGACCCACGTGTCTCGAGTCTCGACAAGGTCTCCGGCGCGCTCGGGTTGCCGATCGGGGGGATTTCGGCACTCCTCGAAGGATTCCTCCTCGAGGACGGATACTCCTTCCGTTCCGCCTCGGTTCGCATCCTCGCCGATGGGTTTGAGAGCTGGACGATCCACCTATTCGACTCCGTGGATGCGTTTCGTCGTGGACCGGACCCCAACCTGGTCCGCGCGGGCCCGGTCGATGAACTTCACCCAAGACTTCGAGCGTTGATTGCCTCCACGGTCGAGACGGTGTGCGCCGAGGTCTCACTTCCTTCGCCTGGGTGGTGTTGTGGGGTGGAGGCGCTCGATAGCCCGTGGTTCGTCGCGGGGATCGAGAACTTGAAGGCCTCGGCGCTCATGGAGTCGCCGGTACGGTTTCGAAAACGGAACATCTTTGTGCTCGCGAACTTCCTTGAAAGGGCGTAATCGTGCTGACGACGGAGACAATCCGCGCGCTGTTCGTCGCCCTGAACGACGAGCTGGCCTCCCGCGGAGTTCTCGGTGAGGTCGGCCTTTGTGGCGGCGCCGTCATGTGTCTCGTCTTCCAGGCTCGAAGCAGCACGAAGGACGTGGACGCCGTGTTCGAGCCCACGCGGGAGATTCGGGAGGCGGCCGCCGTCGTGGCCCGGGACTTCGGGGTCGCCGAGGACTGGCTGAACGATGCCGCAAAGGGTTTTTTCATTTCGAATCCGCCGCAAAATGAAGTGATGGAGCTGCCAAACCTCCGTGTTTGGGCTCCTGCGGCGGACTATATGCTCGCCATGAAGTGCGTGTCGGCTCGATTTGATTCGCACGACCGGGGTGACGTCGAGTTTCTCGTCCGACATCTCGAACTGCAATCCCCGGCCGCGGTCTTTGAGGTCATCTGCCGGTACTACCCGCGCGAGAGGGTGCCGGCCAAGACGGCGTTCTTCGTCGAGGAAATCCTGCAGGGGTGATAACCCGCACTTCTCGCCCGGAAACGGCGCTTTTTTGCAATCTCAGCGTCAAACTTCGAATTTTCCTTGTGCGACGTACAGGAGTACGTCTCCTCGGGAAACCGGCCCCGGCAGGCGCACACGTGGACCATGTGGTCGAGTGTGGCCTGGAGCGAGCTCACGGTGCGCTGCCGGTCGCGGGCCATGGAGTCGGGGTCCTTGCCAAGCACCGTCGCCCTGGCGTGGCCGAGCCTGCGGCCGAAGCCGGCGTGCGACTCCCAGTCCTGCAGAAAGTGCAAGTCAACACAGGAAAACCGGAACGAAAAGATCACTGTCCCCTACTCATGCTAATCATGTGCGGGAAGGATGTCCGATCCACCTCCTCAACACGCTTGATGAGCTGTGCCCAGCTCCGGCGGAGAGCGCGGGCATCGAGGCCGTGGTCCCGGTCGGCCGAAACTCACGATGGGTGAGAATGCGGTCCAATTGCGTCCGGATGGTATCGTGGGACAGACCGCTGCGCGCATCAACCGTCGCCGGCCGTTTTGTGATCTCGTCGCCGGCCGTCAATCGGTACTCTCCCGGCTATGAGTCGGTTGTGGACAACCAATTACGCGAGTGTAGACTACATAGCGATGAGGACGGCCTCACCCAAGCCGCAATCCATGAGCTTTGATTCCGAACTCTGTCGACTACAGGACCAGCCGGGGAGTCTTCGACTTCCTCTTCAGGTCATCTGTCGCGCTTCGCGCCCAACCAGGCCAGGACTCCAAGGAGAACTTCTTCAACTTCGCCTACGAGGATGATCACGGTGATGCCTTCGACGGTCGGTACGCGTATACGATCAGCTTTCTCGCCGGGCAGGAGCCTCCCGTCGATGCCTTCTGGGATATCACCATGTATGACTTCCCAGACGGGTTCTTGATCGAGAACCCTATCGACCGCTATTCGATCGGGACGTACAACGAGATGACGCGTGACGCGAATGGAGGTTTGACCATCCATATCCAACGCGAGACCCCCGGCGCCGACCTGGAGAGAAACTGATTACTTTTCGAACCGAAGGAGAAAAATCATGCGCGGTACCCTGAAAGTCCGCAATCCGTTCAAGCGCGGCATTGTCTGCGCTATTGTCGTTCTACTTTCAACCGTCGGATGTGGCGGACCGACGGCGTCGATCACCCCCGAGGAGGCCACGGCCATCGCCAAAGAGGCCTTCATCTACGGATTTCCGATGGTGATGAACTACAAGACCCTCTACAACTATGTGATCGATACTGAAAACCCCGAGTACAAAGGACCGTTCAACCAGATCTCCTGCGAGGCGCGGCTTTTCACTCCTGCAGACAAGGCGGTTGTGACGCCGAATTCCGACACCCCCTACTGCATGTTCTGGATCGATCTCCGGGCGGAGCCGATGGTGCTGAGTGTGCCGGAGATGTCGCCTGACCGTTTCTACCACTTCCAGTTCATTGATCTCTACACCCACAACTTCGCCTACGTGGGAACGCTCACGACCGGCAACGGGGCAGGTTCGTTTCTCATCGCCGGACCCGATTGGAATGGGGAGACGCCCGAGGGCATCCGCGATGTGATCCGAAGCGAAACGGGCCTCGTGTTCAACGTCACTCGCACACAGCTCTTCGGTCCCGACGATCTGGCGAAGGTCAAAGAAATCCAGGACGCGTATGACCTGCAGCCGCTCAGTACGTTTCTCGGAAACGAGGCGCTGCCGGCCGAGCCGATGCCCCAATTCCCTGAGTGGCTCGAAGGCGCACAGTTCGACGAGCGTTTCTTCGGCTATCTCGACTTCATGATGTCCCTCCTCGAAAAGCCGGGGGCCGGGGAACAACCACTCTGGGACCGCCTCGCCCGCCTCGGAATCGGGCCGGAGAACACCTTTGATTTCGCGGCGCTGCCTGCTGATATCCAAGAGGCGTTGAAGGCCGGCAGGGACGACGGATTTGCCGAGATCGAAGAGTTCATCGGGAAGAACTCCAGCGACCCGCTGATCAGCGGCAAGATTTTCGGCACCCGGGAGTTCCTCGCCGAAAGTGCGCGGGAGAACTACCGGCTGGAATCCGCCGACATCCTTCGGTCGGTGGCGGCTCAAATGGGGCTTTACGGCAACTCTGCTGCCGAAGCGGTGTACCCTGTTTTTCTCACCGATGCCGACCGGCAGCCACTTGACACGTCGGCGAACCGGTACACGTTGACCTTCGAGGCGGGAAAGCTGCCGCCGGTCAAAGCCTTCTGGTCGTTGACGATGTACGACGGCAAGACCCAGCTCCTCATCGATAACCCGCTCGACCGCTACCTGCTGAACTCGACCATGATGGAGCAGTTCCAATTCGAAAAGGACGGCTCGCTCAGCCTGCTCATCCAGAAAGACTCACCCGGTGGAAACAAGGAGAGCAACTGGCTGCCGGCGCCCGATGGACCGTTCTACATGGTGCTGCGCCTGTATGGCCCGAAAACCGAGGCGCTCGAAGGCGTGTGGACGCCGCCGGCTGCGGTTCTCAGTGAGTAATTTTATGCAAAGGAGCAAGACATGAAAAAAATCACGCTTCTCGTACTCGTCGCGTCATTGGCAATTCTGCTCGGAGCTTCGGGGTGCACGAAGACCGACAGAGCTGCTGAAACACCAGGATTAACGAACTCCGAGATCGACAACATCGTACGACGAACCTATCAGTACGTCGCTATGTATAACGTCATCAACAAGAGCGCGATGATGGAAAGCCCCTTTATCACCGGATGGAATGGCACATTCGCGATGGAGGGACTGGCCGACCATACGGTCCAGTTGATTGCGAGACCGAACAACGACACGCTCTATGTGACCTCGACGTTGGATCTGCACAACGAACCGGTGATCGTGAGCTATCCGGCTTTCGATTCAAAGTTTGTGTGCCTCGAGACCTCCGCCTACGACCACTATTGTGGCGTGCCGCTTTCGACCACGAAGGGTGATTTTGAGAAGCCCGTAAAGATCCTCTTCTACTCGGAGCGTACACCAGACTACGGTGGTGAGGCGGTCGATGGTGTGGATAGGATCATCGAGATGTCCGGTGACTTTGCCATGGCTTTCCTGCGCGTGATGCCCCATGCGGCGGAGCCGGAACGTATGAAGAAGAACATGGCGGCCATGCAGGGTGTGAAAGTTCAAACGCTCTCCGAGTTTCAAGGCAACCCGCAGAAGGCCGGCGATGCGATCGATTTCCCCGCCTTCAGCAGCGACCAAGGTGTCTGGGAGAACAACTTCCTCGAAGTGATGCAGTTTGTCTTCAACCACACGACCTTCGATCCCACAGACGAAATGGATCAGGCTGTCCTGGCTGCGCTCAAACCGCTCGGCGTCGAACCCGGCAAGGACTTCGACCCGGAGGGTGTCGAGGTGATCGACGGGAAGAATTTCGCAGACACCGGCCGGAAGGTCCACCAGGAAGTGGTGGCTCTCTGGACCCGTCCGGAAGGCAACCCTTACGTCAATGACTTGTTCAAGCCCAAGGGGGAGATGGCCCTGGAACCCATGGTGATCCAATCCGCCTATGGCCCAATCGGCCTTCCCGCTGATCAGGCCGTGTATCCGGGAATCGGCACGAGCGACGGCACACAAATGAACGCCCTGCACGATTACGTCATTCGTATTTCGAAGGATTCGATGCCGCCGGCAAAGGCATTCTGGTCAGTGACGCTCTACGACTCGAAGAACGGATTCTTCATCCCCAACGATCGAAAGAAATACAGCGTCGGCGAGAATGCGGGCTTTGTGCTGGACGAGAACGGCGGCCTCGAGATTCACATCGCCGCGGAGAAACCGGAGAGCGTGCCGGAAGAGAACTGGCTGCCGATCGTGCGCCAGGATGAGGATCTTGACGTGGTCATGCGCATCTACGCGCCGGATCTGCAGAAGATGGGAACCTGGACTGTCCCCAAAGCGGAGGAGTTGACGGGCGCAGCTGACTGACATGGCGAGGTGGAACATCCTTGCCCGCATATCTCACCAGCTTTCTGCTGCGGGCGGCGATGCACCGCGCCCAGCTGTGTTTTCTCGCCTCGGGGTGCT
>JBGMRN010000025.1:8523-24597 GCA_048061535.1 Thermoanaerobaculales bacterium | reverse complement strand
GTTCCAGGAGAGTAGCCAAGAACCGCTCCTGTTCGGTCATCGGGTCTCCTCCTAAGAGCGCCTCAGGAGTCGTGTGGAGAATCCGGGGGCAGCGCTCTCGCGCCGGGCTTGCCCTCGGTCACGTTGTCGTAAAACCGCTGTGTGGGGTAGGCGAAATCGATGTCGTCGTGCGCCGCGAACGTGTCGAGGATCTCCTCCCAGATCGCGGTCTCGGCCGACCGGCGGCGCCTCGGATCGGTGAGAAAACGGATCGTCAAGGTAACGCCGATATCGGCGACCGACGTCCAGACGATGGGCGTCAGATGCTCGTAGCGGATCAGGAACTGACCTGCCGCCTGCCGCAGCTGTCGTGTCGCTTCATCGCTAGTGAGCGCTGCATGGCGGTGGGAGATGTCGGTGAGCAGTTTCTTGACCTTCCGCCAGTCGCTCTCGAAAGTGACGGTGACGGGAATCTCGTCCCAGATGAAGTTGAATCCCTGGGTGTAGTTGGCGACCGTCTCCTGGAATACCCTGCCGTTGGGGATATGGAGGATGCGGCCGGTGCTCTGGTCCGCGTCCACCCAGTTGCCGATTTCAACGAGTGAGAAGGCGAAGAGGCGGAGGTCGATGACGTCCCCTGCATGCTCGCCGATCTGAATGCGGTCGCCGACGGTGAAGGGACGCCGAACGGCAAGGAAGATCCAACCGGCGAAATTGGTGAGATATGCTGGCAACGCGATGAGTAATTCGTTGGTGGTCCTGGGACCCACCGCCTCAGGCAAGACCCGACTGGGTGTGGAGCTGGCGCGGGCGCTGGGGGGTGAGATCGTGTCGGCCGACTCCCGGCAGGTGTACCGCGGCCTCGAGATCGGGGCGGGGAAAGACCTGGACGAGTACTCGTCAGGAGGGCGTCCAGTGGCGTACCACTTGGTCGACATCGTCGATCTCGATGTCGAGTTCAGCGTTTTCGCATACCAGCAACGGTTTTTCTCGGTGTTCGATGATTTGCAGGCGCGGGGGGTGGTGCCGATCGTGGTCGGCGGCAGTGGGTTGTACCTTGAAGCGGTCTTGAGCGGCTATCGCATGGTCGAGGTGCCCGTCGATCCGAATCTGCGGGCGGATCTGGAGCCCTTGACCAACGAGGCTTTGGTGCGTCGACTTCGGGCTCTTCGGTCCGTGCACAACACGACGGATCTCGAGGATCGCGACCGATTGGTGCGGGCGATCGAGATCGCACAGTACTCGACCGAGCATGAACCTGAATCAGGACCCGACATCAGACCCGTCGTTCTCGGGTTGCGTTGGGACCGAAAGCGGCTCCGAAGGCGCATCCGAGAGCGGCTCGACGCGAGGTTGAAGGCGGGATTGGTCGACGAGGTGCAGCGTCTCCACAACGAGGGTGTGCCGTGGGAGAAACTCTCCTTTCTGGGACTCGAGTACCGATTCGTCTCGGACTTTCTCAGGGGCAGAATCAAGAACGAAAACGACCTCAGGCAGAAGCTCGCGGCGGCCATCTGCGCCTTCGCGAAGCGTCAGGAAACCTGGTTTCGGCGGATGGAGCGGAGGGGAACTGAGATCCACTGGGTGGATGAGGGTGATCTTGACCGGGCGCTTCGGGTCGTCGAGGTCTGCGGCGGGCTGGCGGCCGGTCGAGAGGGTCGATGAGGTCCTCCCATCTCAAGGATCAAGCGCTCGAACGCGCGCGCCGGTTTCTTGCCAAGCGGGCCGGTTTTCTGAAGGATCGACTGGTCTCCGGAGATCTGGACGGGATCCGCCGGGCGGTTGTGATTCCGGTCTTGTCCGAAGAGAAGAGCCTGTTCAATACGCTGGCGAAGCTCGCATGCAACTCCGCCGAGGAATTGGCGCAAACGTTGGTGATTTGCGTCGTCAACAACCGTGTCGAACCCCTTGCCGGGTCAGAGCAGGTAGCCGACAACCAACGAACCCTGGTCCACCTCGAGGACCTCGTGCACGGCCGCTCGGCCGCCACTCAACCCCGGATCGATCCCGGCAGCCTGCGCCTGGCTTACGTGGACGCCTCGAGCCCGGGCTGCGAGATCGGGCCGAAGATGGGGGTGGGGGAGGGGAGAAGGATCGGCCTCGACCTCGGGCTGTCGGTTTTTACGAAGAACGGCGAGGATCGGGGTATCCTGATCTGCCTCGATGCGGACACTCTCGTCGAGACCGACTACCTCGACCAGATTCAGCGGCATTTCGACACCCGGGACTCACGGGCCGCGGTCGTGGGCTATGCTCACACCTGCCCGGCCGACGTGCGCCGGCGCACCGCAATCGTCCGCTACGAGCTGTTCCTGCGCTACCACGAGCTCGGTCTTCGTTCGGCCCGCTCGCCGTACGCCTTCCCCACCATCGGTTCCACGATCGTGGCCCGTTGTGATGCCTACGTCGCGGCCGGCGGCATGAACCGGCGTCAGGCCGGCGAGGACTTTTACTTCCTTCAGGAGCTGGCCAAGACCGGCAGCGTGAGCCGGATCGACGCCACCACCGTCCACCCTTCCGCGCGTTCCTCGGATCGCGTGCCCTTCGGGACCGGCGCCACGGTCGGTCGGCACCTAGCCCGCATATCTCACCAGCTTCCTACTGCGGCCGATGATGCACCGTGCCCAGCGGCGTTTTGCAGACGCCCTTCAGGCGTCGCGAAGCACCACCGGGCACGGCACCTCACCGCCCTCGCAACTGAACCCGGTGAGATATGCGGGCTAGCGAGTGCGGATGACGGCGCCGCCGTCTACCACCCCGAGAGCTACAGTATTCTCGGTGCCTGGCTGTCGATCGTGAGAGGTGGCCTCGACTGTACAGCCTCGGGCCTTCTCGGCAGTGCCGGCGACATCTCTCCGCACCTGAGGGAGTTCCTCGAGCTCAATGCCTTCGGAGAAGTCTGGCCGCGCCTGCAGCAGAATGCTGCTCACCCCGAGGGATTGGAGAGGCAGTTTTACCGTTGGTTCGATGCCTTCAAGACCTTGAAGCTGATCCACTTCCTCCGAGATCAACAGTTGTCCCGCTTGCCGATATTCGATGCCGTCCACGAGCTTCTCGATCGAACCGGTCCGAGCTGCTCGGGGGTTGCGTGGAACACTCTTGCCGACGATCTCGACGCTCAAGAAGGTCTGCTCGAGTTCCTCCGACGCCGATGCGCGGCCGACGAAGGTTGAATTCAGAGATCAGCTCGGCCGGAATGAACTTGGATGAGGTCGTGTCTTCAACTTCTAGCCCTCTTTTCTCTCCGTCCCCCCATCTACCGCTTTACCGGCTGCCGCAAACGCTGAAATGGGGGGCGGTGAGAAAAGCGGGCTAGTGGATGAACCAAAAAGCGCTTGATGGTCATCGAAGATCAGTGTTCCCCACCGAAGGACGGGATGGTTTCTCAGGTTCCGCCATCGAATCCAGAGGGTCGCATCAGATTCTGAAATCTGTTAGCATGATCGTTCACACGAAAGGCTCGTCCTCAAGGCGAGACTCGTGAAGGAGGGGATCATGAGAAGAATGCTGTTTGTGATGTTTGCCGTGGTGGTGTTCGCTCTGAGCATCGGCTGTGGCGCCCAGCCCGCAGAAGAGACCGAAGACGTCGTTGCGGCGCCGATCGCCGAGCAGCCGGCGCCGTCGGCGGAAGAGGCAACCACCCTCGAGATGGTGGAAGTTGCCGCCGAGGGCGCAGAGTTTGACCCGCCGGTGTTGGCGGAACAGCTTCCCGACGGCGCCTGGTACTGCGGCATGGATACCGTGCACTACGCCCGCATGGACGAGGGTGACGGAAAGTGTGGCGTTTGCGGTATGAACCTCACGCAGAAAGAGGCTGCCGAAGAATCTGTGCCGGGTTGATCCGCTGATCTCACCGGGTGGCGTGGCTCGGCCATCTGCTGAGGGATGAGTTCTTCCCACAGGGGTGGCCGAGCACGTTACTCCCGCCAGACCCGCACCGGATAGGGCGGCCGCTCGAGCTTGACCGGGGGATTCGCCTCGAGTTCCTCGAGGATGACCTCGATGGCCTTCTCGAGCTGGGGATCGTGTCCGGCGATGACCTCGGCCGGGGTCTGCTCGACCTCGATATCCGGCGGCACGCCGACGTTTTCGACGACCCACCCGTCCTCATCCCAGATTGCCACGTTGGGCGCCGTGACCCCGCCTCCATCCATCAGCACCGGGTATCCGAGCATGCCGACGAGGCCGCCCCACGTCGCTTTGCCGATGAGCTTCCCGAGCTTGAACTTGCGGAACATGTATGGCAGCAGGTCGCCACCGGACCCGGCAGTTTCATCGATGAGCATGACCTTGGGGCCCTGGATGGAGCCCTGGGGCGTTTTGATGTCCTGCCCGTAGCGCATATGCCAGTGGCTGATGTAAGGACGTTGCAGGATATTGATGTAGTAGTCGGCGATCTGGCCGCCGCCGTTGAAGCGTTCATCGACGATGATGGCGTCCTTGTGCACCTGGGGGAAGAAGTAGCGTTTGAAGTAGGTGTGGCCCAGGGTTGTCGTATTGGGCAGGTAAACGTAGGCGACGCGCCCGCCGGTGGCCGCGTCCACTTTCCGGATGTTGCCTTCGACCCAGTCCCGGTTCCGCAGGGAGTACTCGTTCTCGATCGGCACGACCTTGACGGTTCGGGCCTCGGACGAGGACGGGTTGGGGCCGACCGTGATCTCGACGATTTTCCCGGCCGTGTTCTCGAAGTGGCGCCACAGGTTGTCCGGCGGCAGCAGATCCACGCCGTTGACGGCAAGCAGGTACTCACCCGCCGAGACGTCGCCGCCGGGTTCGGTGAGGGGTGAGGTGAGGTCGGGATTCCAGTTCAATCCGCCGAGGACCTTGGTGATGCGATAGCGACCGTTTTCGATTGCGAAGTCGGCGCCCAGGAGACCTCCGGGGATGGTCTTTGTTTCGTTCAGGTAGTCGCCGCCGAAGACGTTGTTGTGACCGACCGCCAGCTCGCTGGCCATCCAACGGATCAGACGGTTCAGATCGGCGCGGCTGGCGAGGTGGGGGACGAACGGGCGGTACTTCTCGCGCATCGCATCCCAGTCGGCGCCGTGATAGTTGGTGGCGTAGAAGTAGTCCCGGTAAATGCGCCAAACCTCTTCAAAAATCTGTCCCCATTCGGAGGCCGGGTCGATGCGCACCTGAATCGCGTCGATGTCGAGCTTTCCTTTGCCGGGCTCGGGTTTCTTGCCGGCATCGGCGATGCTCCAGTCAGTCCCGTTCCGGAAAAGAATCTTCTTGCCGTTTCCGGAGACAACGTAGGCGTTGGCCTCGAACAGCTCCTCTTCCTTCCTCTCCTCGAGGTCGTACATCATGAGTGTGGCGCCCGGCTGGTTCGGGCTGCCCGCCGTCGCGTCGGCTTTGAGGTAGAAGATCTTGTTCTCTTCCCCGGCCTGGAGGCTGAAAAAATTGGCGGCCTCCACTGGGACGGTCAGGATACGTTCGGCGAAGCCGTCGAAATCGATGATCAACGGTTCCTCTTCTTCTTCTTCTTCTTCTTCTTCTTCTTCGTCGTCGTCGTTGTCACCCTCTTCCTTGTCTTCGGACTCCTCTTCTCCGTTGGCCTCTTCTTCGTCGCTCTCCTTCGCCAGGGGAGAGGGGACGCCTTTCTGCAGGGTGACGAGGTAGAGGTTGCGCGTCATCTCCATGTCGGCGTTGGACATGGCAAACCACTGCCGCACCGGACCGGCGTCGGTCGAGCCGAAGAAGTACAGGTACTTCCCGCCCCTGTCGAAAGCGGGATCGCCCACATCGCTCAGTCCGTCGGCGATGGTGAACACCTTTTGTTGCTCGATCGAGTAGAGGAAGACCTGCTCCATGTTGGAGGGGTTGTTGGTGGTGTATGCAATCCACCTGGAATCGGGCGACCAGACCGCGCCGATGCCGCCGAAGGCGCCCGGGTTATAAATGGGTTCCGCGTCGATTTTCGTCATTTTCCCGTCGGCGAGATCGAGAGTGTAGAGGTTGCGGCCGTTGTCCTCGAAGGCGAGCCTTTTCGAGTCGGGCGACCAGCTGAGGCCGTTGTAGAAGCCTGTGCCGTCGAGCTCGAACCTCGCGATGTCGCCTTTCCCGTTCTGCGGCGCCACGTGCAGCTCGTACTCTCCCGACGCGTCGGAGAAGTAGGCGATGGATGTGCCGTCAGGCGACCAGACGGGGTTCCGCTCATGGGTTCCCGTGGTGAGTGTCAGGTTGCGTGGGTCGCCCTTCTCGGCGGGGATGGTGATGATCTCGCCGCGGAACTCGAAAACCGCGCGGGCGCCGGAAGGGGAGAGGTCGGCGCTGCGGACGTAGTCTGCGCCCTTGACGTAACGTGGACGAAGCTCCTGGAGATCCGCGGCGACGCCGATCTTCAGATCGCTGGTTCGGCCGGTTGCAACATTAAACGTGTGGATCGTGCCCGCCAGCTCGAAGACGATCTTGCCGCCGCCGTACGAGGCTCCGACGATCGGGAAGTCGGTGTAGCGAGTGTGCTGTTCGATCGCGTCGGTCGCCGGGTCGAACGAGAAGAGATTGAACTCGCCATTGCGGTCAGAAAGAAAGTAGATTTTGTCGCTGATCCACATGGGATCCGTGTCGTTGCTGCGGCCCTCAGGTTGGGGGAGTTTCTTCGTACTGTGATCATCAAAGGTGTAGAGAAGGATGGTGGTCACCGTGCCGCCGCGGTAGTTCTTCCACTGACGGAACCGTTCTCTGAGAGGGGTGTAGGCCAACCGGCTGCCATCGGGAGAGTACGATGCCTTGACAGCGAAAGGCAGGTCGAGTGAATCGGGGAACCCCCCCTCGACCGGCACCGTGAAAAGCTGGCTGTGGCGGTTGGTGAAGACGTTCCGCCCGGAGCGGAAGAGAACGGCTTCGCCGTCGGGGGTGAAGGAGCACACGCTGTCCGGGTAGGGGTGCCAGGTCAGCCGCTTCGGCATGCCCCCCTGGACGGGTACGATGAAAACGTCCGTGTTGCCGTCGTACTGGGCGTTGAAGGCGATCAAGGCGCCGTCCGGAGAGAAGACGGGGTTGGACTCCACGCCCTCGTCGGCTGTGAGCCGGCGAGGGTGACGCCCGTCGGCGTCCGCCACCCAGAGGTCATTGGCGTAGACGAAGGCGATGTGGTCTGCACTGATGGCCGGTTGGCTGAGGAACTTCGTGTCGGTGACGTCGATCGCCACGGCCACGCTCGGCGCGAGCAGAACGGTTGCGAGGACAAGGATCGGGGCGAGAGCGTTCTTTTGCATGTGTTCCTCCTGATTACGTGCGGATGGGACGGGCGCAGTCCTGCGGACGGGCGCGGCGCAGCGCTGCCGATTCTACGCC
The DNA here is from genome assembly GCA_048061535.1 of Thermoanaerobaculales bacterium. Taxonomy (GTDB): domain Bacteria; phylum Acidobacteriota; class Thermoanaerobaculia; order Thermoanaerobaculales; family Sulfomarinibacteraceae; genus Sulfomarinibacter. Next base: position 17,319 of record JBGMRN010000025.1, on the reverse strand, counting down.
GTCGTTCTTGAAATGTTCAAGGTGAAGGCAAGATTGTGCTTCACGGGGGTGGCGATCGGCTAACATTTTCGATGAGCGCTTTCGTGGCAGGGAGGTTGCACACCATGGCGGATGCGAAGGAACAGGTCGTCTTGATCACCGGATGTTCGTCTGGAATCGGAAAGGCGCTGGCCGAGGAGTTCATACGTGCCGGGCACCGGGTGGTGGCGACGGCGCGCAGATTGGAGGCCGTGGCAGGCCTCGTGGGTCCGCGCGTTCTCACGACCCGTCTCGACGTCACCCAGGCCCACGACATCGAGCGGGTGGTGGGAGAGGCGCTGGTTTGGGCGGGCCGGATCGACATCCTGGTCAACAATGCAGGCTCGGGTCTCATCGGACCGACGGCGGAGATCGACCTGGTTGCTCTGAGGCGCCAGTTCGAAACCAATGTCGTCGGTCCGGTGGCCCTGATCCAGGCGGTGTTTCCGCAGTTCGTGGCGCAGGGATCCGGCCGCATTGTCAACATCGGCTCGGTCTCGGGGGTGACCGCGACGCCCTTTGCCGGCGCCTACTGTGGCAGCAAGGCGGCGCTTCACCTGCTCTCGGACGCTCTCCGTATGGAGCTCGCCCCCTTCGGCATCCAGGTGACGACGGTGCAGCCGGGCGCGATCCTCTCGAACTTCGCCGCCCGCGCAGCGGAGGGCCTCGAGCGGTACCACGCGGGTTCGCTTTACAGCAGCATCGCCGAGTTCATCGAATCCCGGGCGCGGCTGTCACAGCGAGGAGATGCGACGCCCGCGGCGGACCTCGCCCGCGAGGTGGTCCCGGCGGTGACTGGTCTACGACCGCCGGCTGTGCTCCGCGTCGGCAAGGGATCACGGCTGCTGCCGGCAATCGGCCGGTTGCCGCACCAAATCCGCGACCGCGTGCTCGGCAAGCGGTTCGGGCTCGATCGGCTGTCCTGACCGGTCGAGGCGATGATCTGCAGCCTGACTACCGGCGGAGCAGGACGAATGCGGCGGTCATGATCCCGATCAGGAATAGCGCCAGGCCCAGCGCAGAGCTCGTTGGAACCGGAACAATGGCCTGGTTGAAGGTCTTGAAGACGAGGTCGCTCGTCTGCAGGGTCCAGAACGTAAAGCGCTGCCCGCCAGGGTAGTTCGCGATGGTGTCACCGCGGACCGCATAACAGTTGCCCCCGGTCGTGCTGAGACGGTACGCGTATTGAACGCCGGATTGTACCGTGGGCCCGACGCCGGTGAGATCGACGTAGGTTCCGGTGATCGAGCCCAACACCAGGTCCGTGGGCGGCGGAAGTAAGGGGATCGAGGCGTCGGGGATCGTGACCGAGGCCAGAACCGGGCTCGGCTGCGGCACTCCGCCGCTGGTGGTCAGGATCTCGAGGATCAGGGGATCGGTCGGGCTCGCACAGCGTCCCAGCGCAAGTTCGAGTCCCTCCAACCGCCCCGGAATGGCCACGGTGAAGACCTGGCCGGCATCGGAGCCGATGTGGATTGCCCAGTTGATGTCGCCGCCCAAGTTGCTCTGGTCCACCACGGCCTGCGCGGAAGCCGCCTGGGGCGCCAGGACGATAGCGATGAAAATTACGGTCGCGAGGACGAGATTGCGTCGGTTGCTCATCTGATTCCCCCTCTTTCGTCATTGTTCTCAGTGCCAGCGTCGCATACTCTACCGAATTTATGAGACCCTTGTAGCACACGCACCTCAAGTTCCACAAGAGAGAATCTCGCTCTCTGGGTTGAGTAACCGAACATCGCTCCGGCCGAGCTCGGTGCTGCCTGGGCCCTTCTCGCCCCCCCCCTGTGACCCTGAACACACCGGCTGAGAAGAATGGCAGGCATACTTCGGTTGCTTGATCTGCAACCAGATGGAAGCGCTTTTTAGCGCCGCGGTGAAGCGGCCGTACATCCGAATGGAGGGCTCGGATATGGAAAAGCGGAGGGCGAACACTTTGTATTCGACACCCAGGCCGTGCGCGGCCTGGCGGGTGACGACGATGGTGGTGCTTCTCGGTGGCGCCTTGACGGTCGCCGCCGGGTTGGGGGCTCAAACGAGTCTGGCGGGAGAATCCGCTCGGGCCCGCGATTCCGGGGAGCCGAAGCTCGAGATGCCGGAGGAGTCCGACTCCTCCCTGCACTTCACCGGAGGCGGGGCGGTTCAGGCGAGGTTTCTCGCCGAGGGGAGGTTGAAAGCACTGATCGGGGAAGGGCTCGAGCCGCTTTCGCTCGCTGCCGGGGATCTCGACGAGGACGGCGTCCCGGACCTCATCGTTGGCTATCACGCAGACGGCGAGGGGGCACTCGCGATCTACCGCGGCAACATCTTCGCCACGTACCCCAACGGTCCCGGGGCTGCCGACCTGCGTGCCAAGGGTCTCGACACCGACCAGCCGTTCGTGTCACCGGCGCGACTGGTGGCCGGTCCGGCGCTGCCGGATTTCCTCGCTATCGGTGATTTCGACGCGGATGGCCACCTGGACGTTATTGTTGCATCGGCAGGAGACAGGGCACTATACCTCCTTCCGGGGGACGGGAAGGGCCGACTGCAGCCGGCGGTGCGGATGGATCTTGACGGTCCGATCAGCGCCTTCACGACCGGCGAGATCCATCGACGCGATGGTTTAGGCGACATCGTCGTCGCAACTCGCACAACGGATGGCCCGAAGCTGCTGGTCTTCGCGTCGCCTCGCGGGGCGTGGAACGCGACGCCGCAAGCCGTCGACTTGCCGGCCCCTGCGACCCAGCTCGAGCTTGGCCAGCTCGACAACCATTTCGCCGTGGACTTGGCGATTGTTGCCGGCGGTGACGTGCTCCTGTTACACGGGCAGGACCGCCGGGCGATGGTCCAAACGATCGCGCTCGAAGTAGTGGATCTCCCCTTCGCGGCCGCCTCGGTGGCGATCGGTGATTTCTCCTGGGCGAACGGACCTCGCGACGAAATGGCGGTGCTCGCCGAGGATGGAGGGCTGTGGATGCTCGAGCGGGGCGAACCGAAAAAAACGTCCGCGGCGTCCCGCGCGCCTTCGGCAGTGCGCGACGTGCCCTCTTGGCGGATCGTTGATCGTATCGCTCAAACACGTTTCGTGCGTGGGGCGGACGGCTCAGGCCGCCCTCTCATGAGCCTCCAGGTGGGAAGTGGCCCCGGCGAGGAGCTGGTGGTGCTCGATAGTGCCGGCCGTCAGCTCGAGGTGCTGGCGACCTCAGGCCGCGTGCGGCCACGGGCAGTGGCTGATTCGTCCTCCGTACCCTCCGCACAATACCTCGGCATTCTGGCGCCGGAGAAGACGGCGTCCGCGCCGGCGCCGGGCGACCCGGAGCTCTTCGGGCCTCCTCCGCGCCCTGCGGTGATTCGGGTCCCCGGGGCGCCGGTAGCCATACTGCCGATGAGGTTGAGCCCTGACGCCCTCGACGACCTGGTGGTGCTCGTCGGTGGATACTCGCAGCCGATGGTCCTCAAGACGACCGTGCTGGCGAGCGTCGTGGTCGACTCGACCACCGATGTCCTCGACGGTACGACCACCTCGATCGCCGAATTGATCGCCAACCCGGGAGGGGATGGGGTCATCAGTCTGCGCGAGGCGATTACCGCCGCCAACAACACGCCCGGCATGGACACAATCGACTTCAACATTCCGGTCGCCACCGATCCCGGGTGCGATGCGGTGAGTGGAGTGTGCACCATCCAGCCCGGTGCTTCCGGGCTGCCGACGATCACGGAGGCGGTGATGATCGACGGCACCTCCCAGCCGACGTTCGCGGGCACTCCGGTCATCGAGCTGGATGGAAGTCTGACCGGCGCAAACGTCACCGGTCTGGCGGGGAACGCGGGCAGCTCGACGGTCCGTGGTCTCGTCTTCAATCGTTTCGCCAATAACAGCGACGTGGTCTTCTGGTACCTCGGCGGCAATATCATCGAGGGGAACTTCTTCGGGACCGATCCCACCGGCACGGTCGCGCGCGGCGGACTGAACGCGGTCCATCTCTATGCGATTCCAGGAAATACTGTGGGTGGCACCACGGCGCCCGCCCGCAACCTGTTTTCAGGAGGTTCGATGGGTGTCGCTCTGAATGCAGGAACGAGCACTTCGGTCGTCATCGGCAACCTCTTCGGCACCGATGTGAGCGGCAGCAGCGCCCTCGGGAATACCGGAAACAGCGTGCTGATCACCGGGTCCTCGATGAACAACACGATCGGCGGAACGGTTGCCGGCGCGACCAACGTAATGTCGGGCGCCCTGAGTGGCGCCACGTCGTTGGCCATCGGCTCCGGTTGCAGCGGAAACCTGGTTCAGAACAACCTCCTGGGGACTGATATCAGTGGCACCATCAACCTCGGCAACGACGGCACAGCCGTGCTGGTCTACGAAGCCAACGGGAACACTATCGGTGGCTCCACAGTGGCCGCCAACACCATCGCCTACAGCCAAACCGGCGTGGATCTGGTGGGAGACACCGCCACCGGCAACCTCATTGTCGGCAATACGATCTTCGGCAACACGGCGCTCGGAATCGACCTCTGCTCGGTCTTCAGCGTGGTCTCTCTTCCTAATGCAACGCTGATCCAGTGCGATGACCCGACCGCGGTGTCACCCAACGATGCGGGTGACCTCGACACCGGAGCGAACAACGTCCAAAACTTCCCGGTACTGACCTCGATCGTGCACGGCGCCGGCATTACAACTATCGGAGGCACATTCAACAGCACTCCGAGCTCGACCTTCACGCTCGACTTCTACTCGAACTCGAGCTGCAACCCGTCGGTCCACGGCGAGGGCGAAATCCGGCTCGGTTCCGAGGTCGTTTCAACCGACGCCACCGGCAATTCCACGATCTCGGCCGTTTTGGCCGCCGACGTACCGCCCGATCACTTCGTGACTGCGACGGCCACCGACGCCGGCAACAACACCTCGGAGTTCTCGCGATGCCTGGTCGAGGGCCCCGACCTCGAGATCGGCATCTCTGCGGCGCCGGATCCCGTCCAGGCCGGAGGGAGCCTTGTCTACACGATCACGGTTGAGAACTTCGGAACGGGAGACTCCACCGGGGTGACGGTCACCGACACGCTGCCGGGCGAGGCGGCCTTCGTGTCCTCGAATCCACCCTGCAGCGTGGCCAGCGGGGTCGCAACGTGCGCCCTCGGCGATCTCGTTTCCGGAGCGAGCACACAGCTCGCAATCGAAGTTACGGTGGACAACACCGCCGTCGGTTCGGTCACCAACGCGGCGGACGTGGCGGCGAACGAGACCGAGCTTGTGACGGTCAACAACTCGACCCAGGAGACGACCGCTATTGTCCTGTTTGACGACGGATTTGAGTCCGGTGACACATCGGCGTGGTCCGCCACAATGTTCTGACCCGTACGTTGTCAACGGCGCCGAACGAAGGGCGGCCAGACGTTGTCGCCATGTTCAGAACGTGCGGGGCCTTCGAGCCGAAACCTTGTGAAAAGGGTGGGTCGGTCGCCGCACAACTGCGACATCATTCTCCCGCGTCGTCGGCGTCCTGCTCCGGCGACTTTCCGAAGTTAACGGGGGGCGGAATCTTGTCTCCGACGCCCTGCGCTGTCAGCTTCGCGGCTGCCTTCTTTGCCGCTGCGACCGCGCTCGAGCTGGCCTCGGCATATCCTCCGCCGGCGCGCTGAGGCACCGTCCATTCCTCCCGGCCCAGGTACAGGGTCTGGGTCGGGAACGCGAACTCCACGCCGAGGTCGGTGGCGAGGCGGATGATGTCGACACCCAGGCGGTGGCGCTCGCGAAGCTCGGTGGCCCAGTCCGGGGTGGCGAAGAACACGTAGACCAGGATCTGCAGCGAGTCCGATCCGAACTCGTTCAGGTAGACGTGGAAATAGTCCTTGCGGGTGTAGGGATGGCAGCGGACGAGCTCACGGATGCCCTCGCAGAAGGCGTCGATTTTTTCAGGCGGTGTGTCATAGGCGAGGCCGAGCTTCGTGCTCCAGCGGCGGAACTGCCGGTCCCCGAGGTTGTCGACCGAGGCCTTGACGAGGTTGGAATTGGGTAGCGTGATCAGGGAGTTGTAAAAGGTGCGGATCCTCGTCGAGCGGAAGCCGACCTCCTCGACCGTGCCCTCGACGTCGCCCGTGACCACCCAGTCGCCGACCTTGAACGGACGATCCATGAACACCATCAGGGAACCGAAGAAATTGCCCACCGTGTCTTGAGCGGCCAGGGCCAGGGCGAGGCCACCGATGCCCAGGCTGGCGAGCAGCGCCGTCAGGTCGGTTCCCAGGAACTGCGCCCCCGTGACCAGACCGGCCGCCCCAACCAACACCTTCAACGACTTGCGGATGAGGGGAATGAGCATGTCGTCGTACTGGCTTTCGGTACGGGCTGCCTTTCGGGCAAGGATCTCCGCCAGCACGTCGATGAAGCGGAAGGCGCTGACGACCGCCACTGCCACGGCGACCACCTTGAGCGCGCGGTAGTAGAGGGTGAAGACGCCGACCGGCAGGCCGAGCCAGATGATGCCCAGCCCCCACACCACCAGCATCACGATCGTGCCCAGCGGGCGCACCGCCCGGAGGGCCGCGCTGCGGTCGATCGAGCCCGAGCGGCGCTCGAGGTACCGGTTGAGGCCGGCTGTCACCAGCGACGTAAAGACCTTGCCGGTCACGAAGCCGAGGAAGATGATCAGCAGGATCCCCAGCCACTGCCAGGCCTCGAGAAAGAGCACACGGCCGCGCAGGGTCTCCGGGATCTGCGACCGCAGCCAGGTGCCCGGCGTCACCGCTTCGGGTGCGGTTCGGCCCACGCCGGCCACAACCGCCCGGTCCTCAACCGCCGCACGGAGGGCGTCCAGGGAGGCGATTGTCGCGGCGCTGAACAACCACTCTCCAGAAAGACTGCGTTTCAGCGCAACCTCTCCCTCTGCGCCGCGCAGTACGATGTATGAAGAAACGTCGGTGTCTTCGGGTACTTTTTCAAGATCGACGTAGACGGTGCGGTCGAGCACATCCTTGAGTTCGGCTGCGAGCTCGCGTCCCTTGATGCCGCGGATCTCGGACGGCAGGTTCCCCAGGTCGAGGCAGCCGGCTGCGCGGTCGAGGTTCGCTGGCTCCTCGTAGAAGGCCTCGAGAAAGGTCCTCAGCGTGGCCCTCGGCGAAGCGTGCTCGGCCGCCACCGCTGGCGTTGGCGTGGCTTCTGCGGCCGGGGTCGCGGGGTCGGCGGCCGTCGCCGCAACCGCGAGACCCATGATCCATACAGCAGCCAACCATGATCTGCGTTTCATTGATCCTCCTTCGATTGCCCGTCAAGAGCCCGGTCATCGTCCAGACGTCGCGGATCGCACGACCTCGCCGGGCGGCCTCGAGAATATACCCCACGCCACCGGTTGATTGACACCACCGGACCCGGGCCATAGACTCGTTTCAGGACGCTATCTCAACCAGGGGTCAATCGCAGCTCATGCCTCGATGCTCTGAGGTGCCGCGCGAGGGTCCTATAACAAGCATCTTGTGGAAGCGTGGAGCGCTTCCGGGAGGGCCGGATGCTGAGAGACCGACATTTCTCGGTGGGCATTCCACCATTCCGAGTTGACTCGAAGCACTCGCCACAGCCCCAGTGCCGGCCGTCGCCCGCTGGCGAGGCATGGGTTGGACCGTCCCCAATGCTGATTCGGTGCTGAGATGCAGCGGAGGATCGATCCCGAATTCGTCATCGGCTGCATCTACGAAGCCGTTTCCGATCCGGACCTCTGGAACAACGCTCTCGACGCCGCACGCCGAATGTTCGAGGTGGATGCCATGCTGTTGGTGTACGGAAACCTCTCGGCGGGCGATTTCCGCATCCTCGGCGCGACCGGCTTCGACTCGCACGCCTTGAGCGCGTACGCGGGCAGACATCTCAACAGCGACGAGCTGGTCCGTGAGTCGATGAACGGCCCGGCCGGGATCATCGTGTCGAGTGGTCGCTCCTTCCGCGGAAAGCGGTTTTTCAGGACCAGTGTTTACCGGCGGCTCATGCAGCCGAGTGACCTTTCCTACATCGCCGGCGCGGCGGCGCTGAACACGACTGAGGTCCATGCCTCGTTGTGGATGGCTCGCGCGGACAGTTCGCCTGATTTCTCCGTTCACGACATGCATGCCTTCGCGAACCTGCTGCCCCATGTTACGCGGGCGATGACGGTGTATCACCGCGTTCGCCAGGCCGAGTTTCAAGCCGAGATGGCGGTGGGCGCCTTCGACAGGGTCGCGGTGGGGGTGGTGCTGCTCGACGTGAGAGGCGCCCCCGTCATGGTCAACCGCGAGGCCGAGCGCATCGCCGCCATGAAGGACGGTTTCGTTTTGCAGGGCGAAGGTCTGGTGGCTGACAGAATCAGTGAAACGAACAAGCTGCGCGACCTCATCCGTCGCGTTGGTTCCAGCGGCTCGGAAAGCGAGCCGGCTGGAGCTGGTGCGGTGCGATTGGCGAGACCCTCGGGTCTCCCTGATTTCCATGTCATCGTCCTCCCACTTCCGAAGAGGTGCCAGCCCATCGCCGGCAGCGGCGCGGCAGCGGTGCTCTTCGTCACCGATCCCGTAAAATCGCAGAGTCCGGTGGACTATTTCTTTGGCGATCTCTACGACCTCACGGATGCCGAAGTTCGCCTGGTGACGCAGCTCCTGGAGGGCGGCGGGCTGACCGCCGCGGCAGAGAAGCTCGGCCTTTCGCGCAACACCGTCCATTCCCAACTCGCCAGCGTGTTTCAGAAGACCGGCACCAGCAGCCAGAGCGAGCTCTTGACCCTGCTCCTCACCTCCGTCGCCCCGGTCGAAGCTCCGGACGAAACGTCTGGTTTCCAC
>JBGMRN010000025.1:0-8423 GCA_048061535.1 Thermoanaerobaculales bacterium | reverse complement strand
CGTTCTGCGGCCGCTCGGCAGACGGGGGTTGGCTACAGCGCCACGGAGATCGACTTTTCTTCGGGCCCCGGCGCTCTCACCTCGAAGGGCTTTCCAGCCTGCTGCTCGCGGTCGAGGAGGCGTTGGAGATCCTGTTTCGGGAACCCGTGGCCCAGATTCGTCACCGGATAGGTCAGGTGCAGGGTAAATCGGTCGTTTCCCCGCGCCGTGAAGATCATCTCGAAGGTCGCCACCTCGGGGTTGCCGTATTTCCCATCCCCGGAGATGACGTAGTGGTCGGCGGTGATCGTGCGGAAGAAGTCGGTGTCGACGTTGCGGTCGCTTCCGTGGTGGGGCATTTTCAAGAGATTCACGTGGAGCTTGCCGTTGGTCAGGAGATCCGCGTCCCGAACCGAAGCGAGAAGGTGGTCGCCGCGTGCGTCCCCGGTGAGCAACATTGTCTTACCGTCCGCACGGGCGAGGACCACGAGACTTGCGAGGTTGTAGGCCGATTTGTCGATCATTTCGGCCGCTCCTGCGTTGCCGGCCCGGACCTCGTCCAATCCCAATCTCCGCAACTCACGGTCCCACTTCTCCTGCAGCGCCTCGACCTGTTTTTGGCGTGGCCCCAGGATCAGAAACTCGAGACCATCTCCCAAGTCAACCGAATCGTTGGCATCGCCGCGGGCGGTGATCAGGCCACCTCCCGGTTGGTTCACGGCAAGGCCGAGAACCGTCGCGTCGTCGCGAAGTCTCCTTCCCTGTCTGACGCTCGCCACGATCGCTGCGGCCTCGGCGCTGAGTTGGCCGAAGCTCGCGGTGACCTCCTCCAACGATGCCGCCCCCACCTCCGCCTGACCCGAGGACAGAAGCTCGGCGCTGTTTGCGCCCACCACATCGTCAAAGCTGTTGTGCCACAGGGTCTGGATCTGGTAGGGAAGTGGCTCGTGGTTTTCGTGCTTCTCAAGCAGTTCTTCGGTCAGGTCGAGGACGCCATTGATATGGTCGTCGTCGATGTGGCTCACCATCAGCATGCGAATCGGCAGGGCCGAATCCGGAGGCAGCGTCTGGCGGATGGCCTCCAGACGAGGTCGCAAGGTAGGTGTGTAGACCCGGCTGGGGCCGCCGTCGATGACTATCAGTCGCGGCGAGGTGGGATCACCGTAGTGTAACAGGAGTGAATCACCGTGCTTCGCTTGGAGAGCTTCCAGAGTGAATGTCATGGTTCTTTCCCCCTTCCATGGGTGGTTTATTAGATGGACTGGAGAGCCCGGAGTACGTCGAGCATGCCGCTGCCCTGAAAATACCGTTCCCTTCCCAGGTCGGTGGCTGTCTCGCAGAGGATCCGTTTGATCTTGCTCGCTTCGCCGACGAACTCTTTGTGCCGGGCCATCAGCATCGCGGCGGCCCCGCTCACGTGCGGCGCCGCCATGCTGGTTCCGTCTTTTCGTCCTTTGGCTTCGCCTGGAATCGGCGCAGTGATTTTCTCTCCGGGAGCCACGAGATCGGGTTTCGCGCGTCCATCCCCGGTGGGTCCGCGGCTCGAAAAGTAGCTCACGCCGTAGGAATGCGGCCGATAGCGATGCGTGGCGCCGACGGTGATCACGCTCTCGGCATTCCCCGGATCAGTAACGCTGATGGCGTTGTAGCCCTCGAGCACCCCGTCCAGCGTGCGGTACTTCACCATGCCCAGGTTGCCGGCCGCAGCAACCACCACGACGCCGTTGTTCACAACCCGCTCGCACTCTTCACAGACCGGCGTTCGGCCGCAGGCGTAGTTGGAGACATCGTGACGGATGGAGAGGCTCAGGTTGGCGCCGTGGATCACGAAGTAGTCGTGGTGGGCGTTGAGGTAGCGAATGAACTGGAGAGCTGCGAGGACGCTGAACTCGTCGCCCCTCCCGGAGTCGTCGAGGACTCTGAGATCGTAGATTCTGAGGTCCGGACAGACGCCTTGGAGGGGCGGCTGATTCGTACCTTCGGGATGCTCCCAATCACCGGCGAGGATCCCCGCGACGTGGGTTCCATGTGTATTAAGTGGTGTTTTGTAGCTGGGGTCTCGGTGGGGGACTCGGAGAAAAGGCTCGAGAAGGTCCCAATCCACGTCCCGCCCGGTCTGAAGGCTTCGTCGCAGGCCCTGGAGAAGGTCTTCGACCTCTGCCCACTGCGCTTCGTCAATATCCGGAAGCAGTTCCTTCAATTTTGATTTGGTGAGGTTGTCTGGATCCAGCAGCGTGCGCACGCGGTTGAAGTCGTAGGTCGCGACAACCCGTGTGCGATTCCGCCAGGAAGTGCCGTCATTTTCGGTTGGGATGTCCCACGGAGAACCGTCCTTCTTCTTTGCGCGGAAAGCGGAATGCCTCGCGTCAACCCCGCTGTCGACCACCGCCCAGGTCAGCGAAGAACAATCCACCTTGAAAAGCCGCCGGGCTGCGTCCGCCTTGATGGCGAGGGTCGATTTCTTGACCGCGGTGGTGGCCTCACGGTTGAGGCCGGCGAGCCAAACCAGTTTTTCCTCATTCTGATCCGGAACCTCGAGGTCTTCGATGAGGTCCTGGATCTTCCTGACCGTCTTCAGATGCTTCAGCGGCTCCGATTCCTCAGAAGCATTCTCCGTCTCCTTGGTCGGGTCGGCGATTGCGCCCACGATCCGGGCCATCCACAGCAGATCCGGGGACAAGGGCAGGTTGTCTTTGATGTCTTGCCGCTCGAAAGCCGTCAGCGCTTCCGCCAGGTATTGAGTTGCATCTGAATCGGCGGCGAGCTGACGGAGGTACTCCCCGGTTCCCTTCCACACGTAACGCTGCCACCACGGCGTCATGGGCAACACCACCCGAATCAGCTCATCGAAATAGAGGTGCACAACGACCGAGCCTTGAGCAAACGCGATCTTGGGAGATCTTCTTCGGCGGTTGTACTTCTTCCGCTCTTCTTTCAGGCGCTTACGGATTGTCTTCGCCAGGTGGCCGGCGCTCACATCCCGGTGGGGGGTCAGCAACAGGTCGGCGGGCGCTTTTCGATCTGCTGCGAACTGGAGCCACACATCGGGCAGTATGGGTGAATCCTGGGTGTAGCGTCGATCCCTCTTGGTGCCGAAGATCAGGTCCTGGATGTTTTCGAGCTTGTCGGTCATGGGGGTTCCCTCCAGTTCGATCGATTGTCGCAGTTACTGAGCGAGCCTGATCTTCAATCCCCAACGCTCGAGGGTTCCAACGTCGATACCGATCCGGTCGACGACGCGCAGCCTCCACGTTCCTGCCGGGTCGTCACCGTGAAGGGCCGCCAGCGCAGCGTGGTTGACCGAGGAGTAGGTTCCGATGATGTTCTCAGTGCGTTCCCAGTTGCCTTTGAATACAGTCACGATCACACCTGCCGGCGAAGTCAGACTGATCTCCAGATCACCGACAAAGGTGTGAAGGATGGTTAGCGACACATCGATCCGCGCGATGGTTCCGGAGTCCGAGATATCAAGGGTGCTCACCACCCCGAGGGGATCGGCGTCGGGAATCGCGAGTCGTGGTTGGATCTCGGCGACCACCCCTCGAGGATCGACAGGGACGGGCCCGGCGGCGGTGACTGTCATGGTTCGACCGGCGATATTGTTGTCGCAGTGGGCCAGCCGCGCCACGGGGATACTGCCGCCGACGCTGTCGGCGTTGCTCGGATCTCCGTCAGCCGAGACGCTGGCCAGGATCGTCACCGGATCTTCATTCGCCGGTGTCCACTCGACGGGACCGACGATCAGCTCGCCTTGGGGTGGGATCGGTTCGGCTGCCGAGACAGGCGCCGCGATCATCGCCGTCCATGCGCTCGGCCACGGACGCTCGGCGCGCTCGCTGGAGATAGAGGCACCTAAAAGGACGTTCTCCGCGTTCTCGGTGCCACGGTTCTTGACCTTCACGTACAGGAAGTTCGACTGGCCCGCGATCGGCTGCTGGTGGATCTGACCGCTGTCGTCGGAGGTCCGGTTCCAGATATCGTTGCTAGTAAACACGAAATGATTCCGGGCGTCGTAGCCGCCGCCGCGTCCGTCTTCGATGTAGACGTCAACGGCCGGGGGCGCACCTGGTTGCACCACCGGAGTCGGCGCGCCCGGTGACTGGTACGACCCCTGGCGTTCGAACGCCCAACGAATTACCTTGTGGAGGGTGCCGCCCGGGTGTCCTTCGAATACGTCGAGGCCGCGGTCTGCGTCCATCAACTCCTCCGCAAAGTCCTCTGCGTCCTGCGGTGGCGCCACCGCGCTCAGCGAACCGATGGCTGTGAATACCAAGAAAGCACTGAGGCGAGCCGCCTGGCCCTGAACAGCAACGTCGGTGTGGTCGCCTCCGATCGACCGGTAAAACCGGAACAGAGTGGACGACAGGATCTGCTCCCTGTCGTAACCTGCGCGATCGTGGGACAAGGGATGGCCGACCGGCCATCTATCGTCGAACCGGCCACCCCAACCCCAGCCATCTTCGACCCGACGGTCATGCCGGCGTGTGATCGGGGTCCATGGAAAGGTCACTGAGGGATCCGGGGCCTGTGATTCGGGATCGTTGAGAATGGCCGCCAGGCTGTCGCCGGGGCTGTGGGCAAAACGGAAGTTCGGCGAGCTGAGGTGGTCCCAGAGGATCGAGTGACCGAACTCGTGCAGGATGACCCGCCACTCGACCGCCATCCCGACATTGGTATCGCGCTGCACCAGGGCGAATCGGAAACCATCCGAACCATTGCCGAATGCGTTGCCCGGCGCCGAGGCGTTGACCACATTCGCGGTCGGAATCCCATTGACCCTGTAACTGACGCGATGATCCACCCGAACCGGGAAAGTCGTGCCGTTGAAATAGCTCTGCACATCAAAGCCCATTTCCTCCATCATCCGGAATAGGCGATCACAGTGGTAATAGGCATTGACGGCCGCGAAGTCGTCGGTCGGCACCGAATATTCGAAGTCGTTGCTCTGGGGCTCGGTCGGCGCATCGGTGGCAGGTGGGATCAGGTCCTGCAACTGGACAAACTCGCCGCGCAGCGCTTGATCGGCGGGCGGTGCCCCGGGTGGGGTCAGACCGTCGAGGGTGACCCGGTCTCGGAGGGCGTCCAGCGTTGCCGCGGGCGAGCTGGGGCGAATCGACGGGTTGCTGGTTTTGGTCAGCGGGTCCCGGAGATAGACCAGCCCGTCGACGCAGCCGACGAAGCTGTCCAACCGCAACACGGCGCCCGTCTCCGGTTCCACGAACGCCCCCCAGTTCACCTCGCCCCAGCCTGAGGATTCGAGGGTGAAGAAGACCCGCGAGACAACGTAGTAACGCCCCTCCACGAGCTCGTCGGGGAGATCTGGCAGCTGCAGGGTGGGGCCGTTCACGTGCATCTGCCTTTCGTCGTCCTCGCAGGGTTCGCCGGAGGCGTTGCCTCGATCGTCGGGATCGAACCGGAAGATGAAGAGGAGGATGTCGTTGATGGCCGGTTGGTCCTCGCCGGCCAGCCCGAGAAGGGCCGCGAGCGTCGTGGCGTCGAGGTTTTCCGGAAGGTAGGGGGCGTTCGTGTCGGGCGGCACGATCTCGATCCCGCTCTGAACCGTGCTTTGCGAGCTGATCACCCGATTGGCTCGGGCGGCGATCTTCACCGCGACGCCGGATTGCCAGACAGGCAACCCGTGGTCCGTTTGCACATACGACACGACAGCCTGGTTTCCGACCTCCTTTTCCTCCAGGAATCGGAGCTTCGGACCCTCGTCCTTGACCTCGGCCGCCACCGCGCCGGCGAGGTCGTCGGCCATGGTCTCGTTGAGGCCGAAGACTTGAAGGACGTCCTTGAGGTACTCGTCGGCGAGCTGTCGTGGCGTCGGGCTTTCGCCGGCCCCGACCGCGGCGGTCAGGACAGCCGAGTCCTCAGGCGAATATGCCTGTCGCGGGTGGTGGATCCTGCGGACCACGCCATCCTTGTCTCTCTTGAGCTTGACGTCGGAAGTCATTCGAAAAGTCATGTTTGCCCCCTTGATTCTTGTCGGTGAAAGCACGTGCGAGCCCCGAATCACACGCGGACCTTCTTCGGAATACATGAGCGTCGCGGTCGTGGCGCACCCAACCCACCAACCAGCGCCCCTGCTGCAGATTCACAGACAGATGTGAAAGCTCGTAAGCAATTCTATCGGGTTTCAGCCGGCTCATGTCATCACCCAAACGGGTGAAGCATTGGGGGCGGTGGGTGTGCGCCGGGCGAAGCCTGGGGAAGGGGGATCAGTTGACGTGAGTCGGCGACGGCAGCAGGGTCTCCGAGACCCTCCGAACGGACCTTGCAGGGGCCGGAATGAACGAGTGAGCGTCAACCGGGGCGGGGCGCGGGCGTCATACTATGGTGAGAGGGGGCACGATGATCCGATTCTCCATCCGGCGTACGGCCGATCGTCTTCATGGGTTCCGCCTGGTGCGTCTGGCGGGCCTTGTGTTCATGGCCGGGCTGGGCGGCGTTCTGACGGTGGGGTTGATCATGGCCGGGCCGGGTGCTCCCCAGCCCTCGCCGGCAGCCTCTTCGGCGTCGGTATCTTCTGCGGCCGCAGCCGTCAACCTGCTCGCGAACCCCGGCTTCGAAGCCGGGACCGGAGACCGGCCCGACGGCTGGACGCCGGTGGAGCTCTGGGGCCAGGGCGACGTGGGCTTTTCGTGGTGCAGCACCGCCTGCGAGGGGGAGCGCGCCGTGGAAATCGTGGGCGCCGCCGAGCGGCAGGGGATGTGGCAGCAGCTGGTTCCGGTGGAGCCGGGCACGGTCTACCTGCTCACGGGACAGGTTGCGTTCAGCGATGTGCCGCCCGGAAGCAGTGCCCGACTGGAGGTGGTGTTCCGGGATGCGGAGAACGCGATCGTGCAGTTCGTCCCCCTCCCCGGACACGACGGCACGCGGGGCTACGAGCTCGACTTTCCCTACCCGCTGAAGTTTCCGGCGCCGGAGAACGCTGCGGAGGCCGAGGTGAACTGCGTGCTCGCCGGCCCCGGCCGGGCTGCGTTCGACGACCTGGTCTTCGGGCCGGCGCCGGTGGGCTCCATCGCGGGAACCGTCACCAGCGGCGGCGAGCCCGTGGAGGGTGTGCGGGTGTATCTCTGGGGCGATCCCTGGGGCAAGGTGTGCGAGGCGCACACCGACGCGTGGGGACGGTACGAGATCGCCGGGGTTCCGGAGGCCTTCCCCCGCTACGTGCTGCTGGCCGAGAAGCCGGGCTACAGGACCCGGCCCGCCGGGGACATCGCGGTCCCGGGTGGGGGGACGGTCACGGTGGACCTGGAGCTAGTTCCCGGGACGAACCCCATCGACGACCTCCGCGTGGGCTACGGTTTCCTGGAGCTCGCCCGTGATGAGACGCCGGTGCCGGTCCCCATCGACGCCGAAATTCCGCCCGACTCCTCCGGGTACCCCGACGCCGTACTGCCGTTCCTGGCGAGCGACGAGTTCATCACCGCGGACGATCCGGCCGTCACGGTCCTGGCCGCGGAGATCCTCGCGGGCGTTCCCGAGGAGGAGCGGAGCAACACCGGGTCCGTGGTCTGGGCGGTCTACGAGTGGGTCGCCCGGAATATCACCCACGACGCGGTCTTTGGGACGAGCACCGATCCGTACCGGGATGTCACCAGCGGGATCTGGCAGACCATCTGGGGCGACGGCTGGTGTTGGGGCCGCAACTTCTACGACTGGGCGTACAAACCCGCCGAGACCCTGGCCGTCCGCTGCGCCATCTGCGCGGAGCACTCGTGGCTGGCCTCCGCGCTCCTCCGGTCGCTGGGGATCCCGGCCCGGGCGCGGGTGGGTTCCGCACAGTTCTGGGTCCAGAAGCCGGGCGCCTACGGGTACTGGGTGGGGCTGAGCACCAACGTCGGCTCCAACGCCTACCGGGAGCACGGCCTTCTGGGACCAGGCTTCGGCAACATGGCGACGCCCGCCTACGTCTCGGTCACCAGCAAGCCCTTTCTCCACGAGGACTGGGACATGGAGGAGCCTGGCCTGTGGCGCGAGAGGCACCCCTGGAGCGCGTCGTACGAGGCCACCGCCGTCGGGCTCGCCCAGGCCCAGGCCGACATGGACGCCTTTGCCACCACGACCGAGGCCCCGCGGGGTGAGAACCTCTCCCCAGGCGTCGACCGTTACCTGATCAACTACAGCAGCATCACCATCAACCTCTTCAACGTGGGCAGCCAGCGCACCCTGGACGTTCGCTTCCCCATGGTGTCGGAGTCGGAGGCCCATCAGGACATGGGGCGCCAGGCCTGGTGGGTGAACCACCCCGAGTGCGTGCGCCGCACCTGGGTGGAGGTGATCAGCAACCCGCCGGCCGAGGGGCTTCAGCGCTGGTTCCACATCGAGATCGATCTGGCCCCTCTGATGGACGGTGGGGGGCCGGAGTCACCGCGCCGGCCCTCCGGCAGGAGGAGCCCCGCCAAGTCGAACAGCGATACGCCTCGCGATGCCGACGG
>JBGMRN010000024.1:1701-24726 GCA_048061535.1 Thermoanaerobaculales bacterium | reverse complement strand
CGCAGAGGCGCAGAGACGACTCAGAAAAGTCGGCGCTCTGGTGATGGCCACCCGACCGCACACAGGGCGTGCTCCGGTGGTGCGAGGGGTACGGTTGGAAAGTGCGCTTCCCAACCGCCCCGCCCCACCTCCGGCCGCGGGCCTCAGCCCGCGGCGTTCGGGCTCGAGTTCGGAGGGTTCCGGAAGATCCCCTCTGCGTCTCTGCGTCTCTGCGCCTCTGCGTTGCATTTCTCAATCGCCGCCGCCCGGAGGACTCTCGTGAACGAGGTTGCGCCCGAGTCCTCGCGGCGGGGTTTTCTCGGTCGGCTGTGGCTCCTCCTGGGCGGGGTGGCTTTGGCCGAGGCGGTTTGGATCGTGGCCGGGTTCCTGGGCCCCCGGCGGCGTCGCGCCGGCGATTCCGACAGTGGCGCGGTGATCATCGCCGGTCCGGTGGAACGTTTCGACCCGGGGTCGGTGACCGCCTTCCAGCAGGGGAGATTCTACCTCGCGCGACTGGCGGACGGCGGCTTCCTGGCCCTCAACCGCGAGTGCACCCACCTCGGTTGCACGGTTCCGTGGGTCGCCGATGAGGGTCGCTTCGTGTGTCCGTGCCACGCCTCTGCCTTCGACATCAAGGGCCAGGTGCTGAGCCCGCCGGCGCCGCGGCCGCTGGATCTTTTTGCCGTCCGCATCGAGAACGGCATCGTCAAGGTGGACATTAGCCGGCCGATCGAGCGGCAGGCCTTTTCCGAGGCGCAGGTGGTGCGTTTGTGACTCCGGATCCCCTCGCCCGCTGGAGGGTCCTCGGCGTGGTCGCCACCGCGGTGATTGTGCTCAGCGTGCCCGCATGGCTCGTCCGCAGGGGACGCCCGGCGGAGGCAGCCGGGGGTGCCGGGAAGGTCGCGGCCGAATATGTCGGACGCGACGCGTGCCGCCCGTGTCACCAGCAGGCATTCGACACCTGGCGAGGCTCGGACCACGATCTCGCCATGGACGTGGCCACCGAGGACACAGTGCGCGGCAACTTCGACGACGTCGAGTTCTCATCGCACGGCATCACGTCACGCTTCTTCCGCTCGAACGGGCGTTTCATGGTCAGCACCCAGGGCCCGGAGGGTGAGCTTGCGGATTTCGAGGTAACCCATACCTTCGGTCACGAGCCGCTCCAGCAATACCTGGTGCCCTTCCCGGGCGGGCGATTGCAGTGTCTCAACCTTGCCTGGGACGCCGACCGCGGCGAATGGTTCGATCTCAACCCCGACCAGGTCATTCCTCCTGACGACTGGCTCCACTGGACCCGGGCCGCCCAGAACTGGAACGGCATGTGTGCTGAGTGCCACTCCACCAACCTCAAGAAAGGCTTCGACCCGGAGACCCGGACCTACCGAACCACCTGGTCGGAGATCGACGTCAGCTGCGAGGCCTGCCACGGCCCGGGATCGCTCCACGTCGAGTGGGCCGGGATCCAACCGATGGCGCGGCCGGTGGTCGAGGACGCTCGCCTGGTGGTCCATACCGGCGACATGAGCGCAGCCGGGCAGGTTGAGCTCTGCGCGCCCTGCCACTCGCGGCGGTCGGAGCTTGGCGACTACGACCATTCTCGGGTCGCCCTGCTCGACAACCAGATTCCCTCGGTGCTGGCCCAGGGGCTGTACTTTGCCGATGGACAGATCCTCGAAGAGGTCTATGTCTGGGGCTCCTTCACCCAGTCCAAGATGTTCGCCAACGATGTCCGTTGCTCGGATTGTCATGATGTCCACAGCCTGAAGCTGAAGCTCGAGGGTAACGAGCTGTGCGCCCAATGCCACCGGGCCGACGTCTACGACACCCGCGAACACCACTTCCACAAGAAGATCTACGAGGGCAACCCCTCGGACGGTGCGCTCTGCGTCAAGTGCCACATGGCGGAACGGCCCTACATGGTGATCGACGAGCGCGCGGACCACTCGATCCGCATCCCCCGGCCGGATCTCAGCCTTGAGATCGGCACTCCCAACGCCTGCTCCCAAGAAGGCTGCCACGACGACAAGTCCCTGAGTTGGACAGTCGATGCCTATACCAGGTGGTACGGCGAGGCCAAGAAGCCGCACTACGGCACCACTCTCGCTGCCGGTCGCGAGGGGCGACCCGAGGCCCTGGGAGAGCTTGTGCGGATGGCCGTCGACGAGCTCTACCCGGCGATCGTCCGCGCCACCGCCCTGAGCTTGCTCGTCGGCTACCCCGGCGAGGAGAGCGCCCGCGCGTTCGCCTCTGCGCTGGTGGACGTGGATGCGCTGGTGCGCTACACCGCGGTCAACAACGTGTTCGCGTCGGGGTCGGAGGAGCTGGTCGAGCTGATGGCGCCGTTGCTGCTCGACCCGCTCGGGGCGGTGCGCATGCAGGCTGCGGTACGGCTCGCGGATGTGCCCGAAGAGCTTCTCAAACCCTATCAGCGGGAGGCCCTGGGCAAGGCCCTCGACGAGTATGAAAAGGCGATGACCTACTCGCTCGACTTCTCCTTCGCGGGTCACAATCTGGGCAACCTGGCGGCTCGCCTCGGCGAACCCGCCAAGGCGGAGAGGTACTACCGGGAAGCGATCGCCATCGACGAGCTCTTCTATCCGGCCAAGGTGAACCTGGCCGTGCTGCTCAGCGGCCAGGGTCGCAACGAGGAGGCGGAGTTCCTGCTGCGCGAGGTCCTCGAAGCCTATCCGGACCAGCATGAAGTGGCGTACTCGATGGGCTTGCTGCTGGCCGAGATGGGTCGCTACCCGGAGGCCGAGTACTGGCTCGCCCGGGCGACTGCGGGCATGCCCGACCATGCCGGCGCCCAGCGCAACCTGCGGGCGATCAGGGAGTACCTGGCGCAAGTTGGAAATAAGAAATAGGAATTCGGAATTCGGAATGAGGAATTGGGAATTGCCGGCGCGAGGAGGCAACCGGGGATATTGCGGCGTTTTGCCCGCGCTTGGGCGGGTTGCTTCGGCGTGCCCGGTATCCTCTTGGGAAGCGCGATAGCAGAAGGTCGCGTTTCATAATCGAGTTGCGAATCCGGAGCGATGAACTGCGCGATATTTAAGAACTCAATAATCAACGCAGCTCCCATCGGCGTGATGCCAACTATTGTGCGCGCCGATCATTTTGGGAAATACATGAGTTGTGTTTTGGGTTGAGGTGCTTTGAAAGGAGCTAAGAAATGAAAAAGATACTCGGACTGGTAATCGTACTTGGGCTGGCTGCGACGCCGGCCATCGCGCAGAAGGTGACGATCGACTACGCCCACGACTTCGACTTCGAGGCGGCGAAGACGTTTCAGTACGTCGACACCAAGGACAGCAACGTCAAAAACCCGCTGTTGGCCGACCGCATCGAGGCGATGATCAAGAAGGAGATGCGGGAGGGCGGCGCCACCGAGGTGACGGAGAATCCTGATCTCTACATCACCTACCATGTGACGACCGCGGAGAACACCCGGTACAACACCACCACCATGGGCTTCGGCGGCTACGGCGGCTACTACGGCGGCTGGGGCGGTTGGGGCGGCATGGGTGGCATGGGCAGCTCGACCACCACCGCCACCGACTACACCGTGGGCACGCTGATCATCGACGCCTATGAGCCCACCGACAAGAAGATGGTGTGGCGTGCCACCGGTACGGTGGAGGTCAAAGCCAAGCCGGAGAAGCAGGTCAAGCAGGTCGAGAAGATCCTCACCAAAATCGGTAAGAAGTGGGAAAAGATCCTCCACGGACAGGGCAAGTAAGCCCGGTTCAGTGGATCCCGGCCACCGGCCGAATCCAGAGAGTCCTACGCCCGGTCGCAGCATAGCAGCGGCTGGGTTTTTTGTTGTCAGCTACGCCTTCTCGCGGAAATCTCCGGCGCGGGAAATCACGACCCAAAGCGGATGCGGACGTAGAGGCTGATGTCGTTGATGTCGAAATCGACGTGGCCCGAGAGCTCGTTCTGACCATCCTCGCGTTCGAGTCCCGACCAGTCGACGTTGACCTGCGAGAGGTTGACGGCGGCGCCGAAGCCCCAACGCTTGCGGGTCTGGTACTCGAAGGCCAGCCGGCCGATGTACTGGCTGCCAGAAAGGTCTCCGAAGGCGACGTCGAGCCAACCGACACCTGCCTTCACCCGCCATTTTTCTGAAAGCTTGCGGCGGTACTCGAAGTTGACGTAAGGCAGTGGGGCGGACGCGTTGACGTCCTCCTCGAGCTCGATCTCGTCCACCACCAGCACCGCGGTGACATCGAGAATCCGAAAGCCGAGACCGAAGCCGCCGGCCCACTTCTCCTTGACCCACGGGTAGTAGGTGTAGTCGATCGCGTAGGTCGTAATGTCGAAGGCGACGCCGATGTTGGCTTCGATCGGAATGATCTCATCGCCCCACTGGATCTCGGTGAGCGCCTGCGCCGACGAGCTGCGGTCGATGTCCTGCCAGCGCGCAGCCAGGCGGTGCCGGCGACCCACCTGCCACTCGAAGGAGAGGGAGGGGACGACCTTCGAGCTGCCCAGTCCGAGATCGTCCTCGAAGCGGAGCTCGGTACCCCGTCCGAGGGTATCGGAGTCCAGGCGAATGATGGTCGTCAGATCGACGAAGCTCCCCTCGAGCTTGAAGTTGAACTTGTCGAAGAGGGGTGCGTGGATGCCCTGGGCCGTGGCGGGAATTGCCAAAGAAACGGTGACCAGAATGGTGGCGAAAACAGCGGCGCGGCGCATGGGTACCTCCTTTGATTCGACAAATGACTGAGCGGTGGATCTCAGCCTCCAATCTAACATGGTGGTTCGAGAGTTGAGATCCGGTGACAGATGCGGAGTTCCTCGCCGGCAACCTGATGCGCCGATGCGCGAGGTTCTCCTCACCGGTCATCCCGGGTCGTGGTGTCCCGGGGCGGCCGGTGAGGCCATGGCGATCGCGTTGGAGCTTCCACGCCGGTAGCCGGTGAGGTCGAGGGTGACGAAGCGGAAGCCGGTGCGGCGCACGCCTTCAACCAAACGGTCCCGGAGGTCTTGATCGGCAAGGCGGCCGATCTCGCGGGCAGAGACCTCGATGCGCGCGAGATCGCCGTGGAAGCGGACCCGCCACTGGGAGAAACCGAGCCCGGCCACCACCTCCTCGGCGGCGGCGACCTGCTCGAGCCCGACGATGGTGATGGCGGTTCCGGTTGGGAAGCGCGACGCCAGGCAAGCAAGCTCGGGCTTGTCGGCGGTTGGCAGACCAAGGGCCGCGGAGTGAGCGCGGATGGCGGCCTTGTCGAAACCGAGCTCGACGAAGGGCGAACGGACGCCCGCCTCGTCCGCCGCCCGGTTGCCCGGCCGGTGGTCGCTGGTGTCGTCCGTGTTGAGCCCGTTGACGATGACCGCGGCGCCGTGCTCGGCCGCCACGCGAGAGCAGATGGCATAGAGCTCGTTCTTGCAGTGGTAGCAGCGTTCGCCGTCGTTGGTGAGATAAGCGGGCAGACTGGTCTCGGCGGAGGTCTCGAGGCGGTGGTGGATGCCGATCTCGGCGGCCAAGCTCTTGGCATCGTCGAGCTCGCGCGGGGCGAGGCTGGCCGATACCGCTGTGACGGCGAGGGCGTCCTCGCCGAGGGCGTCGTGGGCGGCCCTGGCCAGCAGCGTGCTGTCCACGCCGCCCGAGAAGGCGACCACCGCGGGGCCGGCCTCGCGGAACCATTCGAGTAGGGCGCCGTAGTCCGTTTCAGTCGTCATCGGCACCACCGGGTTCCTCGCCGGTACCGGCCGCGGCGGCGAGGATCGCCCGTACGGGCACCCCGGCCTTCCGGGCGAGCTCGGCGCAGGCCTCGAACTCGGGAATCCGGCGCAGCACCCGGTCCCCCGCCAGGGCCGCCTTGACCGGCACTCGTCCCCAGAGGGTCTGAGCTTCCTCCATTCGCCGTTCGAGGTGCCGCTTGCCCACCGGGTAGGTGCGGCAGCCGAGGCTGGTGGTCTCGCTCAGCATCACGTCGATCGCAGCCTCGAGGTTGGGCTCGGCGACGATGGCGGTGATCAGATGCCCGGGCCGGCCCTTCTTCATCACCAACGGCGTGCAGTAGGCGTCGAGCGCACCCGTCTCCATCAGGCGTTCGATCACCACCGGGATGACCCTCGGATCGAGGTCGTCGACGTTGCACTCGACGATGGAGGTTCCGGTAGGCGACGGCGTCGTCATCCCCGCAGAGGCCTCGCCGCGGAAGGCGCGCACGATGTTGGGAAGCCCGGGATACTCGCGACTTCCGGCGCCGACGCCCACCGCCTCGACCGTCATCGGTGGCATCGGAGCGAAGCGATCGCTGAGGGTCGTGACCAGGGCGGCGCCGGTGGGGGTGACCGTCTCGCCCTCGATCCCGGCGTCGTACACCGGCACTCCGGGCAGCATGGCGGCCACCGCCGGCGCCGGCAGCGGCAAGGTGCCATGGGCGCAGTCGATGGTTCCCCGCCCCATGGGAAGAGGCGAGCACACGATCTCGTCGGCGTCCAGTGAGGCGAGCGCGACGCAGACGCCGACGATGTCGATCAGCGCGTCGACCGCACCGACCTCGTGGAAGTGGACCTCCGCGGGCGGCTTACCGTGGACCTGGCCCTCAGCCTCCGCCAATCGCCGAAAGACCCGCCGCGCCTGCTCGCGGGGGCCATCCGGGATCTCGGCGCGATCGAGAATCTCCTCGATCTCTCCGAGACCGCGATGGTGAGGGTGGGCGGGGTGGTCGAAAATCACCTCGAGCCTGCGGGCCGTGAACCCTCCGGGGCGGTCGCTCGACCACTCGAGAGAGACGTCCTCGATTCCGAGCCTCCGGGGAAGCTCGTTGACCATGTCCTCATCGCCGCCGGCCGCGACCAACGCCGCGAGCAGCATGTCGCCGGCCACGCCGCCGACGCAGTCGAGGAAGAGGACCTTGCGGCTCATGAGCTCTCCTCCGGGTCCGGGCCTGGAGCGATGCGGTGGACCAGCACCGCCGCGCCGAAACCGTTGTCGATGTTGACCACGCCGATGCCGCCGGCGCATGAGTTGAGCATGGCGAGGAGGGCGGCGACGCCGCCGAAGCTGGCGCCGTAACCCACCGAGGTGGGAACGGCGATGACCGGCCGGTCAACCAGACCCGCCACCACCGACGGCAAAGCACCCTCCATGCCGGCGACGACGATCAGCACCCGGGCTGCCTTCAAGCGGTCGAGGACGCTGAAGAGGCGGTGGATTCCGGCGACGCCGACATCGACGATGCGGTCGGCGGGGTGGCCGAGGTGCTCGAGGACCTCTGCCGCTTCTTCGGCAACGGTCTGGTCCGAGGTGCCGGCCGACACCACCGCCACCGGCGGCCGCCACGGCGCCGTGTCCGAAATCGACCGCAGGATCCGCCCCGCCGGGTTGTAGTGGAGCCCGGCAAAAGTATCGATGAGCTTCTCACCGCGCTCGGGTTCGACCCTGGTGGCCAAGACCGTGCCGTGGTGCTCGAGCGACCTCTCAACCAGTAAGGCGAGCTGCTCGTCGGTCTTGCCCGGCGCAAAAATGGCCTCGGGAACGCCTGTCCGGCGGGCGCGGTCGGTGTCGAAACGGGCGAATCCGAGGTCGTCCACTCCGCCGGCCGCGCCGATTCTCGACACGGTGGTGTCAATGTCGGCCGATCCTTCGGACAAATCCTCCAAGAGACGCCGCAGCGTGTTCTTGTCCAATCAAACCTCCGCCCTGCGACCCGCTTATCTCACCAGCTTCCCGCTACGGTCGATGATGCTCAGCAGCTCACCCTCCTCGCAACAGAACCCGGTGAGATATGCGGGTTAACCGCCGGATCCGGCCGAAGATTCCGAGCAGGGTCAGCCGAGCGCCCGCTCCGCCTCCAGCAGCCGGGCGGCGATCTCGATCCCCTGGGGGCACGCCTCGGTGGCGCGGTCGAAGCAGACCGCGCCGAACGCGCGCTCCTCGGGAGAGAGCCTGCCGAAGAGGGTTCGCGCCCGTTCGGTTTCGCCGTAGCACTCGTGGTACATCAGGTAGCGCAGCGATGCGGCCACCTTGGCGGGTTCCTCGAACAGGGATTCGCAGATGTGCGAGCAGCCCTGGCACGAGCGCGCCGCGGTCGTCGAAGCATGTCGCTGGAGCTGCTGAAACTCGGCCATCGAGAGCTGGATCGGAGACTTGGCAGCGGCGATGTTCTCGGCCAGCTTTTTGGTGTTGTCCATGTGCGAGACTGCGGCGTCGATGCGCTCATCCGCCCACACCGCCTTGAGCTTGGCCTGGGCAAGGGTGAAGTCTGAAGAACGGAAGCGTCCCACCAGCTCCTGATCGTCGGGGACCGAGTTCTGGGTCTTCATCGCGATGAGACCGATGCCGGCCTTCCGGCACCGGTCGATGGCCTGGTTGAGCTGGAGGTCGCCGTATTTGGCAAAGTTGTAGCGGAACATGATGGCGTCGATGCCGCCGACCTCGGCGGCCTTGTTCATCAGCTCCACCTGGCGATCGCCGTGGCAGGAGAACCCGAAGAACCTGGTCTTCTTGCTCATGCGCATTGTCTTGCCCATGGCGATGAACTCGGGCTCGAGAAACGCGGGATCGTCGACGAAGTGCATGAAGTAGAGATCTAGGTAGTCGGTCTCGAGTTGCTCGAGACAGTGGTCGAGGTCGCGGCTGAAGGTTGCAACGGTGGCGTCCTTGCTCGATCCCTTGGAGGTGATCCAGAGCTTCGAGCGGTCCCCGATCTGCTTGATGAAGGGAGCGATGGTCAGGTGCGATTGTCCGTCGGCGTAGGCCAGCGCGGTGTCGAGATAGTCGGCCCCCTCCGCGAAGGCCCGGTGCAGGATCCGGTCGTACTTGGGGTCGAACTTCTGAGCGCAGCCGAGCAGGAGGATGGGGATCTCCTCGCCGGTGGTTCCGAGCTGTTTGCGGGGCACCTTGTTCGAAACCTTGGCGGCGCCTGGGTTCTCGGCCCGGGCGATCGGTGCGCCGATTCCTCCCGCAATTCCCATGCCCGCCCCGGTGAGGGCTGCGGTCTTCAAGAAATCCCGCCTCGAGCTTCCTTTCGATCGCTTCATACGGTCACCTCCGTCGCAGTTCGTGCCTTTCAAGTACGCACTAAGTGTTCTTCTGGTTTCTCTTCCTGAGCAAGAGTTGACGAGCGCGTGAGCGACTCTCCCCGACCGGGGTCACATAGACCGCTCGCGAATCGGTCACCGGACACTCCTTCTCACAGATTCCGCAGCCGATGCAGAGGTCGGGCACCATGAACGGCTTGTTGAGGAGCACGACCTTGCCGAAGACGTTCTTGACCTCCTCGTCTCGAGTCTGAATGGCTTTGGGCGAGACCGGACACACCTCCTCGCAGACCACGCAGGGAATCTCCATGGCGTGGGGCAGGCAACGCCCAAGGTCGAAGAAGGCGGTGCCGAGAACGACCGGGCCCTGATCGGCAAACTCACCCTTGCCGAGCTTCTCCTCAACCGTGATCCTGCGGATCGCGCCGGTCGGACAGACCTCGCTGCACAGGATGCACTTGAGCTGGCAGTGGCCCAGGTGGAAGTTCATGACCGGGGTCCACAGACCCTCGAGACCGCCCTCAGCGAAGGTGGCGGGCTGGAGCACGTTGGTCGGGCAGACGTTGATGCATTGGTCGCACTTGATGCACCGCTCGAGGAACTCTTGCTCCTCCACCGAGCCCGGCGGCCTGATCAGCTTTGCTGAGTAGTTGGAATCGGTGTTGACGCCGTGGTTCTTGAGCAGCGGGAAGGCCAGCAGGCCGGCGATCGAGGAGAAAACGAGCCTGCGCCTGCCGAGGTCGGGCCACTGCACGACCTGTTTCGTGTCCTGGCGGACGGCGGTGAAGCTTAGGGCGTCCTCCGGGCAGTCGTCGAGACAGTTCATGCAGGCGAAGCACTCGCTGAGGCGGAGCTGGCTCTGGGGGTCGGAGGCGCCCTCGCAACGTGTCAGACAGAGGTCGCAGTCGGTGCATTTCTCGACGTCGCGGTTGATGCGGAAAACGGCGGCTCGGGAGAAAACCCCGAGGAGGGCGCCGAGCGGGCACAGGATGCGGCAGAAGAAGCGCGGGATGACGAGATTCATGCCGACCAGGGCGAGGAGAAAAACGCCGATCCAGAACGATCCCACGAAGACCCGCCGCTCGACCCCCGGCGCGAACTTGAGGGCATCGACGGCGCGCTCGATCGACAGGGTGTCACCCGCTGCCGCAACCACCATGTCGGAGGCCGGGGCGAGGGCGGTGGCCGCCGTGCGATACATCAGACAAATTGGGTCGAGCAGCCCGATCTGCAACGCGCCCAACGCAGCCATGATCAGGAAGACGACCAGGATCATGTACTTGAGGGCGTATATTTTCTTGTAACGATTGGACTTCCAGCGATCGGGATGCTTGCGGATGTTGAAGAGCCAACCGACGAATTGGTGGAGGGTGCCGTAGGGACAGACCCAGTTGCAGAAGGCCCGTCCGAAAAGGAGGGTCACTGCCAGGATGAGCAGGGCCCAACCGAGGGCGCGGTAGACGAACCCGGTGGAGAGGCCCGTGGAGAGGGCGACCAGGGGGTCGAACTCGAGCATGCGGGAGACCGGATAGCCCCCGAGGCGAGAGGTCCAGGTGGCCCAAACCGAGAGCAAAAAAGCCGCGAAGAAGAAGACCTGCGAGACGATTCGGATATTGGTGAGGCGCAGCAGTCGCCGCCTCTTCCAGGAAGTGTCGTGGCTCATCCCACCTCCGTGATCCGACCGCGGTAGTCGACGCGGCCGGTCCCCTTCTCCGCCGCCCGGTGGAGGTAGCGAGGCAGCTCGGTGCCGCGCTCGAGCAGGTGCTCATAAGCCCAGGCGTCGATCGCCACCGGGTCGACTCCGGCGAGAACGGCGTTGCCCGCTTTGACGTTGGAGGGGTCTCCTCCGGTGGGCCCGTTGCGCATCAGCACGTGGCTGCCGTCGACGATCGTCAGGGTGGGCCGGAGCATGAGTGAGAGGTCGGAGACGATCTCGTGGATGTCCTGGTGGAATTGGTTGCGACGCCCTCCGAGCAGTCCGTACCAGTTCTTGATGCCGATGGAGGCGGAGCAGAGATTATGGTCTTTGACCGGCGCGACCCCGATGACCTTGTCGACGTTGGTCAGTGGCCGGTAGAAGAACCACCAATCCTCGATCAGCGTGGCGCCGGGCGTGTGGAGCATCCTGAAGGCGTTGCTGTCGGGCAGATAGACCCGGCCGCCGCCGGCGTGCGTCGCCGCCGCCACCCCGCTCTTGGCAAAGCAGTCGGCGGGACTTTCGATAGGGTTGTCCGCCACCCGGACCTCCTGCGCCCGACAGTCGACAAGGAGCATACGGACGAGCCGCTCGATGATCTCCGGGTTGGAGGTGGCGCCGAGATTCGGTGAACGGTCGAAGGCGACGTTGGGTTTCACGAGCACGATGTCGCCGGGCTGGACGTAGTGCGTCAGACCGCCCATGGCGTCGAGCGCTTTCTGCAGTCGCTCCTCCACTGTATCCCCCCGGCCGACGGCAACTTCCTTGACGGTCGCCGGAGGATCCACCCTGTAGTCGCCGATCCGCAGGGATTTGATGCGGGGTCTGGACCGGAGCCCCGATCTGTCCTTCATCGACCCCGGCCATTCCTCCGGGGCCCAGGCCAGGTAGGAGGCCGCCGCACCGATGCCGAGCGCAGTAGCCACCCGGTGGACGAGGGCCCGTCTGGTCAGCGGCGCCTGGACGTAGTCGCTGCGCGGCGCCGAATCGCGCTTGCTCGGCTTTTTCTTCTCAATCGTCACCGCTCACCGCCTTTTCCAGCCGATCCCGGCCGGCCCGGGCCTGGCCGGGATCGTCAGCACCGTCGACACCAAAGACAAGGGGACCCCGCCGGTGGAGCGAGAAAAAGGTGTGGAGGAATCTGTGCTCGAGAAGGGCGTTGCGATCATCCGCCTCCACCACCTCGTACTCGAAAGCTTGCTCCTCGAGCAGCTGATCGAAGAGGGCTTGCGCTTGACCTTCGTCCGACGCCTGATGAAGAAAAAAACGCGCTTCGGAGTCTCCTCTCATCGACCCGAACCAGAAATCTCGTGCGAAGTCGTACCGGAAAACGTCGTTCTTCTGGTAGGCGATCCGATCGAACGGCACGCCGAGCCTCCGGGTGAGCACGGTGAAGGCCCATGGGGAGGTGGAAGTCTGCACCGGAAGTCCAGCCAGGGCCTCGACCAGCGCGGCCGCTTTCGAGGTGACTTCCTCGGCGGTACTGTTCCCCGCTATCTTGAAGTAGTAGTTTTCGTAGCCGCCGATTGCCCCCACCGACGTGGAGTAGTAGTAGACGCCGTCGGGCCTCGTGACCACACTCCGGCTCGCGTCCCGCTGAGCCGAGAAAATGCCCAGCGCGTTGCCGAACTCTCCCTGATCATAGACTTCGATGGTCACGAAGTATCGGTCCTTGACCAGCGTGAGATAGTCGAGTCGGCGAAAGCCGAAGCTGAGGTACTGCTCGGCGGCGCCGTTGATCTTCTCATAGAGGTTGGAAGGGTCGTAGGTCTCGACTCGTCCGTCCGGCCGCCATCCGCCGGCCAACACCTCAGACGGGAAAATTCCGAGGTCGATGCTCGATTGTGCGGCGGCTCCCGTGCCGGGCGCTACCCAACGTTTGAGAGGAGGGTGATAGAGCGTGTCCTCGACGCTGTCCGTTGCGAGCTGGGCGAACGAGATGTCGCGTGCGGAGGGATCGAAGCGGTCCTTCTGCAGTGCGATCGCGATCGCGATAGTGGCCAGGAGGAGGAGGAACACGACCGCAAACCAAGTCTCGTGGACGGAGATCTGTCGACGTAACACTTTTCTTTTCAGCGGGTTAAAGAGCCTGGTCTGGGCCACCGATCCTCCACTCTCGATGGTGGGAACACCAACAGAGGACGATTCTTGATCGCTTCTATCTTAACCCGCTTGTCTCACCGGGTTTTGTCGCGAGGGAGGCGAGGCGCCGTGCACAGTTGGGTTTCCGACCCGAGGGGCGCGGAGCGCGTACTTGCGGTATGTTACTGCCCGCCTTCGGCGCTTGTGTCTCACCGCCATCACCGCGTGTCCGATGGGCTCGCCCAGTGGCGAGCCTTCGGCCACTTTGCGCTGCTGTCGGCAGGGAGAGCACCCCGCATGAGAAAACACAACTGGGCGCGGTGCATCGCCACCCGCAGCAGAAAGCTGGTGAGATATGCGGGTTAACCCCCGATACCCATTATCTTTCTCCTGCGGGGCACAATGCACAGTGCCTGTCTGCGCTTTCACGATTTGTTCACTCAACGTACCGCAAATACGACTTTGCTCCGGAAACACCGAGAGCGCAGAGACGTACTGTGCATTGTGCCACTCGCGATGAAATCTGATGAAGTGCGGGATGGCGAATAGCTGGTACACTTGCGACGGAGGCGTCTCTCAGGTGTTTTCTCGAGTGATTGCGCCCACTGTCGCCGTCTTTTTCGGAATCCTCGCGCTGACGGTCGGGATCGGTGGCGAGGAACCTCAGGACCGCAATCCGGTCGGCGGACTCGCCTTTCGCGACGAGGTCGAGGTCACGGTCGTCAACATCGAGGTCTACGTTCGCGACAAGGAAGGTCGTCCCGTCACCGGCCTCACGATGGACGACTTCGAGGTATTCCAAGACGGCCGGCCCCGCAGGTTGACCAACTTCCTCTTTGTCGACGAGAGCTTCAGGCCCACGACCCAGGAGGCGGCGCTGATGGCGCCGACGCCAGTCGTGGCTGGTGAGGCGTCGAAGGCGGCGGCGGAGAAAGCCGGATCGGCTCGTGCCGTGGTCAAGCCGATCCACATTGTGGTTTATATCGACAACGAGAACCTGCGGCCTTTCGGCCGCAACCGTGTCCTGGGGCATGTTCGTCGGTTCCTGTCAGATACCGTGCGTCCCGGGGTCGAGGCGATGATCGTCAGCTACCAGGGATCGGCCGAGATCGTCCAGCCCTTCACATCCGACGCCCGTGCGCTCGCCGAGGCCATGCGGACGCTGCGCAAGTGCACCGGCGGCAGGGTCAACCGCGACGCTGAGCATGCCGCCATCGTCCGCGAAATCGACCGTATGCGGATCGAGGAGGCGAACCGCCGCGGCGACAATCCTCTGACTCAAAAGGCGGCAATGGCGTACGATCAGCTTGTCGCCTACGCCGACGCGGTCACTGCCGAGACGATTCGCGACACCAATGCCATCAGCCGGCTCAGTTCCACCTTGACGGGGCTGCCCGGCCGCAAGTACCTGATCTACGTCTCGAGCGGGTTGCCCATGGTGCCGGCGAAGGACCTCTTTTACGAGTTCTCCCAGCACTACCGGATCGTCAGCTTCAACAGCATGATGGTTCGGTACAACCAGCGGCGGGAGTATCGGTCGCTTGCCGCGGCCGCCAACGCCCAGGGCGTGACCTTTTACACCATTGACGCCCAGGGCCTGGCGCCGAATGCGGCAATCTCGTCCGAGCGGGCGGTGGTGGGCGATCCCTCCGCTGGAGTGATCGCGAAGATGAACTACGAGGAACCGCTGATCTACATTGCCGAACGGACCGGCGGCCTGGCCACCGTCGGCACCAACGATTTCGCCACCGGCCTGGGGCTCGTGCGACAGGATATTTTCACGTACTACTCCCTCGGCTACCCGATTACGGCTGCCGGCGGTGACCGCGTGCAAAGCATCGAGGTACGGCTGCCCGGCCACCCCAAGCTCAAGCTGCGCTACCGCAAGACCTTCGTCGAGAAGTCGCGGGAGTCGCAGGTGCAGGATGCGGTGATGGCGGCCTTGCTCTTCGACGTCGATGACAATTCGATGGGTATCAATGTCACCGTCGGCGAACCCGAGCCCGCCCGGGAGGACCGCTGGCAGTTGCCGGTCCGGGTCGCTTTCCCAACCCGGTCGGTTGCACTCTTGCCCCAGGGTGAGAATCTCGTCGGCGAGGTCGTGGTTTTCGTTTCGTTGCGGGACGCCGAGGGTAAGCAGGCCGACCTTCGTCGCCGCGAGCAGGCGATCCACCTTCCGCGTGCCGAGTACGAGCGACTGGCCGGGCTTGAGCTTTCGGTGGATTTTCGGTTGCTGGTGAAGGAAGGCAGGTATCGAATTGCCGTCGGGCTCCTGGACCGCGTGACTCGTCAGGCCTCCTATCAGGTGTTGTCGGCGTCCACCCCGGGCGGCTGAAAACGGGCCGACAACGAGAGACTCATGAAACCGTTGCGAGTTGCCATGACCATCGCCCTGACCCTGATCGCTGTTCCGCTCATGGTTTCGGGCCAGTCTGTTGGTCGCGTGTCGGTCAAGGTTGTGGATTCGCTGGGCAACCCAATTCCCGAGGTTGAAGTGACGATCACCTCGCCGGATCTTCAGGATTACGAGGAGCGCGCGAAGACGAACAAGAAAGGGAAGGTCCTGGTTGCGCACAACGACGCCACCCTGAGCTACAACTACAAGTTCGAGAAAGCGGGCTTCCAGCCGGTGGTGGAGCGGATGCGCGCAACCTACCGCGGCGTGACCCAGAAAACCGTCGTCATGCTGCCCGCGGGTTCGGCCTCGCCGGACCAGCCCGCGCCCCCTGAAGGTCAGGCTGCCCTCGCGTTCAACGCGGGGGTCGAGGCGCAGAACGCCGGTGAGCTCGAGACGGCCGTCGAACGCTATCGACGCGCAGCCGAGCTCGACCCGGCTCTGGCCGCCCCCCACACCGGTCTGGCAGGCGTTTTCTTCATGCAGGAGCGATGGCAGGAGGCGGCTGCAGCGGCAGAGGAGGCCCTGGTGCGCGATTCGGGTGACCAGCGCGCGATGCAACTCCGTTACGAGGCCTACCGGCTGGCGGGTGACGTGGAAAAAGCTGCACAGGCGGCGGCAGACCTGAAGAGAGCCGGTATCGGAGAAGAGGTGGTGGGCCGGGCGTACAACGAGGCGGTCGACGCCTATCAGGCGGGCGATCGTGAGACCGCGAAGCGATTGCTTGAGGAGGCGGTGGCGATGACCCCGGACCTTGCCCGGCCACGTCTCTTCCTGGCTGCCATATGCCGCGAGGAGGGCGATTTCGACCGCGCCAAAGCCGAGGTCGCTGCCGTTCTCCAAAGGGTGCCTTCGAGCTCGCTCGCCCTGCGCCTGGGTTTCGAAATCGCCGTCGCTCGCGGCGACTGGGTGACCGAAAAGGCGATGGCGGAGAAGCTGGTGACGGCAGATCCCGGGTATGCGGGCGAGCAGTTCATCGCTCGCAGCGGCGAGCTATACGACGGCAACCACTTTTCCGAGGCGTCCGCGATGGCGATGCTCGCACTCCAGGCCCGCCCTGAAGCCGCCAAGGCCCACTTCATCCTCGGCATGGCCTCGTTCAACACGGGACAATCTGAAACTGCTCGCAAGCACCTCGCGCGGTTCGTGGAGCTGGCGCCGGAGGATCCCGACGCCGCGATCGCCAGGGACCTGCTGAGCTACTCGAACTGATGACGAGTGACTGCAAATGAAGAGGGAGAAAAGCGATGTCGAAATGCCGAGACATGATGTTTTTGGGCGCGGCGGCCATTCTCGGCGCCCTGCTCGCCGGTTGCAGCTCAAGCTCGCCGGTGAGCGCACACACAACTGCGCCCGGGGTGACTCAGGTGGGACAGACGATGGTTCGTTCCGTCGGCGCCGACTTGTCGGGAATCCTTGGCTACAACTTCGCCAACGCCAGCCTCGGCGACGAGTGGCTGATCGTCGACCTCGCGCTCACGGGCCTGCGGGGTGAATCCGTCGAGGTCAAGCAGGCGGCGATCTCGGTGCGGACGCCCGATGGGATATCGGCGCAAGCTGGACCTACTCGACCGCCAAGGGCAACCTCACCGGCGAGACCCGCAACTCGGGTCCGGTGACCGGCGGCCTCGCCGCCTACCCAGAGTACGCCGAGGCGAGGTGGAACGCGCCCCAGGGCTACACCTCCAGCGACCTCCGCAACCAGTTCCGCGGCTGGGTCGTGTGGGACGCCATCTCCACCAAGCGCCACAGCCTGTCGGCGTCGCTGCTGTGGAACTACTGGACCGGTCAACAACTACTCGTGGGCCGGCTCGGTCGATGTTGACGACTACGTCACCAATCCCGGATACCTCAACCCGCCGAGAACCGCGACTTATTTCTTCTCCGAGCGCGGTTCGCAGCACTGGGACAACACTACCCGCGCCGATATCGCCCTCAACTACGGCTTCACCATCGGTGGCGTCGAGCTCTTCGCCCAGTTCGACCTGTTGAACGCCTTCAACCAACAAGCCCAGGTCAGCGGCGACACCACCATCAACGTGCACGACACCAACGGCAGCAGCACGTTCAACCCGTTCACCGAGACACCGGTGGAGGGCGTCAACTGGGACTTCGGATCCCGCTTCGGCGAGCCGCAGTCCGAAAACGACTTCCAGATGCCGCGCGCCTTCCGGTTCTCGCTCGGCGTTCGCTTCTGATCACCATCACGCTCTGAATCCGCCCCGGTCTTCGGACCGGGGCGTTTTTCTGCGCAGGAATTCCCGAGCTGTGCCGGCGGTTGATCTTCCTGATGAACGAGACTGCGACTCATTTCTAAAATGATTCTATTGGGAACCAACCCCAGGGAGGTTTGAATATGATCCACAAGTTACCCCAATTGCCGTACCGGGCGGACGCCCTCGAGCCCCACATCGATGGCCGCACCATGACCATCCACCATGGAAAGCACCACCAGGCGTATGTGAACAAGCTCAACGCGGCGCTCGAAGGGCATCCTGAGCTGCAAAAAAAGAGTGTGCTGGAGCTGCTGCTGGATCTTGACGGGGTGCCGACGGACATCCGCAGCGCGGTCCGCAACCATGGCGGAGGCCACGTCAACCACACCTTGTTCTGGACCTGCATGAGCCCCTCGGGAGGTGGCAGTCCTTCCGGTCTGCTGGCCGAGGAGATCGATGGATCGTTCGGCAGCCTCGACGCTTTCAAAACCGAGTTTGCCGCCGCCGCCACGGTCTTCGGCAGCGGCTGGGCCTGGTTGTGCGTCGGCGCCGACGGCAAGCTGGTGGTTGTCAAGACTGCGAACCAGGATAATCCGGTCTCTGCCGGCGGCCTCATGCCGATCCTCGGTCTCGACGTCTGGGAGCACGCTTACTACCTCGAGTACCAGAACCGGCGCCCCGACTACGTCAGCGCGTGGTGGAACGTCGTCGACTGGGACCGGGTCGAGAGCTATCTCGCGCTGACCAGGGTCGGGGGGCGCATCGTGAAGCTCGCCGACTGGGCCGATGTGAAGTTGGGGAAGCTCGAGGAGGTCTATGGCAAGCTGACCGGCTGAACAGAGCCGATATTCCGCATCACGGACCGGGGCGTTTGCCCCGGTCCGTTTTTCGTTGACCGAAGCGCACCGCCGGTGGCTGTTGGGAAACGGATGGATTGGCCGGTGAGAGTCCTTTTGACGAACGACCGCCTGCCCGAGCGCGTGACCGCCGGTGAGAATCGTCGAGCTTGGGGCTATAATAGCCAGATTGAGGAGGCCTGCTCAGGTGAACGAGGAAGAGAGAGTTCGGGATCTCGTGCGCCGCGTCGTCTACCGCACGGTGGGCCGCGCCGAGCCGCCGGTGCGGATCTCTCCGAAGACTCTGGTCACTCAGCAGGACGTCGAACGGGCGCCCGAGGGAGGCGAGATCCAGGTGCCGGAGAACGCGCTCGTCACACCACTGGCGAGGCAGGCGGCCGTCGAACGCAAGGTGCGATTGGTGGCATCGGACGAACTCGACCTCGACGCCGGCGCGGCCGGGCGGACCGTGGCCTTGGGGGCCGATCACGGAGGGTTCCAGCTCAAGGACCGATTACTGGGGCATGTGGGCGGCCTTGGATTCGAGGTGGTCGACTGTGGCACCGGTGGCCCCGAGTCGGTGGACTACCCCGACATTGCCCTCGCGGTCGCGCGGCTGGTGGCCGGTGGACGCGCCTGGCGCGGCATCCTGGTGGACGGCGCGGGTATCGGATCGTGTATGGCGGCGAACAAGGTGCCGGGGGTTCGGGCGGCGCTCTGTTATGACGAAGCCACGGCGGTGAACAGCCGCGAGCACAACCACGCCAATGTGCTGACCCTTGGAGCGGGGCTGATCGGCGCCGACCTGGCCACCCAGATCGTGACGACGTGGCTCGAGACCCCCGCGGGCGGCGGACGCCACGCACGGCGGGTGGCCAAGATCACCGACATCGAGAAGAGGTATGCTCGGCCGGGAGGGGGGCCGTTGTGAAGCTGGACGATCAGGCCCTCGAACGGATCATCGAGCAGATCACGCGCCAGGTGTTGATCTTGACCCAGGACGGCAGCGGCGGCGAGGCTGATACGCCCGCGGCCGGGCCGCCGTTGTCGGCCGGGAACTTCACCCACCGGGTGCAGCCGGTGGTCAGCGCCGGGGCCGACCGCATCGCCGCTACTCTCGGAGTGGCCCCGACCGATGGCGCCCTCAGCCACCTCATCGACCACACCCTCTTGAAACCGGACGCAACTCAGGATCAGGTCGCCCAGCTCTGCTACGAGGCGCGAAAACACGAGTTCGCCTCGGTCTGCATCAATCCTTCGTACGTCAAGCTGTGCGCCGATCTTCTCAAGGGGTCGAAGGTCCTCGTGTGCACGGTGGTGGGTTTTCCTCTGGGCGCTACCTCGCCGGAGGCCAAGGCATTCGAGGCCCAGAAGGCGGTTCGCGACGGCGCCGCCGAGGTGGACATGGTGATCAACGTAGGGGCCTTGAAATCGAGGGACTACGAGTTCGTGGAAAGTGACATCGCCGGTATCGCGCGGGTGTGCCACGCCGGGGGCGCTATTCTCAAGGTGATCATCGAGGCTGCCCTGCTGACCGACGAGGAGAAGGTAGCCGCCTGTCAGCTCGCCAAGGTGGCGAAGGCCGACTTCGTCAAGACCTCCACCGGCTTTGGTCCCGGTGGTGCAACCGCGGAGGACGTGGCCCTGATGCGACAGGTGGTGGGCAGCGAGATGGGCGTCAAGGCCGCCGGCGGCATCAGAACCCGGGCGGATGTCGAGAGGATGATCGAGGCAGGCGCCGACCGGATCGGCGCCAGCGCCAGCGTCAAGATTGTGCAGGGAGAAAAGTCGTGATGGAGGGTGCCGATGTCCGTTGACCTGCGGTCCTACGTGTATTTGGACAGTCTTCAGCCACAGCATGCCGCCTACCTGGGTACGGTGGCGAAAGGTTTCCTGCCGTTGCCCGGCGATACTTCGCTGTGGATCGAGATCTCTCCCGGCATCGAGATCAACCGCATCACTGACATCGCGCTCAAGGCGACCCGAGTGCGACCGGGAATGCAGATCGTGGAGCGCCTTTTCGGCCTGCTCGAGGTCCACCACGAGGACCAGGCCGAGGTTCGGGCTGCCGGCGACGCGATCTTGGAGGCGCTGGGGGTTTCCGAATCGGATCGCATCAAACCGACGGTGATTTCCAGTCAGATCATTCGCCACATCGACGCCCACCAGGTGCAGTTGATCAACCGTATGCGTTTCGGCCACATGCTGCTGGCCGGTCAGACGCTTTATGTGCTCGAGGTCGAGCCAGCCGGATATGCCGCCCTCGCGGCCAACGAGGCGGAGAAGGCGGCTGACATCAACATCCTCGACGTGCGCGCCTTCGGCAGCTTCGGCCGGGTCTATCTCGGCGGCGAGGAGCGCGACATCATGGCGGGATACGGCGCGGCTGTGGCCGCCATCGAAGGCGTGAGCGGCCGCGCGCCCAAGGCCGGCCGGCGCACGTGAACATGAGAAATGGTTTATTAGACATTCGCTCGAGAACGGGAGGATCCGATGGCTGAAGAGTATGGAGCGACCGAAGCGCTCGGAATGATCGAGACCCGGAGCTATCCGGCGATGGTGGAGGCGTCCGACGCCATGGTCAAGGCGGCAAAGGTGGAGCTGGTCGCCTACGAAAAAACCGGCGGCGGGTACGTCACAGCGGTGGTCCGCGGCGATGTGGCCGCGGTCAAGGCGGCGGTCGAGGCGGGCGCCCGGGGCGCCGAGAAGATCGGTGAGCTGGTGGCGATTCACGTCATTCCGCGGCCGCACGCCAACGTTGACATCGCCCTGCCCCTGGGTCGCCAGGGCGGCGGCGGCAAGGCCGCCAAGCGTTGATCCGGAGTTCGCTGACACCGGAGATCGGAGTCGCCGATGCTGTTGGGACGAGTTGTTGGAACCGTGGTGGCGAGCCGCAAGGAGGCCACTCTGGAGGGTCTTAAGTTTCTGATCCTGAAGCAGTTGGATGTTGACGGGTCGGAGACCGGAGGCTACCGGGTGGCCGCGGACGCGGTCGGGGCCGGGGCCGGGGAGGTTGTGCTCTTCGCCACTGGAAGCTCTGCCCGCCAGACCAGGGTCACCGATAAACGACCGTGCGACGCGGTCATAATGGCCATCGTCGACACCCTCGAGGTGGGCGGCGAGGTGACCTACGACAAGGCGAAGGACGGCTGAGAATGAAATCGTCCGAGATCGATGCCGTCATTGAGCGCGTGATGGCGGAGCTGCGCCAGGGACAACGGGTGGGCCATGGTCCCCGCCCCGAGCCCCAGGCTCTCGGTCCATCTCCGGGACCGGCGGCGGAAGTTCGCCGGGGAAGCGGGCTCCACGACGACGTGGACGCGGCGGTGGCTTCGGCGCGGCAGGCACACAACCGGCTCCGCGCCCTGCCTTTGTCGGTGCGCGAGGGCATGATCGCCCACATACGCCGCACGATGCGAGAGAACGCGCAGGTGTTGGCCCACGAGGCCTGGACCGAGACCGGCCTGGGCCGTTACGAGGACAAGGTGGAGAAGGTCCTGCTCAACGCCAACAAGGCGCCCGGGACCGAGTTCCTCGACACCGGAGCGTGGAGCGGAGACGGCGGACTCACCGTGGTCGAGTTCGCGCCGTACGGCGTGATCGGTTCCATCATTCCGAGCACCAACCCCATCTCGACCGTGGTGTGCAACGCCATCAGCATGGTGGCAGCCGGCAACGCCGTCGTGTTCAACGCCCACCCGGGCGCGAAGGCGTCCTCGAACCGGACGGTCGGGCTCGTCAACGACGCCATCGTCGAGGCGGGGGGACCGGCCGACCTCGTGTGCGCCGTGTCGCAGCCCACCATCGACACTGCGCAGCAGCTCATGGGACACTCAGATGTCAACCTGTTGGTGGTCACCGGCGGCGCCGCAGTTGTGAAAGCCGCGATGGCGAGTGGCAAGCGGGCGATCTGCGCCGGACCCGGCAATCCGCCGGTGGTGGTGGACGAGACCGCGGACCTCGAGCAGGCCGGCCGCGACATCGTCCGTGGCGCATCCTTCGACAACAACATCATCTGCACCGACGAGAAGGAGGTCTTCGCTGTCGCGACGATCGCCGACGAGCTCAAACGGGTGATGCGCGCCCATGGGGCGTACGAGATCGATGAGTCGCAGCTGAAACGTCTCAAAGCATCGATTTTCAGGGACAGTCCCGGCCGCGGCGAGCATGGCAGCATGAATACCGAGTTCATCGGCAAGAACGCCGCGGTGCTGCTCGCAGAGATCGGGATCGAGGTCGGCGACGAGGTGCGGCTGGTGCTGGCCGAGGTGGAGAGGGACGATCCGCTGCTGCTTTCAGAGCAGATGATGCCGATCCTGCCCATCGCCAGGGTGCACGATGCCGACGAAGCCATCGACCTCGCACAGGCGGCGGAACATGGGTTTCGCCACACCGCGTGCATGCACTCCAAGAACCTGGACAACCTGAGCCGCATGGCGCGCGAGATCGACTGCAGCATCTTCGTCAAGAACGGCGTGTCGTACGACGGTCTGGGCTATGGTGGGGAGGGTTTCTGTTCATTCACCATCGCCAGCCCCACCGGCGAGGGATTGACCAATCCCGTGAGCTTCAGCCGGATCCGGAGGTGTGTGGTGAAAGACTCCTTCAGGATCGTGTAGGAAGGGATGGCAGGCGCAACCACATGATCGAACCCGCCCTGGCACTCATCGACTTCGGGAGCATCGCGGCCGGCATCGAGGCCGCCGATGCCATGGCCAAGCGCGCCCAGGTCGCTGTTCTGAGAGCGGGCACGGTCCAACCGGGGCGGTACCTGGTGCTGATCGGCGGGTCGGTGGCGGACGTCGAGGAGTCGCTGGC
>JBGMRN010000024.1:0-1601 GCA_048061535.1 Thermoanaerobaculales bacterium | reverse complement strand
GGTGTCGGCGCAATCGACCGCCCGGATCTTCTCGTGCGCGAGGTCGTGATCCCGCAGCTCCACAAGGTCGTGTGGGAGAACGAGTCCGAGACCACGCGTTTCAGCGACATTGTGTTGGGCGAGCTGTGAAGTTTGCCCGCGTGATCGGCACCGTCGTGGCGACCCGGCGGTACGAGGGGTTGGACGGCGTCAAGCTCCTTCTGGTCCAACCGCTGGACGAAAAGCGCCGGCCGGCGGGCGGCGCCGAGGTGGCCGCCGATGCTACCGCGCAGGC
The DNA here is from genome assembly GCA_048061535.1 of Thermoanaerobaculales bacterium. Lineage (GTDB taxonomy): Bacteria > Acidobacteriota > Thermoanaerobaculia > Thermoanaerobaculales > Sulfomarinibacteraceae > Sulfomarinibacter. Next base: position 1,327 of record JBGMRN010000024.1, on the reverse strand, counting down.
CGGCCCCGGCGATCTGGTGTTCATGGTGGCGAGTCGCGAAGGAGCACAGGCCATGCCGGAGCTGTTCGTGCCGGTCGACCTGGCGATCACCGGGATCGTCGACCAGGTGGACGAGGACGTGAGCCTGCGCCGGCAGCAGCCCACCGCCGTCTGGAACACATCAACGCGGGCGGGCGGCTGAGCATGTACATCGGCAAGGTGATCGGTTCGGTGGTGGCCACCGTCAAGATCTCCCACCTCGAGGGCCGGAAGCTCCTCGTGGTCGACGAGCTCGACCTCGGGGGCAACGAGACCGGCGCCTACGACATCGCCGTGGACACGGTCCAGGCCGGGCCCGGAGATACGGTGCTGGTCCTCGACGAGGGCAACGGCGCCCGCCAGATCCTCGGTCTCGATCCAGGGGCGATTCGAGCGGTGATCGTCGGGGTGGTCGACCAGGTCACCCTCGCCGAGTGAGGAGTGCAGGGAGGCCCAGTCGCCACCACCTCTACGGCGTCACAAGAGGATCACGGTCCGTTGAGGAGAAGATCGATGTTCTTCGTCAGGAAGAACGAGAGAGCAGTGTGCTGCGTCTACATGAAAGTGCTGGAATCGGCCCTGAGAGTCTTTGTCTGCTTCAACACGGTGTGCTGCGCTACCTGCCAGGCCAACCGGGTCTCCGGGCAGCTTGGCAAGGGCCACGGAGCCGCGGTAGATTGGTGGTCGGACGCAGTTGGGATGCGACTGTCGCAGCGGGTTAGACCGCTGGAGGAGATGACTCATCCGTAAGCCGAGCGTTGGTGTCTTGTGCCTTGCTCTCGTCGTTAACCCGCTGCTGCTGGCGGCCGAGCCGGGAAGTGGGCCAAGTCTTTCGAGAACGTCTCCGGTTTCTACAGCGGTTCGTCTCATCAATGGCGTGCCCGTTCTCCTCGCCAACGGCCGGCCGTTCGTACTCAAGGTGTGGACCGCCGGGTTACACCTGGCCAACCAGGATGATGCGACGGTGGAAGCTCGAATGTCCTGGGCAGCCGCCAGCGGCTTCAATTCCGTGGAGATCATGGCCCAGTGGCGTCTCGTCGAACCGACCCACGGTGACTATGACTGGACCCGGATCGACCACTTGATGGACGCCGCCGCTTCGTACGGCCTGTACGTCTTGCTTACTATCGAGGCCGGCGCTGCGCCGCCCTGGTTCGCCGACGAACTCCACCCGGACGCGGTCTTCGTGACCCGCGACCCCAACCCGGAGCGGCATCCCAACATGATGAGCGGTAGGCTCAGCGTGACCGGTTATGCCTCGCTCCCCATCTTCTATCATCCGGCATACTGGGCGGAAGCGGATGCATTC
>JBGMRN010000023.1:0-25154 GCA_048061535.1 Thermoanaerobaculales bacterium | reverse complement strand
CAGGGAGATCGGCCCCCGTGAAAGCCGCCAAAAGGCCACAGCAGTGACGACGATGACAAGAACGACCAGCACGGTCGCACCCTGCAACAGCCGGCGCAGCGGCTTTCGCCACCGACCGTGTGGTGCGTTAACCAACGCGGGCTACGATCTCGCCCTTGCGAGCGACCACGATCTCACGCTCGTCGAGGGCCTGCCAGGGCTCGTCGGTGAGCGGCACGCTGGCCGCGAGGATGACGTGCTGGTTGTGGCCGGAGATCGTCAACCCGCCGGTCTGAAAGCCGGTCCCGCCCACCGTGCACGATCGGCACAGCGTGTGCAACCCTGGTGGTGTCGGTTCCTTCGCGCCATCGTGCTTGCGGCGGTGGCCGCGGAAGAAGAACGCGTCGCTGTCGAAGTAGATGAAGTTGGCGGGGCCGAGCTCGCGTATGGTGCGTACGAACTCCTCCAACGAGTAGGCGATGGTCGCCGGCAGGCGGCTGGACATTGCAAAGAGCTCACACATCGCCCCTGCATTCTACTCCGGCTGGCCGGCTCGACCATCCCGGCTCGCTGCGACGGCTTAGATTTCGACCTGAATGCCGAACTCCACCACGCGGTTCACCGGCAGACCGAAGAAGTTCGTGGCACTCACCGCGTTCCGCGACATAAATGCGAAAAGGCTCTTGCGCCACAGCGCCATCCCGGGCCGTGAGGTCGAGACCAGGTTTTCTCGTCCCAGGAAGAAGCTGGTTCGCATGAGCTCGATCGGGAATCCCTGTTGCTCCAACAGGCCGACCAGGCCTTCGATTCTCGGCGTTTCCATGAAACCGTGACGAGCGATGATCCGGAAGATCCCGGCGCCCCTCTCGCGGATCTCGATGCGGTTCGCCGGGCGGACCTTTGGTACATCGTCGGTGACGATGGTGAGCAGGATGACCCGCTCGTGCAGCACGTGGTTGTGCTTGAGGTTGTGAAGCAGTGCGTGGGGCACGCCGTGGGTGGTTCCGGTCATGAAAACGGCGGTACCCGGTACCCTTGCCGGCGGGTTTTCGATGAGATCCTCAACCAGGGCGTCGACGTTCAGAAGCTCCTCCTGCAACCGCTTGGCCAGAATCTCCCGGCCGCGCTTCCAGGTCGCCATGCCGGTGAATGCAACCGCGGCCACCGCCAACGGGAACCAGCCACCATGCTGGATCTTGGCGAGGTTGGCTGTGAAGAATGAGAGATCGGGCACCAGGAAGAAGGCTGTCAGGAGAGTGACCGACCAGCCCGGCCAGCCCCAAAGTCTCCGCGCCACCATGGCAAAGAGGATCGTCGTAATCACCATGGTCGTGGTTACCGCCACCCCGTAGGCCGCCGCCAGGTTGTCGGATGAGCCGAAGCCGAGGACCAGGACGATGGTCGCCGACATCAGCGCCCAGTTCACCGACGGCACGTAGATCTGCCCGATCTGGGAAGGCGAGGTGTGACGGATGACGAGGCGTGGGCTGTAGCCGAGTTGAACCGCCTGACGGGCGAGGGAGAAGGAGCCGGAGATCACGGCTTGGGAGGCGATGATGGTCGCGGCAGTGGACAGGACGACCAATGGCAACACGGCCCAGGATGGGGCCAACAGGTAGAACGGGCTTTCGATCGCGGCGGCGTTGTGCAGCAGCAGGGCGCCCTGGCCGAAGTAGTTGAGGAGCAGCGCCGGAAGAACCAATAAGAACCAGGCCAGCCTGATCGGCCTCTTTCCGAAATGGCCCATGTCGGCGTACAGGGCTTCGCCGCCGGTGACCACCAGGAAGACGGCGCCCAGGGTCAGAAATCCGTGGACGGCGTTGTGGGCGAGGAAGCGCAGTGCGTGGAGTGGGTTGACCGCGGCAAGCACGGCCGGCGTATCGATTATCGCTCGCAGACCGAGTCCGGCGAGAACGCCGAACCACACCAACATGACGGGACCGAACAGTCTGCCGATCCGCGCCGTGCCACGGTTTTGGATCGAGAACAGGCCGATCAGCACCAGAATCGCCATAGGTTTAACGGCAACCTCGAGGGCCGGAGCCGCCACCCCGAGCCCTTCGATCGCGCTGAGGACTGAAATCGCCGGAGTAATCATCCCGTCACCGAAAAACAGAGCGGCGCCGAAAAGTCCCATGCCGATCAGCAGCCACACGCCGCGGCCCGTGCGCTGGTTCCGGTCCGGCAGGAGGAGGCCGGTCAGCACCATGATGCCGCCTTCGCTCTGGTTGTCGGCACGCATGATGAAGCCCAGGTATTTGACCGAGATGACGATGATCAGTGACCACAGGATCAGAGAAAGCACTCCGAGCACGTTCTCCGGCGTCAAAGCGACTCCGAACTTGCCGCTGAAGCACACTCTCAGCGCGTAGAGGGGGCTCGTGCCGATGTCGCCGAAAACTACTCCGAGGGTCGTCAAGACCAGGAGTGGGAGTTTCTGGCTGATCTCGCCATTGTCGGCCGCCCGGGCCGTCACGATCTGTCTTCCGTTTTTTTGGTCCATGCGTACTTCAATTCGGACTCACGGGTCACTCCGCGGGTCGCCCGAGGCGCCGAAGCGGCGCGGCCGCATCATTATAGACCCGCGGCGGGGATCGGCAGGCTCGGAGAATTACCGCCTACTCCTCGATCACTTCCGCATTTCGAATCTCGCCCCTGACCTGGCCGCCGTCCGAGAGGATCACGGTGACCTTTCGCTTGGCCTGGCGCACGATGATGTTTCCTTCGACTACCGAGCCTCCGGAGATGCGGATCTCCCGCCGTCAAGCGTTTCGCCGTCGGCAACTCGGATGGATGAGTTGACGCCGCAGCCGGCGAGGACCAGGCAGCAGGCAGTGAGAACGACAGAAGCACACGTTGATTTCATTGCCGAATCCCCTCTCTGACTATTGACTACGTAAGGAACAGAGTGCCGGTTCATTCGCCCTCGCAGCAATAGATATGCGAGCTAAACGACGGCGGCGAGTGAGCGCCAAAGAAGGAAGACACCGAAGCCGATCATCGCGAGCCCGAGAGAAAACAGAACCCTCTCCTGGGCCCGCTGCGAGAATGCCTGGCGGCCACGTTGCAGGGTCCACAAGAGAGGAACATACCAGGCCGCCGCGCCGCCGATGAAGGCGATCAGGAGGAGGGCCAGACCGACGTCGCCCCACTGGCGCGCAGCGTGGATGAACGAGGTGCCGACGGTGGTCCACCAGATCCAGAATCCGGGGTTGGCGCTTGGTACCAGCAGACCGGCGAGGAAGGGACCGTGGGTATTTCGACTGCGACCGTTTTCCTTCTCTTTCGATCGTGCCACGAGACGGGTGGCGTCGCGGCGGGCGGTGACTGCCATGACCGCACCCGCGACCACGAGGCCGAGCCCGGCGGCGCCTGCCAAGTACTTCATGGCGCCGACATAGCGGAGGAATGGGTGGAGCCCGAAGACGAGCACCAGGAAGACGATCGTGTCAAGGGTCAGTACCGCACCCAGGAAGATCGCGGCGGCCCGGGTCCCGTCGCGCATCGCCAACCGACTCGCCGCCACGGTGCTCGGATTCGGCACCAGGACGGTGGCGAAGGTGACCACAAAGGCGGAACCGAAAAGAGCGGCGAGAGAGATGAGGTCCATGCTGTCCGACTCCCAATAACGGCGAGAGGTCCGATTCCCGACCTGCGAGGCATAATACCGCGGTGAAGGCGTACACTCGGATCGGGTTGGGAATGACTTGGGTGAACTCTCACAAGCCGGCGGCGGCGGCACACGTGCACCTGATGCTGGTCGGGTTGATGTGGGCGTTTGTGGGTGCGGCGATGGTGGGCTTTGGTGGCCGGTGGCTGTTGCAGTCACCGACCCCCGCCGCGCCGTGGCTGGCTGCGCTGGCGCTGGCGATCGGTTCTCTCAAGGCGCGCTTTGTTCTCGATCGTGCGGCGCGGAAGATCGTCGATCGAATTCGAGAACGAGGCGACGGCCGCTGTCTCGGCGGTTTTCTTTCGGTGCGTTCATGGGCGTTGGTGATCGTGATGGCCGGTGGCGGGCGAATCCTGCGTGGCTCGCACATGCCTCTGAGCTTGCTTGGCGTTCTCTACATCACCGTGGGGACCGCCCTGTTGCTGTCCGCGCGTATTCCCTTGCGGGCGTGGGCCGCGACCCGTCGGTTACGCTGACCCAGCTTCAGGGCGCGCGTCAATCCGGTTGGTGACCCAGATGTAGATGAGCAGCGCGACAAATGCTACGACTCCAACTGCTGCCACCCAGTACCACATCTGGTTGGCGTGGGCATACGCGTCCGGAATGGGGCCCTGCCCGGCGATGAAGGCGTCGTACTGCGAACGTACCGCTGGCGAAAGGGTGTTGGGATCGGGGCAGAAGGTGTCGAGAAGGAAGCCGCCGGCCACGAATGCAGCCCCCCAGGCAAAGAAGGTGTTGAGGTGGGCGTATCCAAGGTAAAGGCCTTCCTGCCCGGGAGGGGCCTGCTTCGACGCGTACTCCAAATAGCGTGGACTGAGAAAGCACTCCGCCAGCCCCTGAATCGAAATGCCCAGCACCATCATGATCGTAATTGGATGAAGGGCGATGCCAAAGAAGGAGACGCTATGGCCAAGAAAGGACGATGCGGCCATCGACAGAGAGGACAGTGGGATGAGAGCCAGGGCGATGCCGATTGATGTTGCCGGCTTCAGGCGGCGGACCAATTGAGTTACCGGAACCACCAGAAGGACAACCACGAAGGGATTGACGTTGGCGTACCACTCAGGGCTCGCGTGGTCGCCAATCAGACGCAGCACGTATTTCGGCATCGAGGCATAGAGCTGTCCCTGAATAAACCAAAAGCCCGCAGTGATGAGGATCAACGCCAGGAAGCGGAAATCTTTCAGGGCAGTGAGCATGCCGTGTACGGTCTCGCTGGCGCTGCCGGGTCGCTTCTCACCGTTCTCCTTCGGCCAGTAGAAGAGCACGACCACAATGAGGGCGATGACCGCTGCTCCGGCCGAGTAGAGGGGCACATGGTCAATGCCGAGGTACACCCGTACCGGTTTTGCAACAGTTTTCCCCCCGAAGGCCCCGATATTGACCATCATGTAAAAAAGACTGTAGGCACGCGCGCGATTGGTCGCGTCGGAGGCTTTTGCGACGGTGCCGGTGATGATTGGCTTAACGAAGGCGCCCCCGACAACGATGAAAGCGAGAGAGACAAGTACGGTCACCTTGTGGGGGACGAGACCGAGGCCAGCGTAACCGATTGCAAGAAGAACAAAGGCAAGCATCAAGGCGTGACGAAAGCCCATGCGGTCGGCTGCCGCACCGGTAAAAAATGGAAACAGATAGATGAGGCAGGCGAAGGCCGATCCGACGACGCCGGCCCAGATGTCTGAAAACCCGACTACTCGGGTCAGGTAAACCATGAGCGTGATAAAAGTGCCGTAATAAGCTGCACGCTCAAACAACTCGATCAGATTCGCCACCCAGAAAGTTCGCGAGAAACGCCAGGTCGTCTTCCCGCCGTCGTTCTTGGCGGTCGTTTGGTCAGATCTTCTCTCGCTCATCCATTCTCCCTTCAAACACGGATGACAGCGGACGGGCAACTGTAGCCCGGAATTGCGATTCACCCAAGGATCGAATTACTTTCACCCGATTTTTTCGAAACCTCCGGGGACCGAGGAGAGTAGAATTCAGGGAATGAAATACGGCAAGTGGATCTTCGTCGTCGTTTTAATCGTGGCTCTGGTCGTTGGCCTGCGACTCTCCGTGTTCGCGCCCGAAATCGTCGAGGTGCGGGTTGCGGCTGTCGAGCGCGGCGTGGTGGAGCAGACCGTGACCAACACCCGCGCCGGCACGGTCAAAGTGCGGTTGCGGGCCGAGCTTTCGCCCCAGATTGGAGGGTTGGTGACGGCCCTTCCTCACCGCGAGGGAGACCTCGTGGAGGCGGGGGCCCTCCTGCTGAAACTGGACGATCGCGCCCAGCGCGCGGAGCTCGGATCGGCTCGGGCCGCGGTGGCGTCGGCACGAGCTCAGGCTGATGAGGCATGTCTCGCCGCCGAGCTGGCGGAGAAGGAGCTGGTTCGGGTGCAGGCGCTTCATACCCGGGGGATCGCCAGCGACCAGAATCTCGATTTGTTGAAAACCGACCGCGATCGGACCCGCGCTGGCTGCGCCGCGGGCCGGGCGGCGATTGGGCAGGCCGAAGCGCGGGTTGTGGTGGCCGAGGTCCAGACGGCCTTCACCGAGCTGCGGGCGCCGTTCGCAGGGGCCGTTGCCGACATGAGCACCGAGGTCGGGGAGTACATCACTCCCTCGCCCCCCGGTTTGCCGATACCGCCGGTGATCGATCTTCTCGACCCGGCCTCGATCTACGTCAGCGCTCCCATTGACGAGGTGGACGCCGAGCGTGTTCGGGTGGGCCAGCGCGTGCGGTTGACGGTCGACTCCCGGCCCGAAGCAGAGTTTGACGGCTCGGTGGCGCGGGTTGCGCCCTACGTGCTCGATCTGCTCGAGCAGAATCGAACGGTCGAGATCGAGGTCGAGGTCGATGACGCAGCTGTGATGGAAGGCGTCTTGCCGGGGACATCCGCCGACGCGGAGGTCATTTTGGAGCGCCGCGAAGAGGCGTTGCGCATCCCCGCTGCGGCAGTCGCTGAGGGTGGCAAGGTGCTGGTGCTCAGCGGAGGCATTCTCGAGGAGCGGGTGATTGAGGTCGGTCTTCGCAACTGGCGATTCGCCGAGGTCCTCAGTGGTTTGACCGAGGGTGAGAAGGTCGTAGTGGCCCGCAACGCCCCGGAGATCAAGGCGGGCGCCGCCGCTCGGGAGCGCGAGCAGTGATCGGCAATTCCGAATTCCGAATTCCTAATTCCGAATTCACGGGCCGGGACGGCCCGTAATGATCGCCCTCCACGATATCTGGCGCACCTACCATGTCGGGGACTCGGATGTGCACGCGCTGGCCGGTGTCGACCTGGAGATCAACTCCGGAGATTACCTCGCCCTGATGGGTCCCTCCGGTTCGGGTAAGTCCACGTTGCTCCATATCCTCGGTTGCCTCGACCGGCCCAGCAAGGGTCGGTACCTTTACAACGGTCGCGACGTGGGTTCGCTCTCCGATGCGGAGCGGAGTCGGCTTCGGCAGGAGGAGATCGGGTTCGTCTTCCAGTTCTTTCACCTGCTCCCGCGGCTGACGGCTCAGGCTAACGTCGAGCTGCCGATGCTCTTTGCCGGCGTTGGGCGGGGCGAGCGCAGGGCGAGGGCGTCCGGCGCTCTCGAAGCGGTGGGTCTGACCGATCGCGTCCACCACCGTCCCGACCAGCTTTCGGGTGGCCAGCGCCAGCGGGTCGCGATCGCGCGTGCAGTCGTCATGGGCCCCACCCTTCTCCTGGCCGACGAACCCACCGGAAACCTGGATCGCGCGGCGGCGGCGGAGGTGATGGACCTGCTCGCGACGATGAACGCCGAGGGACAGACAGTGGTGCTCGTCACCCACGACCCCGAGGTGGCGGAGCGAGCGAAGACAATGGTGCGATTGGACGACGGCGAGATCGTGGAGAGAAAATGAATTCGGAAAACTCAAAACTCTGGAAGCGGCCGAATGCCTCTTTCTGAACTGATCGTATTCGCGGTGGGAGCCTTGCGCGGACACCGCCTGCGCACCGGCTTGTCGGTGGCCGGGGTAGCGGTGGGAATCGCTGCGGTGGTCGCCCTCACCGCCCTCGGCGAGGGGGCGAGACGGTACGTCGTGCAGGAGTTCAGCTCGATGGGCACCAATCTGCTGATCGTCATCCCCGGGAAGGTGGAGACCACTGGCATGATGCCGTTCGGCGGGGTGGTGCATGACCTCACGATCGACGACTACCGGGCCGTCGCGACCAGGATTCCGGAGGTGGTGGTCGCGGCCCCGCTGGCCACCGGGACCGAGACCGTGCGCTATGCCGGCAAGGGCCGATCGGTGCCGATCATCGGTACCACTTCCGAGTTCCAGCAGGTGCGCCAGGTGCGGGTGGGCTCAGGGAGGTTCTTGTCCCCGGGCGACCCGGACCAGGGAGGGGCCGAAATGGTACTCGGGATCAAGGTGGCCCGGGAGCTTTTTGGAAACTCCAACCCCCTGGGTGAGGTGGTACGTCTGGGCGAGTGGCGTTTTCGGGTGGTGGGGGTGTTGGCGCCTCGCGGGCGGTCGCTCGGGTTTGACTTCGACGATCTGGTGATGATTCCGGTGCGTACCGCGATGCGGGTCTTCAACCGCAGCTCGCTTTTTCGGATCATGGCCGCCTTGCGCTCCGAGGAGGAGTTGGCGGCTGGCAAGGCAGCGGTGCTGCGATTGCTCGCAGAACGCCACCGTGCCGAGGACGTCACCGTGATCACCCAGGATGCGGTCGTCACCACGCTCAACTCCATCCTCAACGTCCTGACCCTCGCACTGGTCGCCATCGCCTCGGTGTCGCTGACCGTGGCCGGGGTGGGGATCATGAATGTGATGCTGGTGGCGGTCTCCGAGCGCCGCCGCGAGATCGGGCTGCTCAAGGCGTTGGGTGCGAGCTCCAGCCAGATCCTCGGCGTGTTTCTGGCCGAGGCGACGGTGCTGTCGGTGCTGGGGGGGGTGACGGGATTGGTGACCGGATGGGCGGCGGTGCGCGCCTTTGTTCGAGTGTATCCGATGTTCCCGGCAGCGACCCCGGCGTGGGCGGTCATTGCGTCGCTGGCGGTGTCGTTGGTGGTCGGAGTGTTTTTCGGGGTCGTGCCGGCGCGTCGAGCCACCCGCCTCGATCCGGTCGAGGCATTGGTTGGACGATGAAGGACGAAGTCGGAATTTGGAATTCGGAATTTGGAATTCCGATTGAGCGGGAGGGTGGATGGATCTGCTAGAGCTTCTCCGCTTTGTCGGTGGGGCGCTGCGCGGGCAGCGGCTGCGCTCCTTTCTCTCCGCGCTCGGGGTCGCCATCGGCGTGACCGCCGTGATCCTCCTCACCTCCCTCGGTGAGGGGACCCGCGACTACATCGTCTCTCAGTTCACCCAGTTCGGCACCAGCCTGATCGGAATCAACCCGGGCAAGGTGAAGACCGTGGGCATCCCCGGGGTTCTCGGGGGGACGACCCACAAGCTGACCATCGACGACGCTGAGGCGCTTCGTCGGGTTCCCGGGGTCGAGGAGGTCGTGCCGGTGGCCTTCGGGCAGGCCCGGGTCGAAGGCGGGGGGAGGGGGCGCAGCGTTTTCATCCAGGGAGTGGGCTGGGAGGCATCCAATGCCTTCCGCCTCAGAGTTTCCCAGGGCACGTTTCTGCCGCCGATGGACCCGAACCGGCGGGGCTCTCACGCGGTGCTCGGTACCAAGCTCTCCCGCGAGCTCTTCGATGAGGAGTCGCCTCTCGGCAAGAGGATCCGGGTTGGGGGCTATTCCTTTCTCGTCATCGGGGTCATGGAGGCCAAGGGGCAGATGCTCGGCTTCGACCTCGACGACACGGTCTACATTCCGGTGGCAACCGCCATGGATCTCTTCGATGTCGATGAGCTCAATGAGATCGATCTGGTCGCCACCGACACGGACGTCATCCCCGAGGTCGTGGCAGGAGTTCGAGCGCTGCTCATGGAGCGGCACCGGGGCGAGGAGGACTTCACCATCACCACCCAGACCGAGATGCTCGACACCTTCGGCCGGATCATCGGCATGATCACCATCGCGGTCTCCGGCATCGCCGGTGTTTCCCTGCTGGTAGGCGCCATGGGCATCCTCACCATCATGTGGATCTCGGTCCACGAACGGACCAATGAAATCGGTCTCCTGCGCGCTCTCGGTGTGTCGCGGAAGACGGTGCAGGGCCTGTTCCTGCTCGAATCCGTGTTGCTCGCAGCCGCCGGCGGCGCTCTCGGTCTCGCGGTCGGGCTTTTTCTGATCGTGCTCGGAAGGGCCGCGGCGCCGGACCTTCCTCTGCGCACACCGCCGATGGCGGTGGTGGCCGCGCTGGCGATGTGCCTGGTGGTCGGGGTAGTGAGCGGCGTGGCGCCGGCCCGTCGTGCGGCCGATCTCGACCCGGTGGAAGCTCTTCGTGCCGAGTGAATGGGAGATTCTCGCGCAGTTGGCGGTTGATGCAACCTTTGCGACCTGTTTTCGCACGTGATGTGTGTGGTCGAATGGCGCTCGCGCAACCGGGCAGGAGGCGGGTCGGATCGATCGCCCACGCAATCACGACGGGGGAATCGACACAACATGGGGCGGAAGACGGCCGGTGACGCCGCCATCGTGCGTTACCAAATGTAGTCCTTTGCGATTTCCCGCTTGTCGCGCCCGGCGAGGATGTGGAGCACGCGAACCTTGCCGAGGCTCACCGGCGACAGGCTGCCGAGGGGGATGTGGACAATCCGACGTCCTCGGCTGGCGGCATAGTCGCGGACCCGCGATGACGGTGGGTGTGCGGCGACCTGCACCACCAACTTCTCCAGGCTGTAGTCCACAGCCGCCATCAACAGCACCTCGGGTTTGGATGCGGCTCGAGCATAATCCTGGTCGCGCCACACGTCGAAGAGGCGACCCGGCGGATAGCTGAGCATGAACCCACCGTAGGTGGCGCGCATGATGCCCGGGCCCACAACCTGCCGCGTCGGATCAGTTGCGTAAAGGGCCATGTCCGATTCCTGCTCGTGCTCGCCGAGCCAGCTCATGAGATACGGATAATCGCCGCTTTCGCGGTCCTCGTCGAAGATCACCACGACCGAGCCCGCCGCGCCCGGCGCCCGTCCGAGCTCCCGCACCCAGATTCTGCCCTCGTGTCGTCGCAGGAGGGTTTCGCGCAGGTCGATGCCGTCGAGCATGCTGGTGGTGAACGGCTCCGAGTGCGCCTGCTCCGAGCTCAGGATCGAGATCGCCCTGTGCTGGAGGTGACGCCCCCAGTCCTCGACGACCAGATCCTCCGGTGGGTAGGAGCAAATGTTCTCTCCGGAGAATGCCCGCAGCCATTCGCCGGGATCCTCCGGGGCGGTCCTGCGGCGCACCGGCACCGCCATCGGCCGTTGTTTCACCCGCAGAAATCGGCGGCGGAACCGTACCGTTCGTGTTCCGAGGTCGAGCATCTCGCCGTCGACCCGAGCGGTTTCGATCTCGGCCACGTTTTCCTGCCACGGGTAGCATCTGGCGACGTCGAAGACCTCCCAGGCGAGGTTGTCATCGCCCATTCCACGCGCCGCAACCACCCACTCGTAGAGCCCGGGAACCAACCGCCCCTGGATGAGGGCGTAGCGCCTGGCGAAGTCGAAGAACAGGCGTCGCTGCCAGCGGGTGGTCTCTGTCCTGGTCTGCTCGGCGTAGGAAGCGGCGCCGACGCTCCAAACGACGCCTCCGAGGGCGCTGCGGTCGGGGACGCGGGCGCCGGCGGGGCCTGCTCGGGCGGCACGGTGTGCGGCGTGCGCCGCGACTGCCCGGTCCCGCGCGGCCCGGTCGTCGGCCTGTGGGCCGGCGATCAGCGTGAGGCCTGCGAGCGGCACCTCCAGACGTGGTGAGACGGTCGCATCAATCTCGGGTTCTGGCGGCGGTGACCCGAGGCGGAGGTGTTCGAAGACCGCGTGGGCGAGCGGCGGGTCGGGGAGGACCGCGGTGAGACTCTCCGGATGCAGGTGACGGAGGTGGACCCGGCTTCGGCGCTGCCGGGCCAGGGGCGGCGCGGTCGGGTTGCCCAGGTCTCTCGCCAGCCGGGTGGCGTGAGCCGCTCCCACCAGGCAGACGATTGGAGCGCCGACGCGGTCGAGGGTGGTGCGGAGGTGATGCGCCATGCCTCGTTCGCGAAGGGTGTCGGCGTCGCCGAAGGGAGCTTCCCCGGCGATGCGACGCACGAGCTCGAGATAGCGGTCCGCGCCGAGAGTGTGGAGAGCGTGGGGATCGGGGAGGGGATCGTGGCGGCGGTGGCGGTAGCGGATGTCGGGGTCCACCAACGCAACCTCGCGATCATGCTCGACAGCCCAGCGCAGGCCCTCCACCAGCGGGTCGCCCGGGGTCACCACCCAGACCAGGGCGTCCTCGCCGGGCTCCTCGGAGATCACCACCGAGATCTTTGGAAGCCGCTCCACGGCCTTGACTGCAGCCTCCGCGAGGGTCGTGGGGAGCTCCACCGCCACCACGGCCGGGTCGACTGCCGTGAGCACCGCGCGCACGACCGGCGCCAGGTCGACCCGTTCGTGGAGCACCGGCATCACGCGGATACCCGGGATGGCCTCGGGTGCGATCAGGTCGAGATCGGGCAGGTTCATGATTGCCTCGCGACCGGGAACACTCGAATTCAAAATTCCGACTTCCGAATTCTCCACGTCGCCTTCAGGCGAGGCGGAAGGGCTCGGCTTCGTCGTCGCCGAGGGCGAGGCGCAGGGCGGCGTCGACGGCGTGGGCGGCGTCCTCGGCCTCGGCACGGCGCAGCACCTTCATGGCGTAGCGTGCGACGTTGATCCCGTCTCGGACCGAGTAACGGAGATCGGCCTCGTGGGCGGCGCGGAGGAAGGAGAGGACGTAGCCCAGGACCTCTTCCTCGACCCCGATGACCTGTGCCCTCAGGATCTCGCGTTCCTCGTCCTCCTCCGGGAAGTCGATGGTGATCTGCGGCATCAGCCTCGAGTGGATGTACTCGGGGACCTCGTAAGTGGAGGCGTCCTCGTTCATGGTGGTGGCAAAGCGAAAATCGTCGTCGGCGTGCACCGTGATGCCGGCGACCACGCTGTCGATGCTGCGACGGTGGTCGAGCAGGGGCGCCAGGGAGGCCCAGGACTTCTCCGACATGCGGTTGCCCTCGTCGAGGATGCAGACGCCGCCCTGTACCATGGCGGTGACCAGCGGTGAGGCCATGTAACGCACACCGCCGGATGGGTCCAGGACCGGCGTTACCAGCAGGTCCTCGGGGCGGGTGTCGGTGGTGGCCTGAACGATGTAGATCTCACGTTCGAGCTCGCGGGCCGCCGCACAGGCGAGAGTCGTCTTGCCGACCCCCGGCTTACCGAGAAGGCGCGGGTTGAGCGGGAGGTCGTCTTCGGAAAATAGAGACCAGGCAGCGAGCACCTGCAAGAGCACCTCGCGTTGGCCGATCCACGGCGGGATCTCCCGTACCGGCCGCGCCAGATGCAGCTCGACGCCTTCGATTTCGATGACCTGACTCGGACTCATTCGGCCTCCTCTCAAGATCACCATTCTACTCGCGCGAGGAAGGGCGCGCTGAGCGGGACGTGCCAGGCTTTAGCCTGGCAATCCTCGGGAAGCGCGACGGCAGAAGATCGCTATGAAGTCAGCAGCGCACCGCGCCCGCAGGGCGTTCGCAACGGCGGCGCGATGTTCAGGAGGGCGCTTATGATTTCAGCGCGACCTTTCTATCGGCAGTCTGCCCGCGAGGATGCCAGTCACCGATTCGCGGCTGCGAGTTGGCGATAGGCAGGGCACTGCAGCGAATCGAAACCAGGCACCTCCGAACGAGCGCGCCCATGCACCTCCGGTCAGCGCGCCCGAGCGCGGGCAGAATACTCAAGTCTCTCCACCGTTTCTCGCGTCGAAAACTAAACTAAAAACTCAAAACTAAAAACTAAGAACTAAACCCAGGCGTCCCAACAACCATTTGCATTTCCTCCCGCAAGGCCGCACCATGAACCCCGTGAGCATTTCGCCCCCCTCGATCGTCGTCGGTCTCAACGCGGTGATCATCGCCCTCACCGATGGGCAGCCGCGGGTGCTCACCGTGTCGCTCCCTGAAGACACCCCCATCGAAGGCGGGACCCGAGCGGGGGAGGGGAAGGGGCGGCGCCTGCTCGAGGCCCTGCCCACCGGACCCCTCGACCCGGAAGGTGACCGCACGCTGGAGCTCGCCCTGCGGCGCTGGGTGTGCGCCTACGCGGGCCTCGAGCTCGGCTATGTCGAGCAGCTCTATACCTTCGGCGACCGTGATCGCGACCCGAGGGGGCCGAGAGGCGGACCACGGGTGGTGTCGGCCGCGTACCTTGCGCTGGTGCGGGAGAGCGAGCCGGCGAACGGGCTGGGCGCGCGCTGGCGGTCGGTCTACCGTTTTCTTCCGTGGGAGGACTGGCGGAGAGGCCGGCCGCAGGTGATCGACGAGCACATCGCACAGGCTCTGATCCGCTGGATCGAGGCCGGCCGAGACCCCGAAGACCGCCACCATCGAAGGGTGCGGGCGGGGGTGAGCTTCGGGCTCGAAGACAGCGGCTGGGACGGAGAGCGGGTTTTGGAGCGCTATGAGCTGCTCTTCGAGCTGGGCCTGATGGCGGAGTCGATTCGCGACCGCAAGCGGCTGAAGACGGGCTCGGTCGATGCCGTGATTCACAGCGGGCTTGGTCTCGAGATGGCATTCGACCATCGTCGGATCCTGGCCACCGCGCTGGGGAGGATCCGTGCCAAGATTCGCTACCGGCCGGTGATCTTCGAGCTCATGCCCTCGACCTTCACGCTGCTGCGGTTGCAGCAGGCGGTGGAGACTTTGGCCGGGGTGCGTCTCCACAAGCAGAACTTCCGCCGCCTGGTTGAGAAGGGGGGGCTGGTGGAGGGCACCGGGCGGCATGAGCACCTGACCGGCGGCCGGCCGGCCGAGCTCTTCCGCTTCCGCCGCGAGGTCCTGCTCGAGCGCCCGGCCCCCGGCGTCGGTCTCCCCGGCGCCCGCCGGTGAGCGGTCATCGACGATCGAGAACCCCTCCACCTCTCAACCTCCTATCCCCTTGACAAGCATAATGCTCAGCATTAGTATAAGTATCAGGCTGGAACTCCGGCCATTTATTGAAAGCTAATAATACTCATTTCGAGCATAATAGAGTACGAATGTTTGCCGTTTCGACTCCAACCGTTGACCTCTCGAAGTCCGACCTCGGCGCAGCTCTGGCCGCTACCGAGCACATCTTCGCCAAGGTCCGGGATCTCATCCCGGAGGTGGAGTGGGCCGCGTACGCTCCACTCATCGTCGAGATCGAGCGTCTGAAGCGCGAACGCAGCGCGGTGATCCTGGCCCACAACTACCAGACCCCGCAGATCTTCCACGGCGTGGCCGACATCACCGGCGACTCCCTTGCCCTGGCCCGGCGTGCGGCCGAGGTCGATGCCGACGTGATCGTGCTCTGCGGCGTGCACTTCATGGCCGAGACCGCCAAGGTCCTCAATCCCGAGCGCACGGTCCTCATACCCGATCTCGAGGCCGGCTGCTCGCTCGCGGATTCGATCACCGCCGCGGATGTGCGCGCTCTGAGGGCGAAGTACCCAGGCGTGCCGGTAGTGACCTACGTCAACACCACCGCCGAGGTGAAGGCCGAAACCGACGTCTGCTGCACCTCGGCCAACGCGGTCGAGGTGGTGGAGTCGCTGGGGACAGATCGCGTGATCTTCCTCCCGGACGAATACCTCGGCAAGTGGGTCGCCGCCAACACCGAAGTCGAGGTCATCTTGTGGAACGGCCACTGCGAGGTCCACGAGCAGTTCAGCGTTGAGGAGGTCGAGCGCTACCGGCGCCAGTTCCCTGGCGTGCAGGTGATCGCTCATCCCGAGTGCGACCTCGACGTGCTGGAAGCAGCCGACATGGTCGGTTCCACATCCGCCATGATCCGTTGGGTTGAGGAGCAGCGTCCGCAGCGGGTGGTGATGATCACCGAGTGCTCGATGAGCGACAACGTCGCCGCCGAGTTCCCGGAGGTCGAGTTCGTGCGCTCGTGCACCATCTGTCCGCACATGAAACGCATCACCCTCGAGGGCATCGTCGCCAGCCTCGAGAAGCTGCAGCACCCGGTCGAGGTGCCGGCCGAGGTGGCGCGCCGGGCGCGCCGGGCGGTCGAGCGGATGCTTGAGGTTGGTCGGGGAGGGCGAGGATGACTTTTTCCGAGCTGCGCTCGGCCGAGGTGGTGGTGCTCGGCGGCGGTGCTGCGGGACTCATGGCGGCCCTCCACGCGCATGGCCGCGAGGTGGTGCTGGTGACGAAGTCCGCCTTCGGCAAAGGCGGATCCAGCGTCCTCGCCCAGGGCGGGGTGGCCGCGGCCGTCGGCGGCGACGATTCCCCGGCCCGCCATGCCGAGGACACCGTGGCCGCGGGCGCGGGCCTGTGCGATCCCGAGGTGGTATGGCGGGTGACGGGCGCAGGGCCCGAGCGCATCGGCGAGCTGCTGGCGCTCGGGGCGCGGTTTGATCGTCGCGCGGATGGGCGCCTTGCCCTTGGACGGGAGGGCGCCCACAGTCGCCGCCGGGTGGCCCACGCCGCCGGCGACGCAACCGGCGCCGAGCTGGTACGAGCGCTGGCAAGCGCCGTCCGCGCCGCAGACCATATTCGGATCGATCAGAACGTGCTCGCCATCGACCTGGTACTCGATCGCGGCGCCGTTGTCGGTGTCCTGGCGGTGGACCGCGAAGGTCTGAGGATTCTCTACGCCGCCTCGGAGGTGGTGCTGGCCACCGGCGGCATCGGTCGCCTCTGGCGCTCCACCACCAACCCGGAGGAGGCGACCGGAGACGGGCTGGCGATGGCGATTCGGGCCGGCGCCTGCGCGGCAGACTTCGAGTTCGTGCAATTTCATCCCACCACCCTTGCTGTTGGCGGCTCCCCGGTTCCTCTCCTCACGGAGGCGCTGCGCGGCGAGGGTGCGGTCCTCGTCGACGAAAGCGGCAACCGTTTCTTGTTCTTTGAACACCCACAGGCGGAGCTGGCGCCGCGCGACGTGGTGGCGCGGGCCATCTGGCGTCGTCTGCAGGCCGGCGAACGGGTTTTCCTGGACGCCACCGGCGTATCCGGCCGGGTCGAGGAGCGGTTTCCGACCGTCGCCGGGATGTGCCGCGAACGGCGACTCGACCTTGGCCGAGAGCCGGTACCGGTGACACCGGCGGCTCACTACCACATGGGCGGGGTGATGACGGGCGCCGAGGGCCGCACATCCGTTCCAGGCCTCTGGGCGTGCGGCGAGGTGGCCCGTACCGGCCTTCACGGCGCCAATCGTCTCGCCAGTAACTCACTTCTCGAAGCACTTGTCTACGGCGCTGCGGTGGGGGAGGCGCTGACCGTCGCAATCCGGGCGCCGGCCCACCCGGTGCGGGTGCGCGAAGCTGCGAACCGGGCCGCGGCGGGAATCGCCGCCACCCCGTGGCTCAATGCCGCGCCCGCAGCCGAGAAGGAGTTGGAGACCACGTTGCGAGCGCTGATGTGGGAGGGTGTGGGGCTCGAGCGCAATGCGGCAGGGCTGCGTCGCGTCGCCGAGGAGCTCGCCGAGTTGGAGAATGCAGCCGGGCCGGGTGGCGGCGAGCTCGGCAATATGTTGCTCGTAGGGCGGATGGTCGTGCGGGCCGCCACCGTCCGCACCGAGAGCCGGGGCGCCCACTACCGCACCGACTCCCCACGGCCGTGCGCCTGCTGGCGTCAGCCGCTGGTCTTCGAGGGCGAACGCATGCTCCGCCCCCAACCGATCCAGCTCCCCGCAGCCGGCGGTCAATAGGGAGGCAGACGGGAAGAGGGGATGAGGAGAAGAGGAGAAAAGGAGAAAAGGGGATGAGCGAGGGAACTCAATATCCGGGCTAGTTCCTGTCCAGAAACTCTGGAGGGGAAAGCGCAGTTCTCGATGCGGAAACGAGCGATTTTTGTGCAAGTTTTAGGAAGACAAGGATTTCCGCGGAGACGTACTCCTATACGTCGCACAAGGAAATCCGCAGTCTGACGACGAAATTGCCAAAAAGGACCGTTTCTGGACGAGAACGGGCTAGCATTCTTGATTCAACGAAGGAGCACCCATGACCACCATCGCCCCGCTGCCCCCCATTCTCTACGAGGACCTCATCCGTTCTGCGCTCCGCGAGGACCTGGGGCGGGCCGGCGATCTCACCTCCGACGCCGTGGTCCCGGCGGAGGCTGAGGCAAGGGCCGCGATCATTGCCCGCCGCGAAGGCCGGGTTGCCGGGGTCGAGGTGGCGGCACGGGTCTTCCAGATTCTCGATCCGGCGGTGGACACCGAGATCGCCGTCGATGACGGTAGGGATGCGGCGCCGGGCGACACTCTGGTTCGGTTGCGCGGCCCGGCTCGCGCCATTCTCACCGCCGAGCGGACCGCGCTCAACATCCTCGGCCGCCTCTGCGGCATCGCCACCCTGACCCGGGCCTTCGTGCGCGCGGTGGTGGGGACTCGGGCACAGGTTGTGTGCACCCGCAAGACCACCCCCGGCCTGCGGGCGCTCGAGAAGTACGCCGTGCGCTGCGGCGGCGGCGCCAACCATCGTTTCGGGCTCGACGACGCGGTGTTGATCAAGGACAGCCACTTGGCGGTGGCGGGTGGCGTCCGTCAGGCGGTCGAGCGGGCGCGCGCGGGCGTGGGTCACATGGTCAAGATCGAGCTCGAGGTGGACACCCTCGAGCAGCTCGAAGAAGGGCTTGCCGTCGGGGTAGACGCGGTCCTCCTCGACAACATGGACCCCGAGACCCTGCGCCGGGCGGTGACCCTGGTGGACGGCCGCTGCCTCACCGAGGCCTCGGGCGGCATTGATCTAGATACCGCCGCTGCGGTCGCCGAAACCGGTGTCGATCTGCTCTCGGTCGGCGCCCTGACGCACTCGGCGGCGTGGTCGGACGTTTCGTTGGAGGTGGGGGCGGGATGAAGATCAGTTTTGAATTCTGAATTCTCAATAACTGTCGCCCTGCGGGCGCCGTGACCCACCACGGTGAGCGGGTGACCGCCCACCTGCGATCCCCGGCTGCGGCCAGATCTCTCGCCTCGCAAATCGCCGCCTGGCGATCCGAGTTACCTCCTCGGTCATTACCGTGGAAGACTGTCCAGGGCCCGATTTCGCAGGGTCCCCATGCCCAAACGATGTGACGACGGAGGTTTTCCTTGGGTCGAAGGGGTAGGGGAATCCGAATCAGACTGTGGGCTCGGTACCTTCTCGAGCGACGTCCGGCTGCCTGAGGCTTTCCTTCGCCTGATCGATACGCGCGTTGTTCTCCTCGTATGAGAGGACGCCCGAATGCCCCACTGGCGGATAAACATGCCGGCGATAGGAAGGATATGCCTCTGTCCGCAGGTGCGCGAGCATGTGGTGGCCGCGTCGCGTCTTGCGCTCGTGCCGGAGCGCGGTGATGTCGATAGGAGCGATGACGATGCGCTCGCCCGGCCCCGGCGAAGCTTGGGCGAGCAGGCGCCCGTCGAAATCGACCACCATGCTCCCGCCGGGCCAGGAGTAGGGAGGATAGAGCCGTAGCGAGGCGCCCTGGTTCGCAGCCACGACGTAGGCCAGGTTTTCCAGGGCTCGGCAACGGTTCACAACCGTCCACCAGTCCATGGGCTCGGTGGCGCCCCAGGGGTCCATGTAGGCGGAAACGCGCACCAGGACCTCCGCCCCATTCATCGCCAGCTCCCGCAGCACCTCCGGGAAGACCCAGTCGTAGCAGATCGCACACCCGATGCGGCCGATCGGCGTGTCCGCCACCGGGAAGAGAGGCTCGTCGTAATCCGGGAGGTCGTGAGGGCTTGCGTGCACCTCATAGGGGATCCAGGGATTGACCTTGCGGTACTTGTAGAGGAGGCCCTCGGGACCGATCAGACACGTCGAATTGAACACGACCCCGGGCCACTTCGGGTCGGCCTCGATCATCGTTCCGCTCTGGATGTAGATCCCGTGCTCCTTCGCCTTCGCGTGCAGCCGCTCGGTGTGCTCGTTGGGAATCGGGACCGCGAGCTTGTCCTGGAGCTCGGCGAGGGTTGGGAAAACGGGCGCCGAGTGAGCGAACTCCGGGAAAACGACGAGACGCACCGGCAGGAACGGAGCGGCGCCTGCGATCGCCGAGTCGACCATAGACAGCATGCGACCGGTGTTGGCGCTCATTTCCTTGCGGTTGATCGGATTCGCCAGATCGGTCTGGCAAGCAGCGGCGGAATAGCGAATGGGTTCCACGGACTGGGTTTTCCTTTCGTTCCGCCCGAGGCTACCACGATCGCCGGGAGCCTCCGTTCCGGTTACACTTGCGCTGTCCGCCGGAATGCGTTGATGCGGTCCCGGCGCCCGCGCCTCGGATGTTTCGCGTGTGCGGACGATTTCGGTGCGTGGTTGAGGTCTCGCCGGCCGACCTCGAGAGTGACCCGCGAACCGGGGCACGGGGATTGCGTAAACACATCATGAATTCGCGATTTTTCATCCGTACCTTCGTCCTGTCGATGGTCGTGGCGACTGTGAGCGCTGCGGTCGGCGCCCAACCGACGCCGCTTCCGTTCGGGACAACCGTCGAGGTGAGGCGAATTCTCAGCGAGGTACGGGTCGTGGACGATTCGGGCTTTCCCATCACGGGCCTCGGGCCGGAGGATTTCCGGGTCAAGATCAATGGCCGACGGGTGGAGGTGGAGTCGGCTTCGTGGATCCCGACGACCAGGGAGGCGGCAGCCATGGTCGCGACCCCCGAGGATGGGGTCGTACCTTCCGAATCGATCGTGGCGGTGCCTGAGCCCCGGTTGATTGTTGTCCTGTTCCAAAGCGACATTAACCTGTACCGGATCAAGGGCGTCGTCCGGATGGCGCCCCAGGCCGCTGAATTCGTCCGTAGTTTACCTCCGTCCGACAGGGTCGCGTTCTTGACCTTTGAGAGTCACCTCGAGCTGCGCTCTGATTTCACCGTTGATCACGAGGCGCTTGCAGAAATGATCACCGCGACCGAGATCCTCGGTGGCACCATCGATCCTCCCGAGCCTTCCTCTCCCCGGATGGCTGAGTTCTTCAACGTTGACGAGGCTCGACAGGCCGCCACCATGACCCGCGCCCTCGAGGTTGTCGCGCGCGCGTTGATCCCGTTGCCCGGCCCCAAAACCCTGGTCTTCTTCGGTTGGGGGATCGGGCGCTACAACCGCGGCCACCCGATTACGGTCGGCGGTGAGTACGGCGCCGCAGTCGCGGCGCTGTCCGCAGCCCGGACCTCGGTCTACTCGCTCGATATCACAACCGCCGACTTTCACACCCTCGAGGCGGGCCTCAGGAGCGTGAGCCAAGACACCGGCGGGATCTATTTCAAGACGTACCTCTTTCCCGAAGGTTCGATGGGAAAGCTGGTGCGGGTGATATCCAGCTACTACGACCTTTCGATCGTGCCGCCGCCGAAGCTCGAGGGACGCTACCGGATTGACGTCAAGGTGAAGCGCCCCGGCGCCAGGGTCTATGTCCGCCAGCATTCCATCTCGAGACGGAGATGACGAGAAAGGCACCGAGCCTGAACGGCTCGATGAGGCGGCGCATCGTCGGTTCCGGGGGGTTGTGGGTGAAGCTTACTTCTGTTGCTTCGCCTTTGCGGCCTCCTGCTTCAGGAACGCTTCATGCTCCTTCTTGAGATCCTTCCAGTTTTTCTTGAGGAACTTCTCCTCCTCCTTGGTCATGATCCTGAAGGGTGTTTGCACCTGGCTGCCGGCAAAATCGACGTAGAGCCAGTACTGGCCGGGCACGATCTTCTTCCCCTCGGGCAGCTTGAAGAACAGGCGGCCGAGGCAGGCGCGGCGGAAGCTCAGCTCGACCTGATCGTAGGAAATCGACCGCGCAGCCGACGTGGGGTCCGAGAAGAAACCGATCGCGCAGGCCTGATTCGCCTCGACCGGAAAGTAGTTGATCGAGTCGCGGATGGTGTTGGCCCTGGCGTTCAAGGCACGCAGGTGGCCGGCCTCTTTGAACTCTGATTGGGTTGCCAGCGGCACGGTCGATCCGTCGGGCATTTTGAGCGTGAAGTTTTCACGCGTCAGCTTCTGGTTCTTGGTCGGTTTGCGGAGTGACAACCCCACGTCGAGCATCAACCAGTCCTGATCCTGTGAATCGTTGGCCACGCGATAGCCGAGCGTGACCCAGCCCTCGTTGTTGTAGGCGATCCTGGTGAACTGACCCTGGATCGTGAACAGCCCCGGCACAGTCGGCTGCGGCACTTCCACCTTCGGTTCCTCGGCCGTCGCCGCAGGCGTCCCGATCCCCAGCAACAATGCTCCGATCGCGCAGCCGAGAAATGCACTCAATAATCTCATTGGGTCCCTCCCCGTCCATTCCATGCGATGGTTCACGGGGAGTAGAACCCATGCCCACAACGGTGTCAACCTGCACACGCGGGAATGCGTCGGAATCGGATGGAGCGCCCCTTGGATGCCGCATGGTTCGGACCATCGCAACACCGCGATGCCCCGGCGTTCGGCGACAGAGGCCCCCGCATGCCCCCTGGAGATGGGACTTGCGTGGAAACCCGTTCGGCGGTCATCGAACCTCGGTGAAATGTTGAGCTTAACCGACAGACCAATCGAACTGCGAGAGGACATGTCATGAGATCGAGAGCATGTGTGTGCGCGGTCGTGTTTTGGCTCATGGCGATCACGGCCTTTGGCCGGCCATGCGTGAGACCGGCGAGACCAGCGGATCGCACCGCCCTACCCAATGTCGCCAGTAGCTCTGTGACATCGACGGACGTTTTTTGTCCGGAGCCCTTCGTCCGTAGGGACAATCAAACGATCGACACTTTGACGGTCACGCAGAGCGACCAGGCAATCAACGAGGTCCTTCAAACCAACGACGTGAAGTACAACATGGATCAGTCCTTTTCAAGAGAAAACACCTTTGAGATAGAAGACGTTGCATACACTTTAAGAAGCAATAATGGCTATGATCTATATGTTCGTTCCGTAAGGCCAAAGCTCGCACTATATCCCGATGACAGATTCCCAGCGGTCTTGGAGCTGGCAGGTGGATGGGGTGAAATGACGTTCCTGCTGAATAGTGAAACCATCAGAGAAGCTGCTTCAAATGGAGTCATTTTTGTAGCTTTTGATTCTCCGACGAGAACTGACTACCCGGTAGGCTCCAGTGAAAGAGATTACAAAGGATTCAAGGACCAGGACGATGTCGCAGAGGTCCTTAATGACATCTTCAATAATCCAAACGTAAGCTCGACCATGGTAGGTGTGTGGACTCGTTCAAGCGGTGCGCTCTTGGCATCTGGTGTCTTGGGCAGATATCCGGGATTAAGCAAGAATGTTGCTTTCTTCATTGACGTGGAAGGGCCTCACTGCGCAAAGGAATTATTAGATGACCCTGAATTGGATATTGAAAATATTGGGGGCCTACAGAACTGGAAGAAGGCTCGAGATGCTAAGGTTGGAGAAGGCAGAGACTATGAAACTGAAGATGATTTTTGGTTTGAAAGGTGTGGCTATTCGTTTGTTGGAAATTACGAAGGCATCTATCAAAGACTTCAGGGGAAAAATGACCATG
The DNA here is from genome assembly GCA_048061535.1 of Thermoanaerobaculales bacterium. GTDB lineage: Bacteria > Acidobacteriota > Thermoanaerobaculia > Thermoanaerobaculales > Sulfomarinibacteraceae > Sulfomarinibacter. Next base: position 2,012 of record JBGMRN010000023.1, on the reverse strand, counting down.
CCCTTGAGTACTATTATAAGCATGCGGTAGCATATCTTAACGCTGCTACAAACGGAAAATCAAAATGGGCAAGGCTGAATAGTCGAGAAAAGAGCGTAATCTATAGATCAGAAGAAGAACCCGGTGGAATCGATATAGGGAGTGTTCTTGAAATCGAAAGCCTCTATGGAAATGATTCAAAGGCATGGAATCTGTTCTACGACATTCTTGAGGAGATACGAGAAGAACAGGCGGATAACGATGGAGGTTCGCCCTTTGGCTTTCATCCGGCAGGCGTCTTCAAACCCGGGTATCCGAACAATGGGTTTGTCGATGCTGAGAATATCGGCGTTCGCTGGCATCGTCCACCGATTTATGCCTTTTGGTCTGTCGTGCAACCCGATACTGGCGATGCAACCCTTGATTTCAGCCTGTACGACCATCAGTACAGCGCCGTTCCGCAGGGTATTGGCATCCTGGCGAACATAGCGCCGGATAACCCTCGCTTTCCGCAGGGCTATACACTCACCGACTCGTACATTCCGGTCGATATCGACAAGTACAAAACGTTTGTTCGCGCCACCGTGGAGCGATACGACGGCGACGGCATTGATGATATGCCCGGTCTGACCAATCCCATCAAGCACTGGCAGGTTGGCAATGAGCCAAGCGAGTTGGCTGCCTCGGACTTCGCCATCGTGCAGCAGATTACCTACGAGGCAATCAAAGCCGCCTGTCCGGACTGCACGGTCCTGATTGGCGGTGTGGCCGGACTTGGCATGATTGGGGGCGATGATTACGTGACAAATTTCGAGAGCATATTCGCACCAATTCTAGCTGCTCTCGGAGGACAATACGTGGATGTCTTCGATTTTCACTGGTATGGCAATGCAACGGGGGACTATCGATTGCGGAATCCGGCTGGCGGACAGGACGTGTTGACGCACATCCGGGCAACGCTCGCAGAAGCCGGGTTTCCCGATGATCTTCCGATTTGGATTACCGAGATGGGAGCTTATTCGGGAGACCCTGTGTCTATGCCATTTCCACCGTTCACGGACCTCCCCTTTCAGACTGAACGCCAGCAAGCCGGCGACCTCCTCAAGCGGTATGTCTATTCCCTTTCCCGTGGGGTGGAAACGATCTTCTCGGCCTTTCTGATCGAGGGCTTTCAGCACGACGACGGCTACTTCGACCACACCGGCGTGATTTATGATGGTCAGGATTCGAACGACCTTGGGCTGGGCGTCAAGAAGCTCGGCTACTATGCCTACAAGAAGATGACCGAGAAACTGGAAGGCGCGGACTGGGACACCCTCGCCACGCTGCACGACGGCACAGAGGATGATCATCTCTACCTCTTCCGCGTCGAGAAGGCCGGCCAGCCGGTCTACGTCGCCTGGTGGGACTACTTCGACGAGCCCGGCTACACCTCCGGCGACGCAGTGGCTCTCACCCTGACCAGCCTCACGGGGACGACCGTGACCGTCACCGACCTGGTGCCCGACTACCCCGACGGCTCGCAAGTAACCGACTACGCCTCCGCCTTCACCGTGTCACGCGTCCCTGTCGCCGACGCTGAAGCTGTCGTCGAGCTGGGTCAGGACCCGGTGATCATCGAGCTCACGTGTCGGTCACACGCTCCGCGACGTGCCAGCGGCCGGGTCGTGCCGTGAGCTTGCCTGGGCGGATCTCGGCGTCGAGCAGGTGCAGGCCGCAATAGACGGCTTGGCGGAGACCACCGGTCAACGACTGGCGACAGCACCCCCGTGTTCTTGACCCTTGCGCCCCGCGCTGAGCCTTGTCCTGCCATCGGTTCTGCGAAGCAGCGCCACTTATTTACGTCAGGGGTGGAAGCGTCAGCGCGAACGTCTGTGCATGGAGCTGCGCGAGAAGCTGCGGGAAGAGATTGGCGAGGAGATCCTCCGAAACGACTATGGCCAGCCGCAGAGACCCGTCGTCGTGGGGTTCATAGACAATGTCTCGGCCCGTGAAAGGATCGGGGATGGCAAGCTCGGGAATCTCCGAACGCT